>CALKAI010000118.1 GCA_937983275.1 uncultured Trueperaceae bacterium | reverse complement strand
CTATGATGATCCTTTGACTCTGGTGACCCGATGAACGAACGATCCCTATTCGAAAGCGACCTCGACCAGCCCCTCGCCGCGCGCATGCGCCCGCGGAACCTCGAGGAGTACATAGGCCAGGACCACATCCTGGCCCCCGGCAGGTTGCTGCGCAGGGCCATCCAGGCCGATCAACTCTCGAGCCTCATCTTCTACGGCCCACCCGGCACCGGCAAGACCACACTCGCCCGGGTGATCGCCAACTCGACCCGGGCACACTTCACGGCACTCAACGCGGTCCTCTCAGGCGTGAAGGACATCCGCGAGGCCGTCGCCGACGCCAGCGGCAGGCGCAAGATGGGCAAGCGCACGATCCTCTTCGTCGACGAGGTGCACCGCTTCAACAAGGCGCAACAGGATGCTCTGCTCCCCTGGGTGGAGAACGGCACGGTCATCCTCATCGGCGCCACCACCGAGAACCCCTACTTCGAGGTTAACAAGGCGCTGGTGAGCCGCTCGCGCATCTTCCAGCTGAAACCGCTCACCGAGGACGACCTGCGCAAGGTCGCCCGCCAGGCGCTGAACGACCAGGTGCGCGGCTTCGGCAAGCTCGACGTCCGCCTCGAGGAGGACGCGCTGGACCACCTCGTGAACGTAGCGAACGGCGATGCGCGGGCACTCCTCAACGCGCTCGAGCTGGCGGTAACCACGACCGAGCCGGACGAAAACTCGCAAATCATCCTCACCCGGGAAGTGGCAGAGGAATCCATCCAACGCCGCGCAGTCCTCTACGACAAGGAGGGCGACGCGCACTTCGACACGATCAGCGCCTTCATCAAGAGCATGCGCGGATCGGACCCCGACGCGGCACTCTACTGGATGGCAAAGATGGTCTACGCCGGCGAGGACCCCCGCTTCATATTCAGGCGCATGATCATCTTCGCCAGTGAAGACGTAGGCATGGCCGATCCGAACGCGCTGCAGCAGGTGATCGCCGCCAGCCGGGCATTTGATTACGTTGGCATGCCCGAGGGCCGCTTCCACCTCGCCCAGGCCGCCCTCTACCTCTCAACCGCACCGAAGAGCAACTCCACCTTCGCCTTCTTCGACGCGCTGGACGCGGTGCAGAAGGAGCGCGAGGCGGAAGTGCCCAACCACCTGCGCGACTCCTCACGCGACAAGGAGGGCTTCGGTCACGGCGAGGGCTACCTCTACCCGCACGCCTACCGCGACCATTGGGTGGCACAGCAGTACCTGCCGGACACCCTCCAGGGGAAGGTTTTCTACCAGCCGTCCCAGCAAGGTTTTGAGCACAGCATCAGTGACGATGTGGCTCGCCGCCGGGAGGCGCAACTGGCGGCGATGCTGGATGATTCGGGCTTTTGCGCTCCGCCTGAGGTACTCACCGACAGCCCCCGCGACAGCGCCAGGGAGCGCTGGCTGCAGCGCACCATCAGCGAGGCCGGCCAGCGCCTGGCCGGGCAGCGCGAGCGCCTCTTCGAACTGGCCCGCATCGAACGGCATCACCTCGTGCTGGACGTAAACGCCGGCACCGGCCTGCTCACCTGGGAAGCCGTGCGCAAGGCCCCCGAGGGTCAGGTGTGGAGCCTCGTCCCTGAGGAACGGGAGGCGCAGGCACTGGAGCAGCAGGCCCAGCGCCTGCCCGAACTGGACCGGCCGGTCGTCAGACGGCAAAACCTCCTCGAACTCGCAGACGACGAGGATGAGGTCAGGTTCGACCGCATCCTGGGTCATGGCATCTTCTTCGATGCGGCCGACCAGGACGTGCTCGCGCAGGCTTCGCTGCGGCTCCTGCTCGAAGAGGGCCGCCTCGTCACCATCGAGCCCTACCCGCTGGCCGGCCAGCGAATCTACGACCTCGCAGCGGTAGACGGCCTGCCCGACGAACTTCTCAACCGCTGGCAGGAGGCAGAGAACTCGGTTTACACGAACTCCTCTGCCCCCCGCTTCAGTTGGCGCCCAGACGTTACGAAGAGTGCGCTGGAGGCCGCCGGTTTCACCCGGGTGCGCGTGCATGAGGAACGGCAAACCACCGTCAGGCAGGTGGGCCGCGACCTCATCGAGGGCTGGTTCGGTGCCGAAGGCACGAATGGCGGCAGCTACCGCGCCGTGCTGGCCAAGACGCTCTCCCCCGAGGAGATCGAAGTCGTCGAGCGGGCCGTGCGCGGACTCCTGGGGCGGCAGGTCGAATGGCGCTCGACGATCGCCCTGATCGAGGCGGTCAAGGAACGGTAGGAAGTTATTCCGGGCCGGGCCCTCGCCATAGAATGCCCCCATGCGACTCTCGACAACAGACATTTACGCCCTGAAGGCGCTCGGCTACCTTGCCATCCAGAGCCCTCAGAGGTTTATCGCCAGCGAAGAGGTGAGCAGGGAAACGGGTGTGGCGCGGCCCTACCTGCTGCGCGTGCTTTCTGCCCTGGGAGCACACGGGATCGTCGTCTCCAAGAAGGGCATGGGCGGCGGCTACATGCTCTCCAGGCCACCCGAGGAGATCAACCTGCGCGACGTCATGCGGGCGATCGACGGGCCGGTTGCGCCCCTCTCGTGCATAAGCCTCAAGTGGCACGAGCCGTGCATCGTGGAGGACCGCTGCCACGCCCGGAACAGCATCTGGCGGCGCCTGCGCGACGCCGTCCTCGAGGTACTCGCGCAGTTCACGGTTGCCGACCTAGCGGTCGACTTCAGACAGGGCATCGATTACAGTCCCTGCCTGGATCACCTGCTTCGACCCAATGCCTGAAGCGCGGGTCGTGGCGGCAAGCCCAAGGCCGCTGACGGTCGCCAGACTGCTCGAGGAGTTCGGGCGAATTGGCCTGCGCAAGGGGCAAACGGTACTCGTGCACGGCTCCCTCAGCTCCCTCGGCTGGGTAGCGGGCGGGCCGGTTGCCGTGATCGAAGCTCTGCTCGCCGCGCTGGGTCCCACCGGGACACTGGTCATGCCCAGCCACAGCGCAGAGAACACCGAACCGTCAACCTGGGGGAACCCCGCC
>CALKAI010000117.1 GCA_937983275.1 uncultured Trueperaceae bacterium | reverse complement strand
CCAGGATCCCCTGGTTGAGGAAGCCGCCGCCGTTGTCGCGCAGGTCGAGGATGAGCGAGGTGGCGCCCTGCTCCTGGAGCTCCTCGAGCTGCTCGACGAGCTGCTGGTGGAGGCGGTGATTCGCGAAGGTGGTGATGCTCACGTAACCGACGTTGTCCGGCAGCAGGGTCGACTCGACAGAGACAACCTGGATCTGGCCGCGCACGATCTCGAAGGTGACGATGTCGTCCTCGCCGGGTCGCTGCATCTCCAGCCGCACCGTAGAGCCCTCCGGCCCGCGGACGAGGTCGGCAACATCGGTGGGTGTCATGTCGGACACGTCGACGCCATCAACCGTGAGGAAGATGTCGCCGCGCTGCACCCCGGCCCTGGCGGCGGGACCGTCGCTGTAGACGGTTAGCACCTCGACGCCCTCGCCGGTCTGGCGGTTACGCACCGTCAGGACCGCGCCTATGCCCTCGAACGAGCCGGACTGGTCCTCGGCATCACGGCTGGCCGCTTCCGGGGTCTTGTAGTAGGAGTAGGGGTCCTCGAGGGACTGCAACATCCCGTTGATGGCACCACGCAACAGCTCCTGATCGTCAACGTCCTCCAGATAGTTGGACTTGATCGTGCCGTAGCTTTGCAGGAGTGCCCTTCCGGTGGGGGATTGCAAGAACTCTTCCGTGAAATCCCGGGAGAACTGGGCGTCGACGACAACTATGGACGCTCCCAGGGCAACCAGGACAAATATAAGTAATCTGCGTTTCATCGAACCTCCCGGGATGTTTGCTCCTGGGACCAAGTATAGTTTGCGCTTACCAGGAGCACCGTAAGTAGCAGAACGGGCCGCCAATCAGTGCAAGACTGTAGAGATGCGGGTACTGTTCGTATCCAGCGAAGTCTACCCCTTCAGCAAGACGGGGGGTCTGGGGGATGTCGCGGGTTCCTTGCCCCCGGCCCTCGCAGGCCTGGGCCACGAGGTCCTGGTGGTCACCCCCTGGTACGCCACCCTGAAAGGCGGCGCGCCACTCTGGATAGGCGACATCGAGATCCCCTTCGCTGCCGGAACCGAGCGGGTTGGGGTCGGCACCCTGGAGCGGGACGGCGTGCGCTACGCGTTCGTGGGCCACGAGTCCTTCCGGCGCGAGAGGCTCTACGGCTACCCGGATGACATCCGGCGCTTCGCCCTCTTTTCGCGCAGCGTCCCCCAGGTGGCGGCGCGCCTCGGCTTCCGGCCGCACGTTGTACACGCCAACGATTGGCACAGCGCCTACCTGCCCATCATCCTGCAACGCGGCTGGCACCTGCCCGACGGTTTCCCCTTCCTGCCGTCGGTCATCACGGTTCACAACGCCCAGTACCAGGGCGAATCGGACCTGGGGGAGGTGCTCCACTGGCTGCGCCTGCCCGACGAGCTACGCGGCTCCTACCTCAACCACTTTGGCCGCGCCAACGCCCTGCAGGGCGGGCTGGGCTTCGCCGATGCGATCACCACCGTGAGCCCGACCTACGCCCAGGAGCTGATGACGCCCGAGGCGGGGTTTGGCCTGGACGGCACCTTCAGGCACCTGCAGGGCAAGCTGACCGGCATCCTGAACGGCCTCGACACCGGGCTGTGGGATCCGGCGAACGACCCGCACATTCCGCAGCCGTACAGTGCGCAGGACCCGAGCGGCAAGCGGACCGCCAAACGGCAGCTCACCGAGCGCTTCGGGCTGGCCGGCGAGCGGCCGCTCATGGCGGTCGTTTCGCGGCTGGTGGAGCAGAAGGGGATCGACATCTTCTGTGCCGCCGCCCGCAGCCTGGTGGAGGGCGGCTGGTCCCTGCTCGTGCTGGGCAGCGGCGACAGGGAGCTGGAGGAGTGGGTCGCCGGCCTCGCCCGGGATGAGGAGCAGATAGCCGCGCACATCGGCTACGACGAGACGCTCGCCCACCTCGTGTACGCGGCCGCCGACGCCGTGGCGATCCCTTCGCGCTTCGAGCCGTGCGGGCTCACGCAGATGATCGGCATGCGCTACGGCGCGCTCCCCATCGCCAGACAGGTAGGCGGTCTACGGGATACCATCAGGCACGGGGAGACGGGGTTTCTGTTCTGCGCCATGTCGGCCAGTGCCCTGCTGTGGGCGGCCGGCCAGGCGCTGGAGCGGTGGCACGGGGACGAGTGGAACGAGATGATGGGCAGGGCGATGAGGCAGGACTTCTCGTGGGAGCGCTCGGCCGGGCGTTACCTGGAGGTTTACGCCGGCGCCCTGCACGGTGACGGAGATTCGGCATGACAGTAGCGACAGGAAGTTGGCGCGATGCTCTCGAAGCGGGTCGCTTTGACGAGGCACAGAAGCTCTACCTCCTCTCCGAGGAGGACGACAACGAGGTCCGCAGGGGCCTCCATGCCCTGAAGGAGATTCACGAGGCGGTGCGCGAGAAGGCGTGGCGGCGCGCCAAACGCCTCCTGGAAGCACTCGAGGACGCGCCCCCCGTGGTGGACTGGTCACAGATCCGCGGCGAGATCGAGCGCCTCGAAGAGGTCTCCCAGCAGATCAACCACGCACAGACCGAGGAGGCACTCGCCTCCCTGCAGGCCTTCCCCTTCCGCTGGTTCAGGGCCGAGGTTGCGAATCAGCAGGGCACCGCCCACGCCTTCGCCGGCGACTACCCCGAGGCGCGGGAGGCGTTCGAGCAGGCCACGGAACTCGATCCCAAGCATTACCGGGCGCTCACCAACCTGGGCAACGTCTACCTGGAGGAGGACGCCTTCGACAAGGCGATCGAGTGTTACGAGCAGGCGCTCAGGCTCAACGAGGACTTCGCGAACGCACACCACAACCTGGGTGTCGCCTACCGCCGCAACGGTCAGGTGGGCAAGAGCGTGCGCCACCTGCGCCGCGCGCAACGGGTGCGCAACCGCACCGAGCAGGAGCGCGCCCGCGAGGAGCTCGGTGACGGGGCCGCCAAGGCCGGCCTCAAGGCGATCCGCTGGGTGCTCTACGGGGCCGTAGCCGTGATCCTCTTCATCATCCTGCGCAACCAAGGGTTCATTTAGGGGACGCAACTCCGGCACAGCTGACCCACGCGGCCCACGCGGCCCGCGTGCGCAAGAGAACGGGCCTGCAACCACCATCGGTTGCAGGCCCGCCACTTTTTCATGGCTTCACACGGCCCGGTCGGCTGCGCGGGACTATGCCGCGCGGGACAAGCCCCTCAGGCCCTTCGCGAAGCCGCTTTCACAATCCAGAGCAGGATCACCGCCCCGACGAGCGCCACCAGCAGGCTGTACGGGTTGAAGCCGGTTACGCCGGCCCCGCCGAACAGTCGGAAGACGAACCCGCCAATCATGGCGCCAACGATCCCGACGACGATGTCAAGCAGTATGCCCTGGTTGGTGCGCATGATCAGGCTGGCAAGCCAGCCGGCGATCGCACCGAGGATAATCCACCAGATGATTCCCACGTTTCGCGCCTCCCCTCGCGCTGATTATCCGCCATCACCGGCTGTCCTACGGCGGCGCTGCTCACGATTGACCCGGTCAGCGGCTCAGCTTCACCCCCGTGGGCTGGGTGAGCAGCACCGGCCCTGACAGGTGGGGCGCCAGCTGGCGCAGCAGCGCCTGTGGGTCCTTCTCCTCGGGCAGCAGCAGCTTTGCGGGCGCGTGGACGTTCCAGACCGGGGCGTGGGCCGGCAGGCCGGCCAGCTCGCGGGCGCGCTCTATGGCGAGGCCAATGTCGCCCAGCTCGTCCACCAGTCCAATCCTCGCGGCCGTCGCTCCCGACCAGATGCGCCCGCGGCCTATCTCGTCGACCTGCGCCTGGCTAAGCCCGCGCCCCTGCGCGACACGCGCGGTGAAGCGGTCGTAGATTTCGTTGTTGAAGCGCCACAGCACCTCGTCATCCCCCTCATCCCAGCTGCGGCTGGAGCTGAGCAGGTCGGCGTGCCGGCCGCGCAGGACACTCTCGGGGTTGAAACCGTACCGTTCGTTGAATTCCGACAGCACGAACTTGCCCAGCACCACGCCGATCGAGCCGGTGATGGTGGTGGGCGCAGCCAGGACGCGGGTGGCGTGGGTGAGCACGTAGTAGCCACCGCTGCCGGCCACGTCGCCCATCACGGCAACCACGGGCATGCGCCGGGCGAGCAGCATCACCTCGCGCCAGATGAGGTCGCTGGCGAGCGCCGAGCCGCCGCCCGACTCGACGTGGAACACGATCGCCTTCGTGCCTGGGTCCTTGCCGGCGGTGCGCAGGGCGCGCACGATCGTTTCGCTGCCGGCCATCTGCTCGCCGAACAGCGGCAGCGGCAGCGGCATCTTGCGCGACTTGCCGGTCACTATCATCCCCTCGAGGCTCACGACCGCCACGCGGCCCTGCGTGTCCCGGTCGGTGCGGGCGGGGATGAAGCGCTGGGCCTCCCTGTAGGTCTTCACCCCATCGCGGGGCAGCTCATCCTCGTAGGCGATGCGGTCGATCATGCCCAGCTGCTGCGCACGCGCGGCCGAGCTGACGCTCTCATCGATCCACGAGCGCACCGCCTCGACGGTCGTCCTGCGCCGTTCGGCGACGAACTCGACGTAGTGGCGCTCGATGCTCTCCACCAGCTCCTCGTACTGTTCGCGCTGGGCGTCGCTCATGGCAGGCAGAGCAAACTGGTCCCCCGCATTCTTGTACTCCCGGATCGCCCGCTTCTCGTAGCGGATGCCCAGCCGGTCGAACGCCTGGCCCATGAACAGCGTGGTGAGGCCAAAACCGTTCACCATCAGCATGGCGCTCTCGGGCATCACGACCTCGTCGGCCGCGGCCGCCAGGTAGTAGGTGCTGGTGCTCAGCTCGCTCGCCCACACGGTCACGCGCCTCCCGGACGCCCTGAGCCGGGCGAACTCCCGGGCAAGCGCGTAAAGGGCAGAGTAGCCCGGGTCCAGCGAACCGAACCGGAAGACCACGCCCTCGATGAACGGGGAGCGGAGGATCTCGTCCACCTGGCCGGAGAACTCCTCGAGGGTAGTGGGTCGCTCGCCGCCCAGGAACGCCATCGGGTCCACCAGCTTCTGCTTCGGCTTCCTGGCCGGGTAGCTGCCGTGCAGCTCGATCACGACCTGTCGTGGCCGCTCGCCGGGGAGCCTTTGCGCGACTGCATTCCGTACCCGCGCAACGGCATTGCCAAGGCCGGCCGCTGCCGCGGGTACGAACTGCTGCATTGGGTTTTCACTCTGAGCCATGCAGTAATCTACCGCACGCCCCGATGAGGCCGCTTCCTGCGAAGGTAGGAGCCTCCCCTACTCGCGGATCGTGAAACCGGCCTCCCGCACGGCTGCCACGACGCTCTCCATGAAGCCGTCCACCTCCTCGTCGCGCAGCGAGCGCTCCTCGTGGCGGAAGTGCAGCCGCAGGGCGACGCTGCGCCGGCCCTCCTCGATCGGAGCGCCCTCGTAGACGTCGAACGGCTCCACGCTGACGAGCAGTTCACCCGCTGCCCCGCTAACCAGCTCGCGCAGCGCGGCGTAGCTAACGTCCCTGGGTGCGACGATCGCCAGGTCGCGCTCGTTGTACTGCTGACGGGGGATGTCCCGGTAGCGGATCGTGCCCGCCTCCAGCGGCAGTGCCAGCTGGGCGACGTAGACGTCCTTCAGCTCGTACGAGCGGGCCACGGTCGGGTGCAGCTTGCCCATGCTCCCCACCGGCTCGCCGTTCCACAGCACCTGCGCGCTTATGCCCGGGTGCAGGTGCGGCTCCTGCGCGGGAACGAGTTCGAACGTCGCGTTGCGCCGGCGGGCCAGCGACTCGAGCAGCCCCTTGAAGAGGTAGAAATCGGCCTGCCGGCCGCGCTGCCAGGTATCGGTCCACCAGTTGCCGGTCACCAGCAGGGCGAGCCTTTCGAGCTCCTCCTCGAGGAAGATCCTGCCCACCTCGAACAGGGCAACGCCCGGCCGCTTCCGGTTGAGGGCGGCGGCCTGGAGGAGGCCCGGGTAGAGGGCGGTGCGCAGCACGCTCTTCTCGGCCCCCTGCGGGTTGGCCAGCTCCACGACGGGAGGCGGGGCCGCGCTGCGCTCCAGTTCGGCCCTGGACGTGAAGACGTAGCTGATCGCCTCCTGGAAGCCCAGCCCGGCGAGCTGCTCGCGCAGCTTGCGGTGGGTGGCGTCCGTGGCCGGCGGGACGAAATGCATGACCGGCACCGTCTCGCCTATGTGCTCGTAACCGTGCAGGCGGGCCACCTCTTCGACCACGTCCTCCTCGATGCTCATGTCGAAGCGCCAGCTGGGCGGGGTCACCTCCCAGACGCCCTCCTCCACGGTCACGACCTTGCAGCCCAGCCGCTCCAGGTAGCTCGCCTGCAGCGTCGGCTCCACGTCGAAGTCCATGAGGAAGTGGACGCGCTCGGGACGGTAGCGGACGGGCGGGCGGCCGCTGAAGCCGCCGGCGACAGAGATGCCGGGATGGGGCTTCCCGCCGGCAACCTGGGCGAGCAGCTGCACCGCCCGGGCGCTCGCCAGCGGCGGCAGCGCCGGGTCGACGCCGCGCTCGAAGCGGTAGTGGGCGTCCGTGTGCTGCCCGTGCCGCTTGGCGGTCTTGCGCACGCTTACCGGATCGAACCAGGCGACCTCCAGCGCCACCGAGGTGGTGTCCTCCTCGACGCTGTAATGCTCGCCGCCCATGACGCCGGCCAGCCCGATCGCCCTGCTCCCGTCCAGCGCGGGCGTGGCGATGACCAGGTCGCTGGCCTGCAGCTCCAGCTCGTCGCCGCCCAGCACCACCAGGCGCTCGCCCTCGCGGGCGCGCCGCACCTGGATGGTGTCCTCGCCCAGCGCGCGGACGTCGTAGGCGTGGGAGGGCTGGCCCAGTTCGAATGTCACCAGGTTGGTCACGTCGACGACGTTGTTGCGGGGGCGCAGGCCCAGCATCGACAGCTTGCGCTGCAGCCATACCGGGCTTGGTCCCACCTGCAGGTCGTCGACCCGGCGCAACGTGAAGTGACCGCTGCCCTGCCTGTCCTGCACGTCGACCCGCAGGCCGTCCTCCACAGAGGGGTCCCCCTGATCGAGGCCGGCGGCCGGGTGCCGGAGGGGCACGTCCAGCTTGGCGGCGAGGTCGCGGGCGACGCCCAGGAGGCTGAAGGCGTCGGCCCGGTTGGGGGTGAGCTCCAGCTCGATGAGGGTGTCGCCCGGCCACAGTTCGCTCAACTCGGTGCCCAGGGCGGTGTCGGCACTGAACTCGATGAGCCCGCCAGCGTACTCGTGCACGCCCAGCTCACGGGGCGAGAGGAGCATGCCCTGGCTCTCCACCCCGGCCATCTCCTTCGCTTCGACGGTGACACCAAGAGAGGGCAGGTAGGTCCCGGGCGGCGCGAACGCGGTGAGCAGGCCCGCACGGGTGTTCGGCGCGCCCGTCACCAGCTGGTGGGTGCTCTCGCCGTCGCTCACGGTGGCGAGCCACAGGTGGTCGGATTCCGGGATGCGGCTTATCTCCTCGATGCGGACGACCCGGGTTCCCGCCGGGGCACCGGGATACTCCGTGACCTCCTCGACCGCCAGGCCCAGGCCGTTGAGCAGGTCGCCCAGCTCGTGTACGTCCGGCAGCTCGGCGATGAACTCCTGCAGCCAGCTGTAGGGTACGAGCATCAGACCTCACCCCGGTACTGCTCGAGCGCCCGCAGGTCGCTGGCGTAGAAGGAGCGGATGTCGGGGATGCCGTAGGGGATGAGCGCGAGCCGTTCGATACCGAAGCCGAAGGCGAAGCCGGTTACGCCCTCGTAGCCGACGGCCTTGAAGACCTCGGGGTGGACCATGCCGCAGCCGCCCAGCTCGAGCCACTCGTACTCGCCGGTGCGGGGGTGTTGCCACCAGATGGCGAACTCGGCCCCCGGTTCGACGAACGGGAAGTAGGCGGGTTGCAGGCGGGTCTTGGTGCCTTCACCGAAGAGTGCGGTGGCCATCTCCTCGATCGCGCCCTTCAGGTCGGCCATCGTGATCCGCTCGCCCACGACCAGCGCTTCCAGCTGGTGGAACTGCGCCTCGTGGGTGGCGTCGACCGCCTCGTTGCGGAACACCTTGCCGGGTACGACCACCTTGAACGGCGGCTTGCGGCTCTCCATGTAGCGCACCTGCATGGGGCTGGTGTGGGTGCGCAGCAGGCGCCCGTCGGTCGTCCAGAAGGTGTCCTGCTCATCGCGGGCGGGGTGCTCGTCCGGGAAGTTGAGGGCACCGAAGTTGTAATGGTCAGTCTCCAGCTCGGGGCCGGTGACGACCTCGTAGCCGAGGGAGTTGAACACGTCCAGGAGCTTGTTGGTGACCTTGGTGAGCAGGTGCAGGCCGCCGGTGGGCACGCCTACCCCGGGCAGGGTGACGTCGAGGCTCTCGCGCTCGAGCCTGGCCTGGAGCTGCGCCTGCTCGATCGCTTCGCGGCGCTCGCCAATGGCGGTGTCGATTTCGGTCTTGAGCTGGTTGATTTCCTTGCCCGCTTCACGGCGTTCGTCCGGCGGGAGCTGTGCCAGGGACTTCAGGCGCTGGGTGATCTCGCCCTTCTTGCCCAGGTAGCGGACGCGCAACTCCTGCAAGGCTTGCAGGTCGCTGGCATTACGTATCTCCTCGAGGGCCTTCTCGCGCATCTCTGTTCTGTTCCTCCCGGCAACGGTAAACGGGCCAAAAAAAACACTACCCGGCTGGGCAGCGTTCGAGTGCACGGCTTTGCAGCTCGTGCCTAGTTGCTAAAGGGCGAAGCCGTGTCGCTTGCCATGAAAGTGAGTCTAGCCCGCTCGATATGGGGTGTCAACAAACTGTCTGCACTTCATCGCCGATCCCTGCCAACGCGGCTCCGAAAACTAGTACCGGAGGCACAGACTGCCTGTTTACTAACAGCTAACCTGACTGGTGCCGGAAACGGCATTCACAACTTATTCACACAATTGATTGCTCTACAGAGCAGCGTTGGATATAAAGGGGGCAGCATGCAACGTTGGGCTATATCCTTGGATAGTGAGGTGCGAAACAGACTCAAACCGGAGCTGTTACAGCTGGGTTCGCCGGTGGTAGGACCTAACGGCGAACAGTTGCTCATGTTTCGCGATCGGTTCGTGGGGTTGCGGGTGGCTTCGGCCGCGCGCACGTCGCTGCGACCGTTGAAGGGCCGCTCGGCAGCCTGACGGTCACAGAAGTCATGTGTTGCGCCCGCCGCACATGGATTCCGGCGGGCGGTTTCTTTTGCTGCTCCTGACCGGCGGTAAGCTCCAGCCAGTGGGCTCCGTACAGCCGCTCGGCACCCGGTGACCTCCGGCTAGCCGATCTCCCCGCGAAAGACGTCGCAATACCAGTAGCCGTCCTGGGAGAGGGTGTCGAAGGTGAAGCCAAGGCTGCCGTCGACCCTCTTCAGACCCCACTCGCGTGCCTGCGCCTGGTTCTCGAACGGGCCCACGAGCACCTCCTCGTCGGTCCACTCGTCGGGCGCGGCGGGCACTGCGAACTCGCGCCGTTCTCCGCGGCTGTCCTCAACCACCCGGTAGTAGGCGTTTACCCCGCGCAGGCGGCCGGCCAGCTCGAACAGCGACCGGTCGAGCCGCTCCAGGTCCTCCTGGGTCGGCTCCGGAAAGCCGAGGAAGAGCGAGTAGCTGCCCGGTTTGGCCTCGAAGATCTGCTTCCCGGCAAACTGCCGCTCCAGCACCTCGGTTACCGGTCCCCGCAGCGCCCCGTGCGCGTAGAGCAGGGGCGCGCTGCACAGCATCATGTACGTGTTCGGGTCCTCCACCCGCGCGCGCTCCAGGTCGACGCCGGCAGCCTGTGCCCGGCGCCGCGCGTCTTCACTCGGTTGATGGCCTGTGAGGTCCGTCATATCGCGCCTCCGCCCGTACCTTAACTGGTTGAGTTGGCCCTGCCCTGCTGCTATCATTACAACGGTAAATTCCCGACGATCTCTTTCGGGTGGGTACCTGGGGACCCGCCTTTTTTGTTGTCGTTGGGGAGGAGGACGCATGGACCTGGAGGAAGCAGCCAAACGAATACTTGGGCCACTTGGCTTCGAGGTCCTCGAGTTGACGGTAAGTGAACGGGGTGGCCGCCGCCGGCGGGTGCTGCTGCGCATCGACAGGCTCGACGAGGCTGTCGTGTCCATGGATGACGTGCAGGAGGCATCGGAGGCATTCGGGCTCGAGCTCGACCGCCTTGACCCTTTCGAGACGCCCTACAGCCTGGAGGTCGAATCTCCGGGCAGCAAGCGGCCGCTCTCGACCGCAAGGCATTTCGAGCGGTTCCACGACCTGCTGGCCAAGGTGCGGGTGAACGGTGAAACCTTCACCGGCCGGATCCTGCACGTGCGGGACAGCGTGGTGACCTTCGACGTCGACAACGAGGAGCGCTCGTACGCACTGGGCGAGATCGAGAGTGCGCGGCTTGCGGAGTGGCCGTCCGAACCCAGGTAGGGATTCCCGTCGCCTCCCCCCAGGGCACGGTGCCTTGCACGGCGGCGTCATTGCAGGAGCGGAAGCGCGTCAGGGCCTCCACTACAACTGAATAGGAGATAGACAATGAACAAAGATTTCATAGACGCACTGAACCAACTGGCGGTCGAGCGCAACCTCGACCGGGATCAGTTGCTCGTCTCGTTCGAGGAGTCCCTCGAACAGGCGTATGAGAGCAAGATCGAGCCGGGCAAGCAGATCGAGGTGAACCTCGATCCCGACACCGGTGAGCTCGAAGTGCTCGTCATCCGCAAGGTGGTGGAGGCGGTCGAGGACGAGGACAAGGAGATTGGCCTCGAGGAGGCGCTCGAACTCGACGACACCGTCGAAGTCGGCATGGAGATGGAATTCCCCGTCGACCCTGACCGTTTCACGCGCATCGCCGTGCAGACAACCAAGCAGGTCATCACCCAGAAGATCCGCGAGGCCGAGCGCGCGATCGTCTACGAGGAGTACAAGGACCGCGTGGGCGACGTCCTCACCGCGGTCGTGAGCCGTACCGACAACAAGCGGAACGTGTTCGTCGACCTGGGCCGCGGCGAGGCGATCATGCCGCCCAAGGAGCAAATCCAGGGCGAGCGTTACCTGGTGGGCATGCGCCTCAAGGTGTATGTCTCCAAGGTGGAGCTCTCCAGCCGCGGGCCCTCCATCCTCGTCTCGCGCGCAGCGCCGGAGCTGCTCGAGTACCTCATGCGCCAGGAGATCCCCGAGGTTGCCGACGGCACCGTGGAGCTCAAGGCCATCTCGCGTGAAGCGGGCCAGCGCTCGAAGGTAGCCGTCACCAGCACCAACCCGAACGTCGACCCGATCGGGGCCTGTATCGGTCACCGCGGTTCCCGCATCCAGGCGGTCACTGCCGAACTGCAGCGGGAGCGCGTCGACATCATCATGTGGGACCCCAGCCCGCGCGAGTTCATCCGCAACGCCCTCTCCCCCGCCAAGGTCGGCACCATCGACATCGACGAGGAGTCCGGTGAGGCGAGCGTGCTCGTACCCAGCGACCAGCTTTCGCTCGCCATCGGCAAGGGCGGGCAAAACGTTCGCCTCGCGGCGAAACTGACCGGTTTCAAGATCGACCTCGTCCCCTCCGAGACGGTCAGCGACCTGGATGCCGCCCTGCAGGCGGTGGCCTCGCGCGTCGAGGACACCACGGCCAGCAGCGACACCAAGCGCGCCGCCTTCGAGGCACTCTTCAGCGCCGCACCCAGCGAGGATGGCGAAGAGGAGGAGTCCGAAGCGGAAGCTGCGCCTGAAGACGGCGAGGTCTCTGCCGACGGCTCACCGGCCGGCGATGAAGCTGCCGCCGGTGACGAAGTGGACGACGAGGAGCCGGAAACGGCGCAGGAGAACCGCTGATCGTGACCGCTGCGCGCGCCAGCAGGCACGTGCCGCTCAGGCGGTGCGTTGCCTGCCGCACGGCCAGGCCCCAGGAGGAACTGATCCGTTTCGCGAGGGACGGCGAGGGGAACTGGAAGCTTGACCTGGCGCGGCGGGCCGGCGGTCGTGGTGCCTGGCTGTGCCGGGACGAGGCCTGCTGGAGCAGGAAGTCTCTGGGCCGGGCATTCAGGGCGCAGGCGGTACAGGTTGCACAGCAACTCCAGGCACTGGAGTCGAGCAAGGAGCACAATTTGGGACGAGTGCGGGAACGTCCCCGGGACGGAGGGATCGATGTCTGAGAAGGTCCGTATTTATCAGCTGGCCAAGGATCTTGGCCTGGAATCTAAAGAACTCATGGAGATTCTCGATGAGATGGGTGTCGAGTACAAGTCGCACTCGAGCACGCTGGAGGCCGACACGGCCGACACGGTGAAGCAGCTCGTCGAGGATGAAGGCAGCTCGGCTCAGGCCAAACAGGCCGTAGAGGTAGCGAACGCGGCCGAGGCGCAGGCGCCCCAGACGGCGGCGGCCCCTGCCGGTGGCGCGGCTGCGGCCGTGGCCGAACCGCAAACGGAGACCGAGACGGAGGAGGCTGCCCCCGCGAAGGAGGCGCCGATCCGCGCTCCCGTCGTTACGGTGATGGGTCACGTCGACCACGGCAAGACCTCGCTGCTCGACTACCTGCGGAAGACGAAGGTCGCTGCGAAGGAAGCCGGTGGCATCACCCAGCACATCGGCGCCTACCAGGTGGAGACGCCCGGCGGGCTCATCACCTTCCTCGACACCCCGGGGCACGAGGCGTTCACCACCATCCGTCAGCGTGGCGCCAGCGCGACCGACATTGCCGTCATCGTCGTCGCCGCCGACGACAGCGTGATGCCGCAAACCCGCGAGGCGATCGCTCACGCGAAGGCCGCCCGGGTGCCGATCATCGTTGCCATCAACAAGATGGACCTGCCCCAGGCGAACCCCGACAAGGTCAAGCAGGACCTCATGCAGGTCGAGCTCATCCCCGAGGAGTACGGCGGTGACACCATCGTCGTCGAGATCAGCGCCCAGACGGGCAGCGGCATCGACGATCTCCTCGAGATGATCTCGCTCGTCGCCGAGGTCGAGGAGCTGCGCGCCGACCCCGAGGGTCACGCCCGCGGCGTCGTCGTCGAATCGATCCTCGACAAGCAGGCCGGCGTGCTCGCCACGGTCCTCATCCAGGAGGGCACGCTGCGGGTCGCCGACTACATCGTCTCCGGCGAGACCTGGGCGAAGGTACGTCGCCTCACCGACCATGCCGGCAAGCAGGTCAAGGAGGCTGGCCCCTCCGTCCCGGTACAGATCCTGGGCTTCTCCGAGCAGCCGCTGGCCGGCGACACCATCCAGGCTGTTGCCGACGAGCAGACCGCCAAGCAGATCACGAGCGAGCGCAAGGAGGAGCGCGAGGACGAGGAGCGCGAAGCGATTGGCCGCAAGGGCATCACCCTTGCCGATCTCTTCGGCAAGCAGTCGAAGCCGCTCATCAACCTGATCCTGCGGGCCGACACCCAGGGCTCGCTCGAGGCGATCAAGGGGGTCCTCTCCAAGGAGGCAGAGGAAACCGACGAGGTCGAACTCGAAATCATGCTCGCCGAAGTGGGCGCGCCCACCGAATCGGACCTGCTGCTGGCCTCAACGGCCGACGCGACGGTCATGAGCTTCGGCGTCAACGCGCCGGGCTCGGTGAAGAAGAGCGCCGAACGGCAGGGCATCCAGCTGAAGAGCTACCGGATCATCTACGACCTCATCGAGGACGTTCAGCGCATGATCCGCGGTCAGATCGAGCCGGAGTACGAGGAGCAGGTAATTGGCCATGCCGAGGTCCGGCAGGTCATCCGTGTTCCGCGCAGCGGCAACATCGCCGGCTCCTACGTGACCGACGGTGTGATCCGCAGGAACGCCAAGGCGCGCGTCATCCGCGATGGCCGTGAGGTCTACAAGGGTTCCATCTCGCAGCTGCGCCGCTTCAAGGACGATGTCCGCGAGGTAACGCAGGGCTTCGAGTGTGGTATCAACCTGCAGAACTACGACAATATTCAGGAAGGCGACATCATCGAGGCGTACGAGATGGTGGAGGTTCCTGTCTAAGGCAGGCAGCGTATCTGGCGCCCCGTCCTCCCGGCACGTGTATCCTCCCTCGGGAACCTCGGGTGGCGGGCGTCAGCTGGAAGATAAAATGCCGCAGTTGCGAGGAGTTTAGATGAACGGAAGAAACATCACGGGACTGGCGCTGCTTGCTGCAGTCGTCCTTTCGATTGCCTACATCTGGCAACCCTGGAACCCTGGCGAGCCCAGCCTGCGCCTGGGCCTGGACCTGCAGGGTGGCCTTCGTGTCGTACTGGAAGCCGATCAGGCGAACCCGTCCGAAGAGGACATCCAGACGGCGCGGAACGTCATCGAGAACCGGATTAACGAGTTCGGCGTAGCCGAGCCGGTCATCCAGACGAGCGGCCGCAACCGGGTGATCGTAGAGCTGCCCGGCCTGGGTGCCGACCAGCAGGATCGCGCCCTCGACCTGATCGGTCAGCAGGCGGTCCTGGAGTTCCGGCTCGTCCGTTTCCAGTCGAACGGTGTTCCGGACGAAATGCTGACGCTGAACGACCTGGAGGACGTGGCCTTCACGGGTGAGATCATCCGCTCGGCAAGGGCCGAGTTCGGGCAGCCGGGCAGCGGCGTCATGGGCCCCATGGTCACGTTCGAGATCGCCGGCCAGTACCAGCAGGCATTCGGTCAGTTCACCGCCAACAACCTGGGCCGGCGCATGGCCATCGTCCTCGACGATCAGGTCATCACGGCTCCCACCCTCCAGGGGCGCATCGCCAACGAGGGCCAGATCACCGGCATCGGCAGCCTCGAGGAGGCGACCGACGTCGCCCTGGTCCTGCGCAGCGGTTCTTTGCCCATTAGCCTCCACGTCGAGGAGATCCGTCAGATCGGGCCCACGCTGGGCGCCGACTCGATCGAGGCGGGCATGGTGGCCGGCACGGTCGGCGCAATTGCCGTGATCATCGCGGTGCTGGTCATGTACGGCCCGCTGTTCGGCGGCGTGCTGGCCCTGGGCGTGCTGCTGGTGATGCTGTTCGTCTTCGGCATCCTGGCCGGCCTTGGCGCGGCGCTGACGCTGCCCGGCCTCGCCGGCCTGATCCTCACCATCGGTGCGGCGGTTGACGGGAACGTAATCTCCTTCGAGCGGATCAAGGAGGAGCTCGCAGAGGGCAAGAGCCTGCGCGTAGCCATGAAGGCCGGCTTCGGCCACTCCCTCTCGGCGATCATCGACGCCAACGTCACTTCGCTCCTCGTTGCGGCGGCCCTCTACCAGTACACCACCGGTCCGGTCCGCGGCTTCGCGACGATTCTTGCGATCGGTATCATCGCCTCGGTGTTCGTGAACACCGTCGTCGTGCCCTTCATCCTGGAATCGCTCACGCGGCGGGGAATCAAGAACCCCAGGATGCCGAAGGGCTTCTACGCGCAGGGCATCCCGTTCATCAGGAACGCTCCGATCGCCATGGTCGTGGCCGGCGTACTCCTGGTCGCCTCTCTCGGCGGCCTCGGCATCAAGGGCCTGAACTTCTCGACCGACTTCACGGGCGGCCTGAACGTGCTCTACGAGGTTCCCGAGGGCACTACCGTCTCGGACGTCCGTGAGACGCTGGCCAATCTGAACTTCGAGGGCGTGAACGCCTCCGACGCGACGATCGTCGAGGTCGAGGACAACGCGGGCGAAGCAAGTCTCATCTCCGTTCGTGTCGGCGCCCAGGGCAACGTGGAGACCGGCGAAGTGTTCGCGACCACACTGGCCAGCGCACTGGGGGCCCAGCAACTTTCCGCTGAGTTCGTCGGGCCGTCCGTCGGTGCAGACCTGAGGACCGCTGCCTTGGTCGCCATCCTGGTTTCGATAGGTCTCATCCTCGTCTATGTTGGCCTGCGCTTCTGGCCCAACTGGCCCGTTGCACTCTCAACGGTGATCGGTGCCGTCTTCGACGTGCTGATCGTGCTCGGCTTCCTCATCCTTATCGGAGCCCAGTTCAGCATCCCCGTACTCGCCGCGGTCCTGTTCGTCGTCGGTTACTCGCTGAACGATTCCATCGTCATCGCCGACCGCCTGCGTGAGAACCTGAGGAAGATTCGCGGCCGTTCCTACCGCGACATCTTCAACCTGACCATCAACCAGACCCTGTCGCGGACGGTCATCACCTCGGCGACGACGCTGCTGGCCGTGGTGGCGCTGCTGATCTTCGGTGGCGCAGTACTCCGCGACTTCGCCTGGGTGCTGGTCGTGGGCATCATCTCGGGAAGCCTCTCGAGCATCTTCATCATGGCGCCCATCGTCATCTTCTTCAAGGAGCGTGGCGGCAAGCGCAGGAAGAAGCGCGTAAGCCAGCAGTCCACGGCTGCCTAGAACTTCAGCTTCTGAAACATAGAGTGGGGACCGTACGTACGCGCACGGTCCCCACCTTTTTGCCATTTTTGATTCGCGACCGGATGCTACTCGAGCGACGCGCTAGTCGACTTCGATTGCCACCTGCCGGACGAACTGCCCATCCTTGGACAGGATCGCCCGCCACCGCCCCGATTCACTCTCGACATCGGCGGGCAACCGGAAGGTGACCACCTGTCCCCCGCTCTCCCCGTCGATGCGCACGCTTTGTGAGGCAACCTCGACATTGCGGGGCGAGAACCACTGCACGGCCAGCCAGCCGGGCTGGGGCACCTCCCGCAGTGCAACCTCGACGGCGGGGCGCCCCTCCTCGCTACTGCCGGTCGCCCGGACGTCCAGGCGCGCGGTCGGCTCGATCCGTTCCGGGACGGGCGGCAGGTAGAGGGGCGTGCACGCCGACAGCGTGCCGAGCAGCAGCGCCGCCCAGACCCGCAGTGCCGCTCTCCGCGCCCGGCCGGTCACCGCGCCTCCGGCAGGAGGATGGCACTGAGCAGCGCTATCGGCGCGGTTTCAGCGCGCAATATGCGTTTCCCCAGGTAGACGGGCGTGGCGCCCCG
>CALKAI010000116.1 GCA_937983275.1 uncultured Trueperaceae bacterium | reverse complement strand
ACCCATGAGGCCGATAATTTCCATGCCTACCACCGGGTCGTTAACTATCCAGCCTCAGCTGCATTCCGTGGCGTAATCGCCCGATTGTAGCTAGCCGCGATCGAATCGAGCAGAGATCCCCCACCGGTAGTAACCTCAGCAACAAACGTCCCAACTTCCTCACTGGTCAGCACACCGTCACTGCCTTGAGGAATCTGCACGGTGGGCGCGAGGGTCTGTAGTTGCGTTTCAAGGACGGCGGGATTACGTGTAGCGAGCGGCTCCGTGCCATTGGCGAGATCGGCAACGAAGACGATCAAGGTTTCACGGCGAAGTACGCCGATAGCGACAGCCTCGCGCATCTCGGTCACAGTTTCGACGCTGAGCACACCGCTGGTCATGAGCGCTTCGAGGATGGCGTTGGCGAACTCCTCGTCGCTCTCGTACTGGCCGCGCAGCTCGGCTACGACGGCGGGGTCGAGCAGGTTCGTGAAGGCGACGACAGCCTGGACTGCCGGGTTGGCAGATTGGGCCATCGCGGTGGAGCCGGCAAGCAGCAGAACTGCGGCCGCGACAAGGGACATTAGAGCTTTTCTGATCATATTGACCTTACCTCCCTGGGCCGGGGGCACGCTTTGCGCGCCAGGGCTCCCTTGGAAACCTCATTTGCGGCATAACCGTGCCGCCTAACGGGACAATCGCAGAGTAACACACAGCACAAAGGCCCGGTACTGGCAACCAGGCTCACGTGCGGGCAGCACGGCGCTTCCGGCCGGACTGCTTGGGCGGGGTGTCCTCTGCCGGACCGTAACCGTAGCCATACCCGTAACCGTAGCCGTAACCATCCGGCCCCCGCGCCTGCCCCTTCTCCACGTTCGTGGCGACCGTGCCGAGGATGCGCACGCCAATGCGGCGCAGCAGGTCGAGGGCGGCAGTCAGGGACTTCCGGTCGGCATCGGCCATCGACGCCGCGAAGACCACGCCCGTTGCGTGCGGGGCGAGCGTGAGCGTGTCGGCCACCGGCAGCACCGGGGCGCTGTCGATGACGATGCAGTCGTACTGCTCCATTTGCCTGCGCAGGAACGGCACGAAGCTGCGCGAGAGGAGCTCGCTCGGGTTCGGTGCTGCTTCGTACGACGGGATTACGTCAACTACTACCTTGCGGTCGACCGCCACCCGCACCGGCTTGAACTCCTCGTAGGGGTTCTCCAGGTGCACCCGCAGCGGCGTGTGCTGGCGCGGGTCGAGGTTGTACTCCTTGCCCAGCACCGGCTTGCGCAGGTCGGCATCGATGAGGAGGGTGCGGTGTTCGTTGCGGGCGAAGCTCTCTGCCAGGCTAAGCGCCACCGACGACTTGCCGTGCGCGCTGTTCGAGCTGGTCACCAGTATGACCTTCGGGTGGTCGTTGGCCGTCAGGAAGAGCAGGTTCGTGCGCAGGTAGCCGGCAGCCTCGCGGGGGAGGCGGAGCTGGCCGGGTTGGCGCGGAAATTCAGCCAGGACCGGCAGGCCGCTCGTGCGCGCCAGGTCGTCCGTGCCACGCAAGCGCGTATCGAGCGCATCGCGCAGGAGGATCAGGCCGTAGACGAGGAACACGCCCAGCACGAACGCCAGAGCGGCGTTGCGAGCCGGCCGCGGAGCCACCGGTTGCAACGGCACCTGAGCCGGCTCGAGGATCTCGAGGCGGCCAATAGCGCTGTTGCGCAGGGCGCGGGCGCTGTTCAACTGCAGGGTGCGGTCCGCACGCAGCTGCTGCAGCGCCTGCAGCTGCTCGGTCGCCTCGGGGCTCTCGCCACCGGCGCGGATGTCGGCGATCTGGGCGTCGAAGGCGCTGATCTCTGCCTCCAACGTGTTGACGATGTTCTCCAGGTTGCTGGTCGCGCGCTGGCGGTCCCACAGCAGCAGCGCGTCGGCAACCGCCTGCGCCTGCGCGGCGATATCCACCGGCTCCTGCCCCTCGACCTCGACGTGCACCAGCGAGGAGACGTTCGTGTTCTCCGTACGCACGCTGATGCGGTCGCGGAAGGAGTTGATCGCCTCCTGGGAGACCTGGTTTTGGTTGAGGCGCGTCATCGCCTCCTGCAGGACCGGGTTGCTCGTCGCGGCCGTGCGGTAGGCGCTCACGTCCACCGGCGGAGCGGTAACCAGGGTCACCCCGAAGTTCGTCGTGGTCGTCGGCTGCGAGGCGAGCAGAGTCGCCCGCGCCCGGTATGTGGGGTCCATCTGCTGCGACAGGAACCAGGCCGCCGCGCCGGCGGCGAGGCCCACGATGATGGCCAGGAGCAGGCCACGCCTAATCAGCTCAAACAGGTCGCGAAAGGTTACGACCGTCAACTCTTCTCTCTGTTCCACCAAAGCCTCTTCCCGGCAGTGCGCCCCTGACCCCGTCGTGGGGTCGTGTTGCTGCTAAATCTGATTCGGTATTGCCATGATTTGCTGCCCGTTGGGGAGATATCGCGAGGCGTACCGCCCCTTGCGCAGAGATACACGCCGTACAGTCTACCGTTCCCCGCGCCGGCGTGACGACAGGTATTTCTGGTCCTGACGGCTAGGCAACTATGCTGTCTTTACTTGTTCCTGTGGTTCCCTTGCCCTTGCCGCCCACGATGCGGAAGAGCTCCGCGGTCGTGGCCTCTGGGTCCGCCTCGCGGGCGAGTTTTTGGATTACATCGAGGTCCTTTTTGAGCTGTTGCGGGTCCACCCAGGAGGGGCTGGCGACGGAGATCTTTTCGTGGGAGGTGGCGGCGGATTTCTCTGCCTCAGTCATGAGCTCCTCGTGGATCTTCTCGCCAGGCCGAATCCCCGTGTAGACGATGGGGATGTCGCGCTCCGGCTCGAAGCCCGCCAGGCGGATGACGTCGTAAGCCAGGTCGACGATCTTCACCGGCTCGCCCATCTCCAGCATGTAGATCGCGCCGTTCTGGCCAAGGCCGCCCGCCTGCAGCACCAGCTGCGAGGCCTCGGGGATGGTCATGAAGTAACGGGTCATCTCCGGGTGCGTGATCGTCACCGGCTTCATCGCGCGGATCTGGTTGAGGAAGTGGGGCACGACGCTGCCGCGGCTGCCCAGCACGTTGCCGAAGCGCACCGTCACGAAGTGCTGGTCGGGGGTGGAGCGTTGGGAGAGCTCGCGCACGATGTCCTCTGCCAGTCTCTTCGAGGCGCCCATCACCGAGCTGGGGTTCACCGCCTTGTCGGTCGAGACGTTCACGAACCGCTTCACGCCGAACTCGTGGGCGAGGGTCGCCACCGTGCGGGTGCCGAGCACGTTGTTGATCACGGCCTCGCCGGGGTTCTCCTCCATGAACGGCACGTGCTTGTGAGCCGCCGCGTGGAAGACCACCGTCGGCTTGTGCTGCTCGAAGACCTGGCGCATGCGGTTCTCGTCGACCACGTTGGCGATCACAGTTGTTCTTTTTGGCGCGTTCGGGGTCGAGTTGAGCTCGCCGGCGATCTCGTAGATGGAGTTCTCTCCGCGGCCCAGGAGGATGAGGCGCTTGGGCTTGAAGGCGCAGAGCTGGCGGGTGATCTCGCTGCCGATCGAGCCGCCCGCGCCGGTGATGAGGACGGTTTCGCCGTCCACGTAGTCGGCGATCGTCTGCAGGTCGAGGCGTACCGGGGGCCGGCGGAGCAGGTCCTCGATCTTCACCTCCCTGATCCGCGAGATGTTCACGTCGCCGCTCAGGAGTTCGTAGACGCCGGGGACTATGCGGTGTTGCGGGTTCAGCTTCGCTTTTTCGATCAGGCCGAGGATCTTGCGGATGAACGCGCCTTCCGCCGAGGGGACCGCGATGAGGACCTGGTGGGCCTGGTGCTTGTCGATCAGCTTCGGGAGGTCGTCGGTGGTGCCCAGGACCCTTGTGCCGTTGATGTTGAGGCGGCTCAGGGTGGGGTCGTCGTCTACGAAGCCGATGGGTGTTAGGCCGGTGCTGGGGTGGCGTTGGAGTTCTTTCGCGACGAGGGCGCCGGCCTCACCCGCTCCTACTATCAGGACGCGTTGGGCGTCTTTTTGCAGGAGTTGCGGCGGGTAACTCCTGGTCACGAACTCCCTGGTTACCGCCCGGAGCAGGAAGAGTGCGCCGAAGCTGATCGCCCCGTCTATGAGCGGGACCGAGCGGGGGGCGTGAGGCGTCAGCAGGTTGGTGACGAAGAGGATGGCGGTTACGGCTGCGATGGCTACGCCGAGCGTCCTCGCGTCGTTGGCGCTGGTGCGGTGCCAGGATTGGGTGTGCAGGCCGAAGAGGTGGACTGCTGCGGCCTTCAGTGCCAGGGCGATGAAGGTGGCGGTTAGGAGGCCATTTATAGCTGATTCGGGGATCGCGCCGTCGTAGCGGAGGAGTATTGCTATGGGGGTTGCTGCGGTCCAGAGGAGTATTTCGGTGGTTGCCTTGGCGCCGTACCAGAGGTTTCTGTTGCGTTGGGCCAGGTGGGAGAGGGGTTTGGCCTGGCCGTTCTTCGCACTTTGGGCTGGTTTGGCGCTTTGGGCGTTTTTATCGCTTTGGGCGTTTTTGGCCCGTGATTCGATCGCTGGGGCGCTCATCTGGGCGTTCCTGTCTGGAGCTGGGGTTGTGTTGGGCTGTTTATGCGGCCTTTGCCTATACCCAGTCGTTCAATTGGGGGCACAGTTTCTTGCATTGGCGGGCAGCTCTCCCTACGTGCTTTGTTCTTCTCGCTAGCGGTGGACGCTGGGCGGGTGTACCGGGGGTATTCCCGATAGTGCCCGTGGGAGGGCCACCTGGCCGCACAACGTCTAGCGCCATCTCCCCCGCTGCCCTCGAGTGAGATAATTCACATGCAGTCTATATCAACTTGGAACTGAGCGTAACGGGGGAGAAATAGCCAAGTGGTTATTGACTTGGAGCTTACCAGTGTTGGGGGAGTTTGGGGTGGAGGGTGTTGCTGGTGACAAAGCCGATCGCAAGTTCTGGCCATTACGCGCCGGTAAAGTATTTCACCCTCCTGGCCTTGTTTTGCACTAAAAATGTGTACATAACAGTTCGCAGTTTTGGAAGTCGGGCCTCGCGCCGGGGTGGGTAAGCAGTCCATAGCGCGGCGAAAGGGAACAGCAGGTGGACTTCGTAGAAACAGAACGCTCCGGCCGTCATGGGGAACGGGCCGAGCTCGCCGT
>CALKAI010000115.1 GCA_937983275.1 uncultured Trueperaceae bacterium | reverse complement strand
GAGCCCAGAAGAGCCGTCCAGAACGTATTTCCCGATTTGTCCGGGGGGCTCCGCAGGTGATAGAATGCCTTGTTTGGAGCCGGTGCTCGCTCGCGCCTTCGGGGTGCTGGAGTTCGAGTGACCAGCTTGCAGTGGGCAGCGCATTTGCGAAGGCCCGTGGCATGAACGGAGAGTATATTGACGGTCGCAAATTCCTATACTGCTGACAGCATCAAGATCCTCAAGGGGCTCGAGGGCGTCCGCAAACGCCCCGCCATGTACGTGCAGGGCGGGACCGGTACGGATGGCTACCACCAGCTGCTTACCGAGATCATCGACAACGCCATCGACGAGTGCCTCGCGGGGTACGCGGATACGGTCGAGGTGGTGCTGAACAAGGACGGATCGGCTGCTGTCACGGACAACGGTCGCGGCATCCCAGTCGAGATGATGTCCAAGGAGGGCCGGCCCGCCATCGAGGTGATCTTCACCGAACTGCACGCCGGCGGCAAGTTCGACTCCAACGCCTACAAGGTTTCCGGTGGTCTGCACGGAGTCGGCTCTTCCGTGGTGAACGCCCTGTCGACCTTCCTCGAGGCGCAGGTCTGGAAGGACGGCAAGGAGCACAAGGTGCGCTTCGAGCGGGGCGAGATCATCGAACCCGTTCACGTCGTCGGCGACGCCCCGGAGGGCAGGAACGGGTCGCGCATCACCTTCCAGCCCGATCCGGAAGTGTTCCGTGACACCGATGGTTTCGATTACCAGCGGATCAAGCGGCGCCTGAAGGAGCTCGCCTACCTCACCGGCGGCATCAAGATCATCTTCGAGGACAAGCGGGGCATGGAGCCGCGTCGCGAGGTCTACCAGGAGAAGGGCGGCGTCGCCGCGTTCGCGGCGGCCCTGGCCAAGGAAGAGAAGCCCATCTACGACAACCCCATCTTCCTGGGCGGCACTGCAAAGGTGGAGACGCAGGGCCGCACCGAGGAGATCGAGGTCGAGGTGGGGCTCCTGCACACCACCTCGTTCGGCCAGACCATCCTCACCTACGCCAACATGATCACCAACCGCGACGGCGGCACCCACCTCACGGGCTTCAAGACCGCCTACACGCGGGTCCTGAACAACTACATGAAGGCCAAGAACCTCCTCAAGAAGGGGGATCCCGCACCCACCGGTGACGACTTCCTAGAAGGAATCTCGTGCGTGATCTCGGTGAAGCTGGGCGATCCGCAGTTCGAGTCGCAGGCGAAGGTGAAACTGCTGAACCCTGAGGCGCAAAGCGGTGTCCAGTCGGTCGTCTACGAGAAGCTTGCCGACGTTCTGGAGGAGAACCCCAGGATCGGCAAGGCCATCATCGAGAAGGCGATGCAGGCCGCCAAGGCGCGCGAGGCCGCCCGCAAGGCCCGGGATCTCGTTCGCCGCGCCAACCCGCTGGAGAACGACGAGCTGCCCGGCAAGCTGGCTGACTGCCAGTCGAGCGACCCCAGCAACAGCGAAATCTACATTGTGGAGGGTGACTCGGCGGGTGGCTCCGCAAAGCAGGGGCGGGAGCGCCGCTTCCAGGCGATCCTGCCGCTGCGGGGGAAGATCCTCAACGTCGAGAAGGCCAACATTGGCCGCATCCTCAAGAATGCCGAGATCAGGGCGATGGTTGCCGCGATAGGCGCCGGCCTGGACAACGCCGGCGAAGGGCAGTTCAACATCGAGGATGTGCGCTACCACCGCATCATCATCATGACTGACGCCGACCACGACGGTTCGCACATCCGCACGCTGCTGCTCACCTTCTTCTACCGCTACATGCGGCCGCTCATCGACGCCGGTTACGTCTATATTGCCAAGCCGCCCCTCTACGGGGTCCGCTTTGGCCGCTCCAAGGACGTGGAGTACGTCTACGACGAGGATGACCTGCAGAAGCTCCTGCGGGAGAACAAGGGGCGCCGCTACGAGATCCAGCGGTTCAAGGGTCTGGGCGAGATGAACCCCGAGCAGCTGTGGGAGACCACCATGAACCCCGAAACGAGGGTTCTGAAGCGCGTCTCGATCGACGACGTGCTGGACGCCAACGAGGTGTTCGAGATGCTCATGGGTACCGAGGTCCCGCCGCGCCGCGAGTTCATCGAGGACAACGCGCACAGGGCCGAGCTTGATGTTTGACAGGCCTCGCCCCGCCTAGGGGCCGGGAGTCACAACAAAAATGGTTCCAGGGGAAGTGTTCAGTGCGGACACTTCCCCTATCCTCGTTAAGGGAGATGGAACGGCGTTCCGAGCGCAAGGGGAGGCAGCCGATGGAACAGGTAAGACGCGAGTTCGAAGAGTACGTAGCCGATCTTCACGAGCGCGTAGAGGTGCTGGCCCTCACCGACAGCGAGGATGAGATATCCGAGACGCAGCGGGATGAACTCATCGCCGAGTACCGCGCAAAGCTCAATGCCCAGACAAGCCCGCTCGAGGGACGTGAACTGCTCGCCCGCTTCAAGGAGGAGGTCAATCGCCTCTAGCCACAGCTATCAGGGCAGGTGTCCGGAAGCCCAAATGACGGTGGGCGGCCCGAGTAAAGACGGGCCGCCCACCGTGTCGTCAGTTGCCGGGAGCGCTCCTTAACCGGCGGTTACAGGTCCAGCTCCTGGCGCTGCTCGTGGACATCGGAAGGGGTGAGGTCCAGCTGGCGCTGTTCGGCGATGAACTCCGCGTCGTACGGCTGCTCCTCGCCCACGTCGTTGCCCCAATCCGTAAGGATGTAGTTGAGGACGGCGGCGATTTCCGCGTCGGAGAGGGATTGCCAGCCGGGCATCAGACCGTTGTAGGTCATGCCGTCAACCTCTATCTGGCCCTGCAGGCCAAAGATGACCGTATTGGCCAGGTAGCCCGGATTGGCCTCGAACAGTTCAACCGCGTGCCCGGCGAGCGGCGGGAAGGCACCAGGGACACCCTGGCCGTTCTGCTGATGGCAGCCCGAACATTGCGCGTACACCGCGCTGCCCGACGGCAACCCGGCGGCCTCTTCGCCGGCAGCGGCGGCCTCGGCGTCCTGCGCCTGACCGGCCGCATCACCCTGTGCCACGGCGGTGGAGAAGGGATCGACCACGCCACGTTCGGCAACAAGCTGGATGGCGTGATTGATGTCGAGCTGCACGCGGCCATCCTCGAGCTCCCGGAAGCCGGAAAGCTGCTGAGAGGTACGTTCCAGGTTCTGTTCGTACTGCCAGGTGTCAGGCCTGGTGAGCTGACCCGTTGGCCGTGCCGTGATCAGGAAGAAGATGACTAAGATGCCCAGGATCATCCCGATCGTCACCGCCGTAAAGGCGATGCGCATGTGGTCCTCGGTGAACAGCGGTCTGCGGTTGTCCTCAGGCATGGCCCGGCACCTCCCTCGCTGCCGGTGCGTTCCCGTCGTCGTGAGGCGGAGCCACCAGACGCGGGTCGTGCAGCGGAATGAGCGGTTGGGCCGCCAGGGAGCGTGCGAACAGGGAAAGCCAGATGCCGCCCAGAGCGATTACCAGCAGGACATCCATGACGTGAATCCAGGCGCCCTCGCGGCCGAACGACGGCATGAGGATCCAGACGAGGTCCAGCAGTCGTACGAGCAGGGCGAAAGCGGCGACCGTAACGAGCGCCGTGCGCTTCCTCTTCACCCAGCGGGAGAAGAGGATCAGGAAGGGCGCGAAGAAACCGAACACCAGCAGGAATACGCCCAGCGCCACCCAGTCGGTGTTGAGCCTGGCCACATACCAGGTGTTCGTTTCGACGATGTTGTTCGACCAGATGATGATCAGCTGCGAGAAGCTCACGTAGGCCCAGAACATCAGGAAGGCCATGAGGAAGTTCCCCAGGTCCTGGAGTCGTTTGGTCGTGAGCAGCTCGTTCACGCCGTCATCACGCCGGGCCAGGAAGACCATGGCGATGATGACGAAAGCGATTCCGCTGATCGCCTGACCTGCCATGTGGATCGTGGGGTAGATCCCGCTGAACCAGTCAGGAGTGATCGACATGCCCCAGTCGAACGCGGCAAAGGTGACCGTCAGGACGTAGAGGATCATCCAGGCGCCCGCGAACGAGCGCATGCGGAAGCCAAGCACCCCGGCGTTGCGCGGGTCGGCATCCTGGCGGCGGGCCATGCGCAGGTACCACCAGGCGCCGCCCAGCCAGATGGCGAAGTAGATGACGGCCCTGACGATGAAGAAGGGCACGTTCAGGTAGGCGGTCTTGGCCGCGACAATGGGCGTCTGGGCCACGTACTCCGGATCGGTCCAGATGTAGAGCGCCTGCATGCCGAACAGGATCGGCAGGAACAGGATGGCCAGGACGGGCAGGACCGAGACGGCAGCCTCGAGCGGCCGCCTGATGACCGCGCCCCACGAACCGCCGGCCATGTGCTGGGCAAGCAGCATCACGAACGCGCCAAGGGAGAGGCCCAGCCAGAAGAGGTAGGCCATAAGGTAGGACTGGAAGAACTGCACATCCCCGATGAGTGCGACGATGATCGCCACGATGGCGGCGACGACACCGACCACGAGGGAGGGCACTTGCCAGGCGAAGTTGCTTTTGCTGTCGCCGTTCCTGGTGGTCATCTGTCGGCCTCCGCCTGAATCAGGGACTCCAGCTGGACCTCGGCGGGCACATCCTCGGGCGTGCCGTACTGGCTAAGCTGCAGGGCCCGGATGTAGCCGGCGATGGCCCAGCGATCCTCGGCCGGCACCCTGTCGTAGGGGTACATCCGGCCAAAGCCGTTGGTCATGGCATTGAAGAAGTAGCCCACGTCGGCGTCACGCAGTCGCGGCTCGTGGAGCGAAGCAGGCTGAGGAAAGCCTCGCTGCACCACCACTCCCCGCCCGTCACCGTTGTAGTTGTGGCAGGGGGCGCAGTAGATGTTGTAGCGCTCCATTCCGCGCTGCAGCACTCCGGTCGTGAGTTCGATGGGCAGTTCGCTGAGCATGCCGCCCTCGCCCTGACCCGTGAAGAATGCCGGGTCGATGGCGCCGCGCTCCCGGGAGACGGTGCCTTCCGGCGGCTGGTGAGCGTTGGTGCCCTGTGGCAGGTACGGGTTCACGTCGTAGCTGCGGTAGACCGGCTGCTCGACCATGTTGCGTCCGCAGGCGGTAAGCAGCAGAGCGAGCAGGATCGACAGGACAAGCACTCCGCGTCTGTTCTTGCGCAAGGGAGTCACTCCTATCGCTCCACTTCCGATACGCGCCCGGGAGCGAGCTCTTCGAGGAACTGTCTGGTGGCGACAGGATCGAACCTGGGATCCTTCGCCTCGATGCTCAGGAAGAACTTGTCCTGGGTGGCGCGTTCGAAGTTGGGGGCGTTGAAGATCGGATGGTAGAGGCGGGGCAGCCCGTTGCGGAGGATCATCGACAGTCCGATCGAGAAGGCAGAGAAGAACACCGCAATCTCGAACGTGATGATGATGAAGTTGGGCCACGAGTTGAACGGGCGGCCGCCAATGTTGAGGGGGTAGTGGACGACGTTGGCGTACCACTGCATGAAGAAGCCCAGGAACGCGCCCAGCGTGCCCATCGCCAGCATGATCCAGCCTATGCGGGTGGGTTTCATGCCCAGCGATTCGTCGAGGCCCTCGACGGCAAACGGCGTGTAGGCGTCGGTCTTCGTGTAACCCGCCTCCCTGGTGGCGTTCGCTGCGGCGAGGATCTCCTCGGGGGTGTCGAATTCGGCCACTATCCCGAAGAGGTCGCCGTGAGCAGCCCGGGAGGTGTCAACGGTGCTGTGCATCAGTCGACCTCCAAGCCGGCTTCACGCGCGCGGATCTTCTCGTAGTAGTCGCTGCCCTGGTGCGCGTCGTGGTACGCGAGCTCCTTGACCTCGGTGGTGGCGATGGAGGGGAGGAGCCTGATGAAGAGGAAGAAGAGTGTCAGGAACAGCCCGAAGGAGCCAATGTAGAGGGACCAGTCCCACAGCGTGGCCGAGTAGTCGCGCCACGAGGAGAGCAGCCAGTCCTTCGTCAGCGTCACGACGAAGATCACGTACCGCTCCAGCCACATGCCGATCGAGACGATCACGGAGATGATGAACAGGGCCAGCGGGCTTTGCCTGATACCGCGGAACCAGAGCGGCTGGATGGCCACGAAGTTGCACAGGATGAGCAGCCAGAAGGCCCACCAGTGGTCCTGGCCAAACACGCGGTTGTAGGCCATGTACCGTTCGAACTCGACGCCCGAGTACCAGGCGATGAACAGCTCGATCATGTAGCCGTAGACCACGATCAGGCCGGTACCCAGCAGCAGCTTGGCCGAGTTGTCCAGGTGGCGCATGGTGATCATGTGTTCGAGCCGGAACGCCTTGCGCAGCGGGACGGCAAGGATCAGCACCATCGCGAACCCGGCGAACACCGCGCCGGCGACGAAGTAGGGCGGCATGATGGTGTTGTTCCAGCCGGGCACCTGGGCAAAGGCGAAGTCCATGGCGATGGTCGAGTGGACCGACAGCACCAGCGGGAAGGAGATCGCCGCGAGGAGCAGGTAGGCGCGCATGTAGCGCTGCCACGCCTTGGTGGAGTTGTTCCAGCCCAGTGAAAGCAGGCCGTAGAAGAACCGGACGCCCGGGTTGACGGCCCGGTCGCGCAGCGTTGCCAGGTCGGGAATCAGGCCAATGAACCAGAAGAGGACTGACACGCTGGCGTAGGTGGCGATGGCGAAGAGGTCCCAGTCGAGCGGCGAGCGGAACTGCGGCCACAGCCCGAAGGTGTTCGGGTAGGGCAGCAGCCAGTAGAAGAGCCACGGGCGGCCCAGGTGCAGGATGGGGTAGAGGCCCGCACAGACCACCGCGAAGATGGTCATCGCCTCGGCGAACCGGTTGATCGAGGTGCGCCACGGCTGCCGGAAGAGCAGCAGTGCGGCCGAGATCAGCGTCCCCGCGTGACCGATCCCGATCCACCAGACGAAGTTGACGATGGGGAAGGCCCAGGCCACCGGCTGGTTGTTGCCGAATATGCCGATCCCCCTGACCACCAGGTAGACGACCGTGCCCAGGTAGACGGCCAGCAGGCCCAGGGCGATGGTCATGCCCACATACCACCATGTCGGCGTGCGCCTGGGGTGCGTGAGAACCGGGGTCATCACGTCATCGTCAATCCCCTTGTAGGTCTGACCGCGGGCGATGACCCGGTTCGTCTCACGGAAGGGTTTCGTGTTGCTCCGGATGGCCATTACGCGTTCACCACGTCCTCGGTCAGTGCCGGGTGGGTGTTCTTGACACGGGCCAGGTAGGTGTTGCGCGGCTTCGTGTTGAGCTCCTCTAGCAGTGCGTAGTTGAGGGGCGAGGACTTCACCCGGTTCACGGCGCTGTCGGGATCGTTCAGATCGCCGAAGACGATCGCTTCGGTGGGGCAGGCGCCCTGGCAGGCCGTCACGACTTCGCCGTCGGCGATGCGGCGGCTTTCAGTCTCGGCGTCGATGCGCGCCTTGGCGATGCGCTGTACGCAGAAGGAGCACTTCTCCATTACCCCGCGGCTGCGGACCGTGACGTCCGGGTTGTTGGCCATGGACAGTTCGGTGGCGGTGTCGCTCAGTTCGGCGTACTGCAGGAAGTTGAAGCGGCGCACCTTGTAGGGGCAGTTGTTCGAGCAGTAGCGGGTGCCCACGCAACGGTTGTAGACCATCGTGTTGAGGCCCTCGTTGTCGTGGACGGTTGCGGCCACCGGGCATACCGGCTCGCAGGGTGCCTGCTCGCAGTGCTGGCACAGCATCGGCTGGTGGAAGTACTCGGGGTTGTCGATGTCGCCCGCGTGATAGTTGTCGATACGCAGCCAGTGCATGGCGCGGCCCACGGCCACCTGGTCCTTGCCCACGATGGGGATGTTGTTCTCGGACTGGCAGGCGACTACGCAGGCGTTGCAGCCGGTGCACACGTTCTGATCGATGACCATTCCCCAGGCGTAGGAGTCGTACTCGAACGCGGGGTAGAGGTCGGACTCGTGGTGCGCCACCGGGTGCACGAAGTGCGGATGTTCGGGCTCCTCGCGGAACTCGGCGAGTGTACCCGCGCGGATGATGTGCCGCGCCTCACCCGTGCCGTTCAGGTTGTGGTGATCCTGGGTCGTTACCAGCTCGTAGCGGCCGCCGGTGTTGCTGACGTTCACGGGAGCAACCCAGCCGGTGGCGGGCCTGATCCGGTTGGCGTCGAAACCTACCCCGGTGCCGATGCGTCCACTGGCGGTGCGGCCAAAACCGGTGTGAACCGTAATCGTAGCGGGCGCCTGGCCGGGCAGGACCCAGACGGGGGCCTCGACGGAGCGCCCGTCAACTTCCAGCGAGATGACGCTGCGGTTGCTGACGCCCAGCTCCTGCGCGGTCGCCGGCGACACGAGTGCCGCGTTGTCCCAGGAGAGCTTGCTGAAGGGCTTGGGCAGCTCCTGCAGCCAGCCGTTGTTCGCGTAGCTGTGATCCTCGACGGAGGGGTCGTTGCGGAAGGTGACGGTCAGGCCGGAGAATTCGGGCAGCTCAAGGTTGGCCAGCTGCAGCTCGGGCGTGACGATGGGGCGGGCGCTGTCCTGCACCGCACCCCTGTAGACGGTTTCCCGCCAGAACCCTTCGTAATCTCCCTCGACCTGGTTCTCCCAGTAGCTTCGTACCAGGTCGTAGCTCTCTGCCTCCGGATTGCCGGTGAGCGCCGCGAGCAGCTCGTGATCGCTGCGGCCGCCATAGAAGCGGTCGATGAGGGGCTGGACGATGGAGATGGTTCCGTCGAACGCGCGAATGTCGCTCCACGTCTCCAGGTAGTGGGCCCGGGGAATGTGCCAGGTCGCCAGCTGGGCCGTCTCGTCCTGGTAGAGCCCCAGATGGACCGAGAACGGCACCTGGGCAAGCGCATCGACGAAGCCGGTGCTGGCCGGCAGGTCGTAGGCGAAGTTGCCGCCAAGCATCACGAGGGCCTCGACCTGGCCGCCGTTCATCGCCTCGACGAGCGCCTGGATGGACTCGCTGCCGTTCTCATCGTTGCGATCTCCCGGCTCGACGAACGTGGCCGTCGTGCCGATCGAACCCAGGGCGTCGTTGATGGCGTGCACGAGTGCCTGGGCCGCGATGGGCAGGTAGGCACCCGGAACTGCGAGAGCGTTGCTGCCGGCAGCGGTCAGGTCCTCGACGAGCGCGTCGACGAGGGTATCCGTAACGCCGGAGGGGAGGGGGCGCTCGGGCGCGTCGACTCCCAGACGGCGTGCTACCGCAGCAATCAGGTCGATCATCTCACCGGGGGCGAGCGGTACCCGGTGGTCGGCGATCGAACCGGTGGGCGTGGGCGTGGTCTCGAATGCGTAGAACCTGCCGGGGTCTGCAGATGCCTGGTGGACCCGCCGCCTGTCGGCGAACTCACGCGCATACCGCAGCCGCCCCGGGTAATCGTTCATGAAGTCGGCGTCGAAGGAGACGACGACGTCGGCTTCACCGAAGCTGTAGACAGGCATGAGCCGCTGGCCGAATGCTGCCTCGGTGCCACCCAGGAGGTCGTCGACAGCATTCGCCGAGTACTGGTGCCAGGTGGCGCCCGGGTACTGGCTAAGCAGCGAGTCGATCTGTGCGATAAGCGTGGGTGAGGTGACGCGCTCGGTCAGCAGACGAAGTCCGGTGCCGTCTCCCAGGCCGGAGAGTACCTGCTCCAGCTCCTGCGTGAACTCGCCCCAGGAGCTCTCCTCGCCACGCTGCAGCACTGCCTGGGAACGCTCGGGGTCGTAAAGGGTGAGTACGCTCGCCTGGGGTGCTGCCGCGGTAGCACCAAGGCTCGCCGGGTGGTCGGGGTTCCCCTCTACCTTGGTGGGCCTGCCCTGATGACTCTCGACCAGAAGGCCCTCGCCGTACCCGCCGTGCGAGATGGCGGTCGCAAAGTAGAGCGGTCGACCCGGGATGATCTCCTCGGGCTGGCTTACGTAGGGCACGATCTTCTGGTGTGACGGCAGCGGCCGCGCGCAGGCGGTGAGTCCGGCCAGTGCGAGCGAGGCGCCCAGGAGTTTCATGAAGTCGCGCCGCTTCCAGGTCCCTTCCAGAGGTGCCGCCTGACGCGGGAACTCCTCGTGGAGGAACGACTGGAACTCCTCAGTCTCAGCCAGTTCATCCAGGCTGCGCCAGTACTGCTTGCCGTTCTGGCCCTTGAGGCGTTCTCTGATGGCGTTTATGTCCAGTTCACTCATCTATGACACGTCCAACATTGCGGAAGCTTCTCCGTATCGATGTGATAGTCCTGAACGAGCTGCGCTCCCAGCTCGACCTGGTTCCTGGGCCTGGTGTAGTCCATGTTGAAGACCTCGCTGCGCGGACGCAGGTAGTCCTCGGGCGACTTGTGGCATTCGAGGCACCAGCCCATCGTCATGGGTTCGTTCTTCCACATTCCCTCCATCTGATGGACGGGTCCGTGGCAGTCGCTGCAACCAACGCCCTTCGCCACGTGAATGCTGTGGTCGAAGAAGACGAAGTCGGGCATGTCGTGCACCCTGTTCCAGGCTATGGGTGTCCCGGTGTCCCAGCTCTCCTGAACGACAGCCAGCTGGGGGGAGTTGACCCGGACCTGGGAGTGGCAGGTCATGCAGGTCTCGGTTGCGGGAACATTGGCGAAGTTGCTCGTTTCGACGGTGGTGTGGCAGTAGCGGCAGTCCAGCCCCATGCTGCCGGCGTGCAGGCTGTGGGAGAAGGCGACGGGTTGCTCGACCGGTACGCCTACCTGATTGTTGTGGGTGCGGGCGAATACGGTCAGGCCGGTAATGAGCAGCACCACGAAAACGCCGCCCAGTCCTATTGTCCACCACAGGAACGAGTTTGAATTTCGGGGGAAGAGGTTAGGCATGCGGCATTGGTCCTGGGTAGATACCGGCGGAGCGTGAGAATCGAGGCTGCCTGTCAGGAGTTGACCTGGAGCCTCGACGGTGAGAAATAGTTAGAGCGTTCAGACGGGACCTCCTCTATGCCTCGTAGAGCAGTGTGCTTTTTTGTGACGTAGCGGGAGTCCCGCTACCGCATGAAACGTGTCCAATGTATCACAAGGTACTAAGTGGTTCTGGGACGTGGATCCCTATCGGGGGATACCAGTCCCGAAAGCCGAGTAAAATTGTCAGGTTTAGTGTCTGTTGTGCAGTTCGAAATGACAAAGGCGCTCCATGCCTGTGCAGGAACGCCTCTGGATATGGTGGAGCCTGTCGGACTCGAACCGACGACATCTCGCTTGCAAAGCGAGTGCTCTCCCAGCTGAGCTAAGGCCCCGCAATTGCGGGTCAAGCAAACGGTAGGATACGTGGGAGTTGACGGCGTGTCAAGGCCGGCCGTGCCGGAACTGACACGCCGTCAATCCTGCCGGTGACGGGCAAAAATCATGCGGCCCACGTTCGTCTGCAGGCTGCTCGTGACCCGCGCTGTCACCTCATGGCCCAGCCGGTCGGCGGCCTCTTCAATTACGACCATCGTGCCGTCGCTCAGGTACCCCAGGCCCTGGCCGGCCTCCTTGCCTTTCCGCACCACCTGCAATGTCAGTTCATCGCCGGGCAGGTAAGCAGGCCTGAGCGCCGCTGCCAGGCCGTTCAGATTGAGAACGGTGACTCCCTGCAGTGCCGCGACCTGTTCCAGGTTGTAGTCGGTAGTCAGCAGGCTCGCCCCCCGGGAGCGCGCCAGCGCTACCAGCTCCTGGTCGACATCACCGCCATCGGGCAGTTTCCCGGGAAGGATCTCGACCCTGGCCACTTCCTGCTGCTGCAGTTTCTCCAGGACCTCCAGGCCCCGGCGGCCCCGCCTGCGCCGGTCGGGGTCGCCGGAATCGGCGATCTGCTGCAGCTCGGTCAGCACGAAGCGAGGTACGAGCAGGGTGCCTTCGAGGAAGTTGGCCCCGATCACATCCACCAGCCGGCCGTCGATTATCGCCGAGGTATCGACGAGTTTCGCCTGCACGGCCGGCTTCTCCTCGCGCTCCTCCCGCGCCTCCCTGCGGGGAATCGCCCCGAACAGGGAGCGGTTGGCGATGAAGAAGGCACCGACGGCCGCAACCAGGAACAGCGCGATGAGGAGCGACCAGTACCAGGTGAACCAGGGTGCCGCGGCGAGAACGTTGTTGATGAGCACGGTGATCAGCAGGCCAACGATTGCGCCGCTCAGGCCGGCAAGCACCGCTTCGGGCGGCATCCCGCGGGCACGCTTGCCCATCCGCTCGATCCAGCGGGCGGGCGGGCCGCTGAACAGGTAGGCGGTCAGGAGCCCCAGCAGCGTGAGGTAGAGGATGTTGTTGGGGCCGGTGAGTATGTTGCGCTCGAGCAGGAAGAGGGCCAGGTAGGCGCCCAGCAGCGCCCCCAGAACGGCGATCAGCGCCCGCACGAGCTGGAAGACGAGGCGCGAACTCCTCAAGAGGAACCACCCATCGCGCCCAGCGCCTGGGCCAGCGTTTCGAAGCCCCCTGACTTGCCTCGGGCCGCGCGGGGAGTGATGAGCTCATCGAAGCCTGCCCGCCCTGCCTCGGCCAGTCGTCTCTCCAGCTGCGGTACCGTGCGCAGCTCGCCGGCAAGACCAACCTCGCCAACCGCTGCACAGCGTTCCGAGATCGGGCGGTTCGTCACGGCCGAGAACACGGCCACCGCCACCGCCAGGTCCATGCCCGGATCGGCGATGCGCAGTCCACCGGCGACGTTGACGAAGACGTCCAGGGCCGAGAGGGGCAGGTCCAGCCGACGTTCCAGCACCGCTAGGACTACGTCGACCCTGCGGTCATCCAGCCCCTGGACCACCCGCCTGGGCGACGAGTAGGGGGACTTGCTGGCCAGCGCCTGGACCTCCAGCAGGAGCGGGCGCTGGCCCTCAAGGGCGATCGCCACGACCGAGCCTGCGACCCCCAGGGGCCGCTGGGCGAGAAAGGCTTCCGATGGGTTGGCCACGGGCATCATGCCGCCGCCGGTCATCTCGAAGACGCCGAGCTCGCCGGCGGCACCGAAACGGTTCTTCAGGGCGCGCAGTACGCGGTAGCCTGCTGCACTCTCCAGTTGCAGGGTGGCATCGACCATGTGCTCGACCGTTTTCGGGCCGGCGATCGAGCCCTGCTTGGTCACGTGACCGATGAGGACGAGGACCGCGCCCACCTCCTTGGCTGCCTGCACCAGCAGGGCGGTTGAGTCACGGACCTGGCTCACGCTGCCCGGCACACCGTCGTCAGCGGCGACGAGCGTCTGAATGGAGTCGACGACCACGAACTGCGGCTTCTCCAGGAGGAGGTACTCGACCAGGGAGCGCGCATCGGTCTCGCGGGTCAGCAGCGTGTCCAGTTCGATGCCCAGCCGGCTTGCCCTGAGTCTGATCTGGCCCGCCGATTCCTCGCCGGCCACGTAGAGCGTGGAGCGGCCTGCGGCGGTCGAGTTGTAGGCGAGCTGGAGGAGCAGGGTCGACTTACCTATGCCCGGTTCGCCCGCCAGCAGGAGGGCGCTGCCCGGCACCCAGCCACCGCCCAGCACCCGGTCGACTTCGGGATCGCCGGAGGGCTGCCGTTCGACCTCTTTCGCTTCAACCGAGTTCAGTGCGACCACACTGGCACTCGCCCGGCGGCGCCCCGGAACTCCTGGTGCCGCTGAGACCGGCTCAACCGTTCCCCAGGAGCCGCAGCCGGGGCAACGGCCCAGCGGGCCAGGGGAGGTGGTCCCGCACTCGGTGCACTGGTATGTACTCTTCGTCTTCGCCACTGTCGCCTACTGCCCGCGCCACCGCCCGTCCCACCCAAACAGCGGGCGGGCCCTGGTGGCACGCCTGATGATTTATGCCAAAAAAGGCGCACCGCCCGGGGCGGCGCGCCTTCATTCTACTTCGCTGTATCCAGCGCGGGACTAGGCGATGGGCACTGGCCTGGCGAAGACAACCTGTTCGTCTTCGATGGTGACGATAATAGGGTCGTCAGAACCGTTGTTGAGAAGTTCGTTCGACAGCGGGTCTTCGATGTACTCGCGGAGGACTGCACGCAGCGGCCGGGCGCTTTCGCCCTCGGGCAGCTTGTCGACGAGGAACGGCGCGACTTCGGTCGTGAAGGTCACGTTGATCTCGCGCGTGCCCAGGTCTGTCCGCATCTCCTCGAGCATCGCGCGGGTGATCTGCAGGATGCTTTCGCGGTCGAAGGTCTCGAACGCGATGACCTCGTCAAGGCGGTCGAGGAACTCGGGAGAGAAGATGTTGCGCAGCGGCGCCTGAACGTCCTGCTGGCCCTGAGCCTGGAAGCCCACGCTGGGGCCCAGGTTGAAGCCGGTGTTCGAGGTCATGATGAGGATCACGCGCCTGAAGTCGACGGTGCGCCCCTGACCATCCGTCAGGCGCCCATCGTCAAGGACCTGCAGGAACGTGTTGTAGATGTCCGGGTGTGCCTTCTCGATCTCGTCGAGGAGCACTACCGAGAACGGCTGGCGGCGTACCGCCTCCGTGAGCCGGCCACCCTGCTCGTGACCCACGTAGCCTGGAGGTGCCCCGATGAGCTTCGAGATGGAGTGCGGCTCCTGGTACTCCGACATGTCGAGTCGCACCAGCGCACGCTCCGAACCGAAGAGTTCGAGCGCCAGCTGCTTGGCGAGGAAAGTCTTGCCCACGCCGGACGGGCCAACGAAGAGGAAGGAGGCGCTAACGCGGGTGCGCCCGCCCAGTCCTACCCGTGCCCGGCGCAGTGCCGCCGCCAGAGCGCCGATGGCCTTGTCCTGACCGACGACCGCCTCCTTGAGGGCGGCCTCGATGTCATTGAGCTTGGCGGCGTCGTGGTCGTCCACATAGATGCCGCCCCACGAGTTGACGACGGCTTCGATGTCCTCGCGGGTCACGACCGGAGTGCCATCCTCCTCCTCAGCCACCGGGAAGCCCAGCGACTTATTGAGGCGGGTTCGTGCAGCGGCTTCATCGATGAGGTCGATGGCCTTGTCGGGGAAGTTCCTTCCCGGCAGGCTGCGCTCGCCGTAGCGGACCGAGAGCTCGAGGATGCCCGGCGGAATGATGACGCCGTGGTGGTTCTCGTACTTTTCGCGCAGGCCCTGGAGAATCTCCAGCGATTCCTCGGGGCTGGGCTCGAGCACGATGACCGGCTGGAAGCGCCGCTCCAGAGCAGCATCCTTCTCGATGTAGCGGTGGTACTCACCGGTGGTGGTGGCACCGATGACCTGGATTTCACCGCGCGACAGCGGTGGCTTCAAGATATTCGCTGCATCCAGCGTGCCCTCGGCACCGCCTGCGCCGACGAGCGTGTGCAGCTCGTCGATGAATGCAACTACTTTCGCGCTCTTCAGTTCGTCGATAACCTGCCGCAAACGTTCTTCGAACTCACCGCGATACTTCGTGCCGGCCACGATGTTGGAGAGGTCGATGGAGAGAACGCGCACGGACATGAGGTTGGGCGGCACCTGGCCGTCGATGACGGCCTGGGCGAGCCCTTCGACTATTGCCGTCTTGCCCACGCCCGGCTCGCCAATGAGCACGGGATTGTTCTTGGTTCGCCGCGAGAGGATCTGGATGACGCGGCGTATCTCTTCCGTGCGTCCTATTACGGGATCCAGTTTGCCTTCCCGCGCCTCCTTGGTGAGATCGCGGGCGTACTCGTCGAGGAACGGAGTGTTTACCGACTCCGACTGGTTCTTGGGGTCAGCAGCCGCGAGAATGCGCCAGCGCACCGTGTCCACGTCACGGGTGAGCTGCTGGAGAATACGGTAGGCAACGCCGTCGCCTTCACGTATGATCCCCAGGAGAATGTGCTCGGTTGCTATTACGTTCGAACCCAGGGAGCGCGCCTCGGAACCTGCCAGTTCCATGACTCGCCTCGCCCTGGGGGTGATGGCTGCCGTTTCGTTCCGGGGGAGCCCATCGCCGCGGCCGACCATCTCTTCGACCTGCCGGCGAAAGCCTTCGAGAGTAGCGCCGAATTCACTCAGCACCCGGCTCGCAGTGCCCCCCTCACGCATCAAACCGAGCAGGAGGTGTTCGGGCCCGATCATTGCATGACCAAGCTTCGAACCTTCCTCCCGCGCGAAGTGGAAGACCAGACGCGCTCGATCGTCGTACCTGTTCACGGCCTTCCTCCAAACTCGTCGCAGCACCCGACTTTACGCCCGGTGCGGGTCTCGCTTCGACGAAGAGTCATGATGCTATACTACGCGCTCGGCACCGTCCCTGAAAGGGTATTCGTTACTTTCAATACTCATCGGGTGCCCAGAGAACCTTCATTCATGCTGTCCTGCACGCTTGGCAGCGCTCGAAAGAGGGGGAGCCGGCACGAACGGTGGCCGGCGCTCCGGGCCACCTTCGCAGGGTTACCAAGTCATTCGAACCGTCTACTGCCCTCAGGAGAAGCATGCGTTTCCAGGAACTAGTTCTTTCACTCGACCGCTTCTGGGCCCAGCAGGGGTGTGTCATCGCAACCCCGGCCGACACGGAGGTGGGAGCGGGAACCTTCTATCCCACAACCTTCCTGCGCTCCCTTGGCCCCACGCCGTGGAGCGTGGCCGGCGTGGCACCGAGCCGCCGGCCGGCCGACGGCCGGTACGGCGACAACCCCTACAGGTTCCAGTACTTCTACCAGTACCAGGTCCTGCTGAAGCCCTCCCCGCTGGACGTTCAGGAGACCTACCTGCAGTCCCTCTACCAGCTCGGCATCGACCCCGGGGCCCACGACATCCGCTTTGTCGAGGACAACTGGGAGTCGCCCACGCTGGGCGCCTGGGGACTGGGCTGGGAGGTCTGGATGGACGGGATGGAGATCACCCAGTTCACCTACTTCCAGCAGGTGGGTGGAATCGACTGCCGGCCGGTCTCCGTCGAGCTCACCTACGGACTGGAACGGATAGCGCTCTACCTCCAGGGCAAGGAGCACGGCTTCGACATCGAAGTGGCCCAGGGCGTGACGATGGGTGACCTGCGCAAGCAGTTCGAGGTGGAGCACTCGCGCTACAACTTCGAGGAGAGCGATCCCGACCTGCAGCGCAAGCTCTTCGAGGCCTACGAGGGTGAGGCGAACCGCCTGCTGGGCAAGTCGCTCGTCTATCCGGGCTACGAGTTCGTGATGAAGGCGTCCCATGCCTTCAACCTGCTCGACGCCCGCGGTGTCCTCTCGCATACGGAGAGGCAAAACTACGTGCAGCGGGTGAGGCGCCTGAGCGAGCTGAGCGCCCGCGCCTACCTGCAGTCGCAGCAGGAACCGGCTGAAGAGGTGAATGCCTGATGCCCGACCTGCTGTTCGAGATCGGCACCGAGGAGCTGCCCAGCTGGTACGTGACCAGCGGCCGCACCGCCCTGCAGGAGGAGGTCGCCAAAGCCCTGCAGGCGCAGAACATACCCTTCGGGGAGATCACCTCCTACGGCACGCCAAGACGCCTGGCCGTCCTCGTCCGGGGGATCGCCACCCATAACGAGCGGCGCCAGCTGAAGAAGCGCGGGCCTGCCCGGGCAGCAGCTGTGGGCCCGGACGGGGAGTTCACGAAGGCGGCCATCGGATTCGCACGGGGCGCGGGAGTGGAGCCAGGTCAGCTGGTTATCGAGGAGACCGAGAAGGGTGAGTACCTCTTCGCGCTGCTCGAGACCGGTGGCGAGCCGGTGGAACGGCTGCTGCCGGCGCTGTTGGGCGAGGTAGTGGCCACGCTGCCGGCCCCGCGTAAGATGCGCTGGGCGAACGTGGAGACCCCCTTCGTGCGGCCCATCTCCTGGCTGCTGGCGATGCTCGACGGAGAGGTCCTCGAGGTCGAGGCGGCGGGCCTGCAGGCGGGCAACAGTACCCGCGGCCACCGCTTCCTGGCTCCCGGACGGACCGAGCTTTCGGGCCCCGAGGAGTACGTGCAGAAGCTGGAGGAGGCCTGGGTCCTGGCGGGCGAGGAGGAGCGGCGGGAGCTTACCCGCCGCCAGGTCACCGAGGCCGCCCGTGAGCTCGGTTACCGGGTCTACGAGTCGGAGGGGTTACTGGCCGAGGTCGCCAATCTCGTCGAGTACCCCTTCCCGATCGTCGGCCGGTTCGACGAGGGCTACCTGGAGCTGCCGGCCGAGGTTCTGAGCACGGTGATGATTCACCACCAGCGGTTCTTCCCGCTCCTGGACGGCGACGGCGGCCTCTCTAACGCCTTCGTCGCGGTCTCCAACAACCGTGTGCCCGACGAGTCGGTCGTGCGCAGCGGTTACGAGAAGGTCCTGGCCGGGCGGCTCTACGACGCCAGCTTCTTCTGGCGCAGCGACCGCAACAAGTCGCTCTCGCAGCACGCCTGGGCGTTGTCGGGAATCCAGTTCCACAAGGAGCTGGGAACGATGGCCGACAAGGTGGCGAGGGTCGACGGCATCGCCCGCGAACTGGCGCAACTGGCCGGCGCCGGCAAGGACGACCTGGAGGTGCTCGAGCGGGCGCTGCCGGTCTTCCGGGCCGATCTGGGCACGGAGATGGTCTTCGAGTTCCCCGAGCTGGAGGGCGTGATGGCACGCGCCTACGCGATCAAGGAGGGGTTCCCGCAGGCAGTGGGCGTCGCCCTCGAGGAGGGCGTACGGCCCAAGGCGCCCGGTGATGGGCTGCCGGCTTCGATGGCGGGGGCGGTGCTCTCTGCCTCCGACCGGGTGGACAAGCTCGTCGGCTTCTACTCGGTGGGTGGACGCGTCACGGGCTCGGCCGACCCGTTTGGCCTTAGACGCGACGCGCTGGGCCTCGTGCGCATCCTCAACTCGCAGGGCTGGCAGGTCACCCCGCGGCAGCTCCTCGAGCTTTCGGCAAACGCCTACGGCACGGCCGGCATCGAGATAGGCGAGGACGTACTGGAGAGCGTCGAGCGTTACATCTGGGACCGTGTTGCTTCGCTTCTGGCAGAGGAAGGCGTTGGCGTCCACATGGTCCGCGCCGCCTGCGGCGACGGGCCACCCGTGATTACCGCCGCGCGGCGGGCACACCTGCTCGTCGACCTGAGCCAGGAGGAGGAGTTCGCGCAACTCCTCGCCCTCTACAAGCGGGCAGCCAACCTGGGAGCGCACGCGCCCGAGGACGCCGCCATCGACACCGACCTGTTCCGGGATCCGCACGAGGCACCCCTCAACCGGGCGCTGCACCTGGCGCGGGAGGGGATGGATCAGCTCCTGCGCGTGGCCAAGGATGCGCTGTCGCCGTGGGACCTGGGCAAGGGTCCGGGACAGGAGCTCCCCGACCTGGAGGAGGAGATCGAACGGGTCCTGCAGCTGAAGGGGCCACTCGATGCCTTCCTCGACAACGTGCTCGTCATGGTGGATGACGAGGCCCTGCGCCGGAACCGGCTGGTGCTCCTGCGCGAGGTGAGGGACGCGCTGCGTGCCCTGGGCACGCTCGAGCAGCTGGAGGGACTGAACACGTAAGCGAAGAGGGGTAGGCTGCAGGCATGCAGGAACATGCCGGTGGCAACCTGGAGGGCGCGTTCGAGGGACTTAGCTGCTCGGCCGACCTGCGCCTGCAGATCCTGCACAGCGTGCCCTTCTTCCGCATGCTGTCCCATGAAGAGGTGCGGGAGATAAACGGGCTCTTTCACGAGACCGGCTTCCTGCCCGGCGAAGAGGCTGTCAGCGAAGGTGACGACGCTGACAGCCTCTTCATCGTGGCGCGCGGCAAGTTCAAGCAGCTGAGCGTGACGGAGGAGGGGGACGAGGTGATCGTCGACCTGCTCGTTCCCGGCGACCTCTTCGGCGGTATCCCGCTGCTGGGCCAGGAGCGCTACACCCATACGGTCAGTGCCCTCACCGCCAGCTGTGGCCTGGGAGTCAGTGCAACCGATTTCGAGCGGCTCCTGGAAAGATACCCGCGGGTCTACGCGCCGGTCCTGCAGCACACCGCCCGGCGTCTCACGCAAGCCTTCGAGCAGATTCGCCACCTGAGCCGCTCCTCCGTCCAGGTGCGGCTCGCCGCCATACTGCTGATAGTCCACGACAAGCTCACCACGGGCTCCTCGCCTGCGCCCCGGCTGCCGCTCTCGCAGCAGGAGCTGGCGCAGACGGTCGGCTCGACAGTCGAAACGGTGAATAGGACGCTCAGGCAACTGCGCGACGACGGCCTGGTTGAGACCGGGCGCGGCTGGGTAAGGGTCGTGCGCGATGAGGAGTTGCGTTCCGTCACCGGAGACGTTTCCTTCCGCTGAAGCTCGAAACCGTTACTTGATGCAGATCAAGGAACCGCGTCAGGGGCGGGCGTATCCTCATCATCAGGAGGAGGATGCGCATGAAAAAGACGATTCTCAGGAGCCAGGAACTCAGCTGCCCCAGCTGCATCAGCAAGATCGAGAAGGCATTGTCCAGCGTTGCCGGGGTTGAGGACGCCCGGGTCCACTTTGCGACGGGACGCATCGAGGTCTCCCACGACGCGGAGTCGGTGACCCCCGAAACACTGGTCGAGACCGTACGCCGGGTGGGCTACGACTCCAAGGTGACACCCTTCTAGAAACCGAAAGACAGACTGCGCAGGTTCACTCCCCCGGATGCCAGCAGCCCGCCAAGGGCGCCGGGGTCCGGGGGAGTCCTGTGACGGGAGGAGAGGAAGCAATGCTTACGAGAGGGAGAAGAATCCTGGCCAATCCCGCGCAAAGGAGGGGCTTCCTGACCATTACGGCCGGGATCCTCATCCTCCTGGGAGCGCTCCTGCCCCAGGCCGGCGCCGACCACGCCTGGCGGCACGGTTTCTACACCGCGGCCGCACTGCTGGCAGGCAGCGACATAGCTGTCAGAGCCTTCCGGGCCCTGCTGAACAGGCAAATCAGCATCGAGCTGCTCGTGACCCTGGCAGCGGGCGGAGCGCTGATCATAGGGGAGACCTGGGAAGCGGCGGCCGTCACCTTCCTGTTCCTCCTCGGGGCGTACCTGGAGGCGCGCACCATGAGGCACACCAGGGCCGCCCTGGGCGAGCTGCTGGACCTGACTCCGCCCGTCGCCACCGTGCTGCGGGACGGGCAGCAGCTCGAGGTTGCCCCGCACGAGGTGCGGAACGGTGAGACGGTCTTCGTGAAGCCCGGCGGCAGGCTGCCGGTGGACGGCGTTGTCCATGCGGGCAGCTCGTACGTTGATGAGAGCAGCATCACCGGCGAACCGGTGCCCGCGCAGAAGGAGGCTGGCGCGCAGGTCTTCGCCGGGACGGTGAATGGCAGCGGCCTGTTGCGCTTGACTGCAACGGGGGTTGGTGCCGACACGACACTGGCCCGGATAATCCGGCGGGTCGAGGAAGCGCAGGAGGCCAAGGCCCCCACGCAGCGGCTCATCGAGCGCTTCGCCACCTGGTACACACCGGGCGTTATCCTCCTTGCCGCCGGTGCCTGGCTGGTGACCGGTGACGTTCACCTCGCGCTTACCCTGCTGGTGATCGGCTGCCCGGGCGCGCTGGTCATCTCGACGCCGGTGTCGATAGTCGCCGGAATAGGGCGCGCGGCCAGGAGGGGCATCCTCATAAAGGGCGGAGAACACCTGGAGCGCGCCGGCAAACTCACCGCCCTCGCGCTCGACAAGACGGGCACCCTTACCGAGGGCAGGCCACGGCTTACGGACATCATCCCTCTCGGTGAGGTCCCGCCTGTGGAACCACTCTTCGGTCACGGCTCGAGCGGAACCGGGACCCCGCGCGCGGCCTTTGCGGGATCAAGTGGCGGCCAGGGGGCGATGCAGGTCGTCACTGCGGCTGCCCCTGTCGCTCCGTCCCTGACTGAAACCGACCGCCTGCTCGCCTGGGCCGCGGTGGCCGAAGGGGCATCGGACCACCCGCTGGCCCGCGCGATACTCGAGGCCGCGGCCCACCTTGACGTACCGGCGCCGGACGATCTCGAAGACGTCACGGGGAAGGGGATAATCGCCCGCCTGGGCAGCACCGTGATCGCCGTCGGCAACGAATCGCTGATGCGGTCGCTCGAGATAACGGTGGACGAGGCGGCACAGCAGGCGGTAGTGGACCTGCAGGACCGGGCCCGCACACCCATGCTGGTGGCGGTGGGCGGTCAGCTGGTCGGAGTCCTGGGCGTCGCCGACGAGGTTCGGGACGAAGCCCCCGCGGTGATTTCTTCCCTCTCCCGCAGCCTGCGGCACATCGTCATGCTCACGGGTGATAACGAGCGGACCGCACGCACGGTGGCGCGGACCGTCGGGATCGACAACGTCCGGGCCGGCCTGCTCCCCGAGGAGAAGCTGGAGGCCATACGCGAACTGCAGGAGGGCAAGGAGGTCGTAGCGATGGTTGGCGACGGCATCAACGACGCCCCGGCCCTCGCGGCAGCGGACATCGGCATCGCCATGGGCGCGGGCGGCAGCGATGTAGCGATCGAAACGGCCGACATCGCGCTGATTTCAGACGACCTGACGAAGCTGCCTGAAGCGATACGGCTGTCGAAGATGACCCTGGGCAACATCAGGCAAAACGTGTGGATCGCCCTCATCACCGTCGCAGGCCTCCTCGCCGGGGTGCTGATGGGCGAGGTGCACATGGCCGGCGGGATGCTCATCCACGAGGCGTCGGTGCTCCTGGTGATCCTGAATGCAATGAGGCTTATGCGCGCGTAGGTTGTGCGTTCACTGCGCCTGCCCCGTCCTGCACGAAAAGTCCTGCACAATAAAGAACCGCACCTCCCTGGAGGGGGTGCGGTTTTCTGGTGCCGAAGGGGGGACTTGAACCCCCATGTCCGTGAGGACACACGACCCTGAATCGTGCGCGTCTACCAATTCCGCCACTTCGGCGCGGGTGCGGCTTTACGGGCGGCGACGCTGTCGCCCTCGCCGAAGAAGGATATTACCAGCATGTTGGCCCGCACTGCAACAGGTGGCGAGGCGCGACCCGGATTAACCCTTACACCAGGTCTGTGAGGTCGATGAGCTCCGCCCTTGCCCTGTCTCCGTCGATGCTGAGCCGCGCGACGCCCACCGGCCTGCCAAACTTGCGCGGCCCCGCGCTGCCCGGGTTGAGGAGCAGCCTCTCCCCGTCCTCCTCGAGCCTGGGAATGTGCGAGTGGCCCACGATGCGCACCCGGGCGGCCGCGAACGCGGGCGTAGGCGGCAGGTGGCCGTGGTTCACGGCGATCTCCACACCTTCGACCGTGAACAGCTCCTGCACCGGCAGCTCCTGCGCCCACTCGTCGATGTCCACGTTGCCGCGCACCACCTTCAGCGGCGCCAGCTCCCGCAGCGCCTCGAGGATCTCCGGCTTGCCCACGTCACCCGCGTGAACGATCAGGTCGCTGCCCCGCAAGGCCTCCAGCGCCTGCGGTCTGAGCAGGCCGTGCGTGTCCGAAATGACTCCCACTACCTTCATGGGTAGAGGATAGCGCGGCGGTATAGTCCGGCATCAACTGGCAGCAACCTGCGAGGAGGCGTTAATGGCGAAGGACAGGGTCGCCCTGGTAACGGGCGCGGCGAGCGGCATTGGTGAGGCGTGCGCGCGGGCACTGGCGGAAAGGGGTGACTGCAGGGTAGCTGTCGTCGACCTGCCGGAGAGCCGGGGCGCCGAGGTGGCAGCGGAACTGGGCGGGATCTTCGTGCCCGTCGACCTGTCCCGTCGGGACGGCTGCCGCGAGGCTGTCGAGCGCACCGTGCGGGAGCTGGGCGCCCTGGACATCATCGTCAACAACGCCGGCTTCCAGCACATCGCTGCGATCCCCGACTTCCCGGAGGACACCTGGGACCGGCTCATCGCGCTGATGCTGACGGCGCCCTTCCTGCTGAGCAAGTACGCCTGGGAGTACCTCGCGCGCTCGGGTCAGGGCCGCATCATCAACATCGGCAGCGCCCACAGCCTCACCGCCAGCCCGTTCAAGAGCGCCTACGTCACCGCCAAGCACGGCCTGCTCGGCTTCACGAAGACGGCCGCGCTGGAGGGCGCGCAGCACGGCATAACCTGCAACACGGTTTGTCCTGCCTACGTGCGCACGCCGCTCGTCGAGAAGCAGATAGCCGACCAGGCGCGCACCCGCGGCATCGCCCCGGAGGAGGTCGAGGAGCAGGTGTTCCTCGAGAAGACCGCCATCAAGCGTATGCTCGAACCCGCTGACGTCGCCAGGTACGTCCTCTTCCTCGCCTCGCCCGAAGCGTGGGGCATCACCGGCAGCGCCCAGGAGATAGACCTGGGGTGGACGGCGGCCTGAGTCCAGGCCAAAGAGAGAGGGCACAGAAGCTGCGTGCTTCTGTGCCCTCAACCTGAGCCCGCAAGAACCGGGTAACTCAGACCTGGAACTTGCCGTCCTTCTGGAAGAGCTCGCCGTCGAGGTAGATCTCGCCGCCCTGGCGCAGGTCGGTGATCATGTCCCAGTGGATGGCGCTCTCGTTGGTGCCGCCCGTCTCGGGGTAGGAGCGACCCAGCGCCAGGTGGACGGTGCCGCCGATCTTCTCGTCGAAGAGGATCTGCTTGGAAGGGTGCTGGATGCGGTAGTTGGTGCCGATCCCCAGCTCGCCCAGGAAGCGGGCGCCGTCGTCGGAGCCAAGCTGCGACTGGAGGAGGTCGTCGCCCTTGTCGGCCTTGGCTTCGACCGCCTTGCCGTCCTCGAAGCGCACGCGGATGTTCTCCACCTCGGTGCCGTTGACGGAGGAGGGGATGTTGTAGGTGATGACGCCGTTGGCACTGTCCTCGATGGGGCCGGTGAAGACCTCGCCGCAGGGCATGTTGCGCCGGCCGGCGCTGTTGATCCACTTGCGGCCGCCAATGTTCATCGTCAGGTCGGTGCCTTCACCTACGATGCGGATCTCGTTCGCGGCGCTCAGTGCGTCGACCAGCTTCGTCTGGTACTGCTCCTGATCCTTCCAGCGCTGGACGGGATCGTCGTCCAGGAGGAACATGGCGTCGTACACGAACTGCTCGTACTCCTCCAGGCTCATGCCGGCGTCCTGGGCGAGTGCGTTGGTCGGGTAGATGGTGCCCACCCACTTCGTCTCGTTCAGGCGAATGTTCTGCACCGGCGTGTTGCGCTTCATCAGCCGCGAGAGGAGCCCCTTGTCGGCGTTCTGGAGGGCGCGGGTGTTCTCAGGCGCGTTAACGCGGATCCACGCGTCCGTCTGCCTGATCTCGCTCAGGTCGAAGGTGGGCTCGCTGTCGAAGAAAGAGTCGGGGGCGGTCTCGAGCATGTCCTGGGTGTACTCCGGGTAGCTCATGCGCAGCAGGGGAACGCCGCCCGCCTTGAAGACCTCGCGCACCAGGGCGCGCGCCAGCGGCTGGGCGGCGGTGTGCACGTTGATCGACACGTGGTCGCCCGGTTTGACTTCGCAGGAGTAGTGGACGAGAAGCTTCGCGAATTTCTGGTGGATCTCACTGATCATGAGCGCAAGCGTACCAGTTGAGCCGGCGATGCCGGTACTCCCCGGGGTCCTTCTCCTGTAGACTGCCGCTCGTGAGCGAGGGGGAAAGAGTTCAGAAGTTAATGTCCCAGGCGGGCGTCGCCAGCAGGCGTGCCTCCGAGGAGCTGATCCGTGCCGGCCGCGTCCAGATCAACGGCAACGTTGCCAGATTGGGCGACCGGGTCGCGCCGGGCGACAGGGTCACCGTCGACGGGCAGGAGATAACAAGGCCACGTGGGACGGTCACCTACATGCTGAACAAGCCGGCCGGCGTACTCAGCACCGTTCGGGACGAGCGGGGGAGACCCACGGTGGTCGAGCTCCTGCCGCCCGTGGACGGCCTGCACCCGGTAGGCAGGCTCGACCTCGAATCGGAAGGGCTGCTGCTGCTCACCACCGACGGCGACCTCACCATGCGGCTCACGCACCCCCGCTACGGTCATCAGAAGACGTACCGCATCTGGACCGCCCAGGGTGCGGTCATGGAAGAGGACCTGAAGCGGCTGGAAGAGGGCGTAGTGCTGGAGGACGGGCCGGCAAGGGCTGTACGGGCGACCTCGGCCCAGGGAGGCTGCGAGCTGGTCCTGGCAGAGGGCCGCAAGCGCCAGGTAAGACGTATGCTCCTCCACCTCGGTTACGAGGTTACCCGCCTGCAGCGCACCGCCATCGGCAGGCTCACGCTGGGGCGGCTCAAGACCGGCACCTTCCGGCGGCTTTCCGAGCAGGACATCGAGCTCGCCCTCGAGAACGAGTAAGCGTTGCATCACCGGATCCGGGCTGCCCGGGACGGGACGTTATACTTGGCCTCATGGCCCCTGACGGCGAGGCAAGCCCCAACAAGAAGTCCGCAACGGCAGCGGAGGCAACCGGAAACAACTCGATTTTCAGCGTCGGCGACGGCGGCGTGCAGATCAGCGAAGAGCAGATCGCCAGGCGCGTGGCACAGCTGGGCGCGAAGATCACGAACGACTACCAAGGCCGCGACCTGCATCTCGTGTGCGTCCTGAACGGCGCCTTCATCTTCATGGCCGATCTGGTGCGCGCGATCGACCGGCCGCTCACCGTCGACTTCCTGTCGGTCTCCTCCTACGGCTCGCGCACAGAGTCCAGCGGCGAGGTGAAACTCGTCAAGGACCTCGACTCGAGCCTCAAGGGCCGGCACGTGCTGGTGGTCGAGGACATCATCGACACCGGCCTCACCATCCAGTACCTGCACGGCTACCTGAGCGGCCGCGGCCCCGAATCCGTCAGGGTCGCGACCCTGCTCTCGAAGCCATCGAGGCGGCTGGTAGAGGTCGACATCGACTACCTGGGATTCGAGATCGATGATGCGTTCGTCTACGGCTACGGCCTCGACGTCGATCACCGCTACCGGAACATTCCCTTCGTGACCAGCAAGTCATGAGGCGCTGGTTGCTGCCGGGCGCCGGCCTCCTGGTGGCCGCTGCCCTGGTCTTCGCCGTCGCCGCCGTTTTCGATAACCAGCCGCCCGAGCTGTGGGTGGAGCTCGACTCGCGGGTTCCGGCCGGCGATACCTTTGAGCTGTTCGTGAGCGCCAACGAGCCCGTCACCTATGAGCTCACCTACGGCGAGCTCGAAACCGAGCACGTTGCCCAGGACCTCGCGGTGTCGCTCATCGGCATCCCGGGCGTGCAGGAGCTGCACATCAGGGCCGTCGACGGATCCGGCAACGAGACGACTAGCCAGCACGCGGTGGAGGGGGTGCCGGCGATCGCCCCCGTCCTGAGTGGCCCGTCCACAGCCCAGGCGGGCGACCCGGTCACCTTCACCATCGAGTGGGAGGACACCGGCCTGCAGATCGTCGGCGGCAGCCTGGCACTCGTGAACGAATCCGGCACGGAAGCCCCTGCGTCGGTCGTAACGGGCGACTCGGAACTGCTGATTCTCGCCGCGATACCCCTCGACGTTTCGGACGGCATCTGGAGCGTCCAGGGCCAGCTTATCGACGAGTTCGACAGGCCGTTCGACCTGCTGGCGCAGCTTCAGGTGAGCCGCTGGGCCGAGCCGGTAGAGGACCTCAACATCGCCCCCAGCACGCTCGCGGTAGTCACCGACGACAACCGCGAGTTCGAGCGGCAAATGCTCGAGCGCGCCTACTCGGAGTCGGTTCCCGAGCAGCTGTGGGCCCGGCCCTTCCTGCTGCCCATCGAGGGACGCTCGACGAGCGGTTTCGGGGCTCCGCGGCGTTACGCGCCAGGCGGTCCGGTGTCGTTCCACCAGGGCAGCGACATCGGCATGCCGACCGGCACACCCGTCTACGCGACCAACGAGGGCCGGGTGCTCCTCGCCGACTTCTATCCCATCAAGGGGGGCTTCGTATTCATCGACCACGGCATGGGCGTGAGCAGCCACTACTTCCACCTGAGCGAGGTATCGGTCGAAGAGGGAGAGTACGTCGACGTCGGTGATGTGATCGGTCTGGTCGGCTCGACCGGGCTCTCCACCGGCCCCCACCTCCACTGGGAGATGCGCGTGAACGGTGAGGCGACCAACCCGATGGCCTGGGTGGACCGGGTACTTCCCTGAGGTTCAGCCGCTGAGATTCAGCCGGGCGGCTGGTCCCTCCGGCCGCCCGCCACGATCGACCCGTACTCCGCAAACGCAGCACCCAGGGGGTCGTCGAGCAGCTCCAGGGCGTACCCCTCGACCTCCTCAACGGGCACATCGGCCACGAACGACTCCTCGTGGGGACAGTCCTCCTTCGTGCAGTCCTTGCCGCACACCGGACACTGCAGGCGCCAGGAGATCGCGCTGCGGTGCCTGGCGCGCAGCGGCTGCCCGGCGTTGATCAGGTTGCCACACCAGTAGATCGCGACAGAGGCGGTACCCGTGGCGGTGGCGAGGTGCAGCGGGCCGGAGTCGTTGGTGATCAGCAGGTCGGAGAGCGACAGGAGACCCAGGAAGCCACCCAGGTCGATCTTGCCGGCGAGGTCGAGCGCCTCCTCCGCCATGTGCGACTTCACCGCTTCGGTTAGGTGGGCGCTCCCGGCGCTGCCGACCAGTGCAATCAGGTAACCCTGGCGGGCGAGGCTGTCGGCGACGGTGGCGAACTTCTCTGCCGGCCAGCGTCGCCGCGGGTCGCCGGCACCGGGGTGGATCAGCACCAGCTCCTGCGCAATCGCAGGCACGACCCTGAGCGCTTCCTTGCGGTCCCGCTCCGTCACCTCGATCTTCGGCAGCGGCGCCAGGGGTGGCGCACCGACCAGCGAGACCAGCTCGAGGAGCCGCAGCGTCTCCGGCTGGTAGTAGACGTAGGGAAGCTGAATGTCGAGCCGCTCCGCATCGGGGGTGCTCAACCCGGCCGTCACCCGTGCGCCCAGCTGGAGCAGGAACGGGTTCGACCAGCGGCCCCCGCCATGCATCTGGATCGCCAGGTCGAAACGGCGCTCCCGCATGCCGGCGAAGAACTCCCGGAGCTCCTGCGATTCCTGCGGGGCGTCGGGGCTGTCCAGCACACCCTTGCTGGGTGGCACGGCGATAACCTCATCGAACGGCGCCGGCCGGTCGAGGAAGAGCTGCACATGCCACGGGGCGGCAAGCAGGGTTATGTGCGCCTGCGGGTAGGCGCGGCGCAGCGCGTCGAAAGCAGGCAGAGCAAACACGAGATCCCCAATCCCGTTCGCCCGCAGGAGGGCGATCCTATCAACGTCAGGAAGCGGCTGCACTGGCTTTCACCTCGCCCTCCAGCGGCTCCCGGCCCAGCAGCTGAGCGGCCGCCCCGACGATCCGTCCGGGTGCGACACCACGCAGGCACAGCTGGTGCCCCTCGGGGCAAATCGACTTGAAGCAGTTCCTGCAGGGCACGTCGTAGTTGAGGATTTGCGCCGGTATCCGCCAGGGCGTGTGCTGCGGGTTGGTGAGCGCATAGAGGCTCACCACCGGGGTGCCGGTGCCCGCGGCGATGTGGGCAGGCCCGGTGTTGTTGGTGATCAGCAGCGGCGCCCTTTCGATGAGGGCGGTCAGCTCGTGCAGGTCGAGCTTGCCGGCGAGGTCGATGCCGGCACCGTTCGCCTGGCGGCGTACCCGCCCGGTCAGCTCCCGCTCCTCTTCGCTGCCCGTGAACAGCGGGGTCAGGCCGTAGCGGCCCGCCAGCTCCCTCACGGCCCGGGCGTACAGCTCCGGCGGGTAGCGCCGGGAGGAGGCGCTGGCGCCGGGATGGAGAACGTACCAGTCATCGCGGTTACCGAGCCCCAGCCTGTTCAGGAGTCGGTCCACGCTGCGCCGCGCGCCCGGCCGCGGGGTGGCGACCAGGCGGTCGCTGTTCCAGGTGACGCCTACATGGGAGACGAGCCGCAGGTGCCGCTCGACCTCGTGGCCAATACCCTCCTGCGGTTCGGTTTCGGCCGCCCAGTCAGAGAGCAGGTGGTAGGGGTTCTCGCGACTGTAGGCCAGCCGCAACGGTATGCCGGCCAGGTAGAGGGTGAGCGCGGCCGGCAGAGGGCTCTGCGAAAAGACCGTAAAGATCACCGCCGCATCGAACCGCCGCGCCTGAAGCCCCTCGAGCAGCTCCAGGTGAGTGGATAGGCCGGGCCCATCCGGCTCCGGCTTCATCCACGGCGCGCGGTGGACGATGACATCATCGACGAACGGAAGCAGTTGCGCCGCCTGAGCGCCTGCCGGCGAGGTGAGCAGGGTAAGGGTGCGGCCCTCGCCCTGCTCCTTCAGGGCGCGCAGGGCCGGACCGGTCATCAGGAGGTCGCCCAGCGAGTCTAGCCTTACAGCCAGAACGCGCCTGGCGGCCTGCCAGGCTTGGGCGTTCTGTGTCTGGGCCGTTGCCGGGACCGGGTTGCGGGGCATGCTCACCCGGCGCCCCCCGGTGCCTTCGCACTCCCGTTGCTGCCGTTGCGGATTCGCTCGACGATGCCCGTCGTGCTTTGCCCCGACAGGTAGGGGAGGAGTTCGATGCGGCCACCCAGACTGCGCACCACCGGGGCCTCCGGAAGCGTGCTCTCCGTGTAGTCGCCGCCCTTCACGAAGATGTGGGGCTTCACCTGCTCGATGAGCCGGGCCGGCGTCGGTTCGAAGAAGGGAACCACGAAGTCCACGCAGGAGAGGCCTGCTAGGACGCTCATGCGATCCTCGAGGCTGTTGATGGGCCGCCCCGGGCCCTTCTGGTCACGGACCTGCTCGTCGCTGTTGACCGCCACCACCAGCACGTCCCCCAGCGACTTGGCCTTGCTCAGGTAGGTCACGTGCCCGCGGTGCAGGATATCGAAGCAGCCGTTGGTGAAGACGATCCGTTTTCCCTGGTCGTGCGCCTCGCGCAGCGCCTCGCGCAGCGGCCCCAGCTCGGTGGCTTTCTCCCTGAGCGAGAGCGCCGCCAGCAGCTCCTGCTGCTCGCACACCGTGGTTCCGCTCGTCGAGACCACGATGCGGGCGGCAGCCGCGGCGCATTCGGCAGCGGTCGGGGCGTCGGCGTCAGCGGCCAGCGCCAGAGCCAGCGCCGCAGTATAGGTGTCGCCGGCACCCGTCGCATGCGAGTTGGGCATCGGGTCCGAGTAGGTCCTGTAGCTGGGCGCCTCCCTTTCGATGATCAGTGCGCCCTCCTTGTCGAGCGTCGCAGCCACCATCCGGGCGCCGGTCAGCTCGAGGAGCTTCTCCTCGTACGGCTCCAGCTGGGCGGCCCGGCCGTCCGGCTGGGAAGCGAGGCCCAGCAGACGGATGACCTCGCCGTAATTGGGCTTCACCGCGGTGACGCCCAGTTCCCGGTAACGCTCCGGGAACTTGGAGTCAACAACCACCGGCAGCTCGTAATGCTTCAGAAGCCGTCCCAGGGTGGCAACGACATTTGAGGTCACCGTCCCGTAGCCGTAGTCCGAGATGATCAGCAGGTCGCTGCCGCTGAGCGCCTGGGCGAGCGTTGCCACCAGCCGTGCCTCGGTCTCCTCATCCACATCCTGGGTGTCGCCGCTGTCGATCCTGGCGATCAGCTGGTTGTTCGCCACCAGCCGGCACTTGCTCAGGGTCTCGCGGCCCCGGGCGACGATCAGGTCGCCGGGGTAGAGGCCCGCCTCCTCGATGGTGCGCAGGAGCCGCCGGCCATAAGTGTCGTCACCTACTACTCCCACGAACCTGACGTTCGCACCGAGAGCGGCCACGTTGGCGGCAGTATTGGCGGCCCCGCCAGCCCGGTCCACCGTCTCCAGCAGGTCCACTACGGGCACCGGCGCTTCGCGGCACATCCGTGCCGCCTCACCGTCCATGTAGTTGTCGAGCATGGCGTCGCCAATCACCGTGACGTCCAGCGAGCCAAACTTGCCTATCAGTTCCAGCAGATCGCGTTCTTTTGCAATCACTCTCTTACCCCCCCGGTCGTGAATCACTCACGCCCCCGTGTTGGCCGTTCAGTTGATTCCCGGCCGCATCTCGCCGGAACCCGTTCCCCGGACGGCGGTCTCCCGCTTGCCGGTCAGCAGGTCCGGCACCAGCTCCCACCCGGTTACCGTGTGGTCAGGCGTTCGGCAGCTGCCCGGCAGCCACTCCGTCTCCCCGCCGCTGTCGAGCAGGATCGTCCGGCAGCCGGCCCTGCAGCCCGCCTCGACGTCGTTGAGGATGTCGCCTATCATCCAGCTTCGCTGCAGATCCAGGCCCAGCTCTGCCGCTGCCCTGTGCAGCAGCCCGGGCCCCGGCTTGCGGCAGGCGCACTCCCTGGCGAAGGTGGGAACCGTCCCCTCCGGGTGGTGTGGGCACCAGTAGAAGCCGGACAGCTCCACACGATGTGGCCGCAGCAATGCCGCGAGCCGCCCGTGCACCCGGTGCAGGGCGTCCTCGGCGAAGTAGCCCCGGGCCACTCCGGACTGGTTGGTCACCACGACAAGCGCGAAGCCCTGGGCGGCAACCCGTGCCAGCGCCGGGCCGGCGCCCTCCGCGAGCGCAATCTTCCCCGGATCGACGTTGTAGGGCACGTCGTGAACCAGCGTGCCATCCTTGTCGAGGAAGAGTGCAGGCCGGCGGCTGCTCATGGCCAGGAGGTTTCCCTGGTAGGCAGCACCATCAGCTCCGGGATGACGGTTCCGGCGGGCTGCCTGAGTACGAACTCGATTGCCTGCGCTACGTTGCGGGGCTCCTGAAGGAAGTTCGGGTCCGTGTCCGGGAAGCGGTCCATGATGAACGGAGTGCGCATCCCTCCGGCGACCAGTGCGGTGACGGCGATGCCATGTTCACGGCCCTCGACATGGAGCGCGTGGCTCAGGCCCAGCAGACCCCATTTGGAGGTGTGGTAGGCGGTGGCGTTGGGCCAGGCGCGCTTTGCCGCCGTGGAGACGATGTTGATGATGTGCCCCTTGCCCTGCTGTTTGAGGCGCGGGAAGAGGAGGTGCGACATGAGGAACGAGCCCCGCAGGTTCACGCCCATGACCCGGTCCCACTCGGCCACCGTGAGCTCGTCGAACGGAACCGTCTTGTCCGTGCCGGCATTGTTGATGAGGATGTCGATTGGCCCCAGCCGCTCCTGGGCCTCCTCGATCGCGCGTTGCGCCGAGTCGTCATCGCGAACGTCCAGGTGCAGCGGGAGCACTTGGCCGGGGCAGTCCCCGGTGCTGCGTGCGACGCTCTGCGCCTTCTCCAGGTCGACGTCGGTCGCCGCGAGGTTTACGCCGGCCGCTGCGAGGAGACGGGTGGTCTCGGCCCCCAGTCCGCTGCCTGCTCCGGTAATCAGTGCATTCCTGCCCGCAAGTTCGTTGCTCATTTACCCCTCCCTATAGTCGAGTCTTTTGCCAATACGCCGGGGCTCACGTGGAATCCCACGGCCGCCAGCGGGTGATCGCGTCTGAGTTCACCGGTGGGAGCGAATGGCGATACCGCCTTCCTGCCGGTGAGCGCTTCCATGTAGATCTCGTCCAGTTGCAGGGCCACGCCGGCCCAGGTGAAGGAGCGTGCCCGCTCCAGGGCGGCCTCGCTCATGCGTGCGAGCGACTCCGGCCGGGCCAGCAGGCCGGCCAGCGCGTGCCCTATCGCCTGCGGGTCGCGCGGCTCCACCAGCCGGCCGGTAACCCCGTCCATGACCGTGAACTTGATTCCGCCCACGCGGGAACCGAGTACCGGAGTGCCGCAGGCCATCGCCTCCAGGGGCGTGATCCCGAACGGTTCGTACCAGGGTGTGCTCAGGAAGAGATCGGCCGCCGAGTAGTAGTAGCGCAGTTCATCCCTGTTCCGCTGCCCTTCGAAGCGGACCAGATGCTCGATCCCCTCCTCGCGGGCGATCTCCATGAGCCGTCCCAGCTCGGGTGTCGCCTGGGGGTCGGGCTCCCGGGTTTCTCCGCCCACAACCAGCAGCAGCGGTTCGGTGGCAGTGGTGCGCACGAGGTGGCCCACACCGCGTATGACCTCCTCCACGCCCTTGCGGGGCACCATGCGCCCCAGCTGCAGCAGCACCGGCCGGTCACCCTCGATTCCAAGACGCGCCCGGGCGTGCTCCTTCGGCACCGGGTACATCTCCTCGGGCGAGAAGCCGCAGGGCGCCATCCGTATGCGCGCCGGATCGGCGTCGTACAGTTCGATCAGGTCGTCCTCGTCCTGCGGGCATTCGGCGATGATGAGCCGCGCCTCGTCGACGCACTGCTCTTCGACCGCGAAACGCGAGTTGGGGAAGCCGTCCTGGCTGCCCTGATGGCGGCGCCTGACACGCCCCAATGCGTGGAAGGTGATTACGAACGGGATGTCGAGCAGCTGCTGGATCCTGGCCGCGACCAGGCCGGACATGAAGAAGTTGGCGTGGACGATGTCGAAGGTTTCGCCGTTCCGCTCCATCCAGCTGATTGTGTTGCGGGTGAACTGCTCCATGTAGGGCAGTAGCTTCTCCTTGGGCACGGGCCGCTGTGGTCCCGCTTCCACCTGCACGACGCGGACATTGGGCCCGCACTCGACCGTCTCCCCGGTCTCAACCGCGTCGCGCCTGGTAAAGACGACGACGTCGTGGCCAAGTGCGCCCAGCTCGCGGCTCACCTGAGCGACGTAGACGTTCTGCCCGCCGCTGTCGACGCCGCCCAGTGCTGCCAGGGGCGACGCGTGCTCGCTTACTATAGCTATCTGCATTTTCCCCCCTAACCCCGGAAAGCCGCTAACCGAGAGCGACCCTGACTGCGTCCGTGCGGCCGGCCACCTCGCTTACCGTCTGCTCCCAATCGCGGGCGAACCGTTCGATCGAGTAGCGTTCGCGGACCGTCTGTCTTGCGCCCTCACCAAGGCTGCGGGCCAGCGCATGGTCGCCCAGCAGTTCGCGCATCGCCCCATGAACCTCCTCTTCGTCGGTGAAGACGAATCCGTTCCTGCCGTTCTCGATGGCGCTCACCATCTCGGTCGTCGCGAGTCCCACAACGGGAACGCCAACCGCCATCGCTTCGAGGACACTTAACCCCAGGCTGGTGTAACGGATCGGATTGAAGAAGTAGCGGTAGCGCGCAAGGTGCGCCGGCAGGCGGCTGTGCGGGATCTCGCCAAGGCCCCCCAGCGAACGGGCATCCATCCCCACGAGGTCCAGCTTGAACTCGCGACTGGCCCGCTCGAAAACGTCCAGGCCCAGCCGTCGGCCGCGTGAAGCGAGGTTGTTGATGACGACGACGCCCCGCTCCAGGTCGCCGCTGTAGGCGATCCCAGCCGGAACCTTGACGCCATGCTCGATGACCCTGGTCGGGGTGCGTCCCGAGTCCCACATGAGCCTGTTGAAGTGGGTGACGTGCACCAGCAGGGAGTCCGGATCGTCAACGGGATGGCGTGTATCGGTCGGATGTTCACGTGGCGGGTCGTGCTCGATGTAGATGACGGGCGCCCGCCGCTGTTCGTCACTCAGGATCTCGTGCCGGTCCCGGAACCAGTTGTCGCGGGACTGGCAAATCACCACGTCGACGTGCTCCCGGTGCAGCTCCCCGACGGGTATCTCGCGTACGTTCTCTCCCCACGGGTGGTCACCCGCCCGCCCCCCGTAACCGGGGCTGCGCGAGCTGTCCACCGGGAGGAGGAACTCGCAGTTCGCCTGTGTCAGGTAGTACAGGTAGGCACCATGCACGTGCCAGGTGAGTACCCGGAGCGGCCTGCTCACCTGAGCTCACCGCCCACCCTCTGCCGACGATCGTTGAAGTCTGCAGTCCGGACCGCAACAGCTGCACGGTCCGGAATTTGCTCCGAATTATCCATCCTACCCCCCGGCCTGAGATGCTAGAGGGATAGCTGCTGCTTCTTCATCGTGCATCCGCACAAGACGGAAAATGAGACCGGCGGCCTCCCTCGTGCAGATGCACAGGGGCTGTTGTGACGTGGCACAGAATTGGCGTGCATGGTGGGGGCGCAGCGAGCCGGTGCCGGACAGGGCCGGCCCGCTGGCTAGAGTGCAACCGCCGGATCGGCATCCCGTTCAGGACGGTCGTCGTGCTCGCCCTCCAGCGACCGGAGCACCAGCGCCAGGCGAATCTGCACGGCCTCATCGAAAACGCGCGGGTCCAGCCCTGTCACGAGGTTCACCTTCTCCAGGCGGTAGGCAAGGGAGTTGCGGTGAATGCCCAGCTGCTGTGCCGTGCGGGTCGCTTCCCGGTTGCAGCGGAAGTAGACATCGAGCGTATTGATGAGCTCCGGGTCCGAGTCGAGCGGGCTCAGCAGGTGTTTCGCCAGCTCGAGCTTGGTCTGGGCATCGGACAGGCCCACGAAACCGGCGATGCCCAGCCGGTCGAGGGAGTGCACGCGATCCCCGTTGCGTGAGCGGGAGCCCAGGGTGAGGGCAGCGCGGGCATCGGCGTAGGAGCGGGAGAGGCCGCCGGGCCCGCGGTGATAGCGGCTTATGCCGATGCTCAGCTCGTGGCCGGTGAGCGCCTCGAGGCGGCCCAGCAGAGCGTGGGCGGCGCGGCGCAGTGCAGCGAGGTTCGCCCAGGTGGACGAACTGGCGGCATCATCCTCGTTTGCCCAGTCGCTCAGGTTGCGGGTGTCGCTGGCCTTGAGCACCGCGATCTCGCCCTCGCCAATGTAGGCGCAGATGGTGTCCGTCGGCAGCTTGAAGAACGCCACCACGCCGTCGATCACGCGTTGGGCGAGCTCGGTGATCTTCTCCGAACTGCCGTCACCCTCCGCAAAGAGGTAGTTGCTGGCGTCGATGAGGATTACCGCGCGGGGCGGTTCCAGGTCCATCCCCAGCAGGCGCGCCTGGCGCACGAGTATGCTCTCGCTCTCGCCCGATCCGTGCAGCAGGTCGTGGATGATCTTGTTCTTCAGCTCGGGACCCTGCGGCAACGCCTCGACCTTCGCCGTCTGATCGATGATGAAGTTGATCAGGGCGTGCACCAGGTGAGGCGGCACGGAACTGCCGTCGGTGCTCGCCCCCAGCACGACCCAGCCGTATTCTCCGCCAATCTCGACGGGCACTTCCAGAATGTTGGTGCTGGCCTTTGCCCGCACCGTCCGGCCCTCCCAGCCCTTGCGGCTGGAGGCGATGACGCGGTGCTCGTGGTCGACCACGAACGCCTCCCGGCCCAGAAGCTGAGCGGCCTGGGCGCTCAAGTGAGCGGCTATCGCCTTCAGGCTCAGCTCGCTACTCATTGCTGACCGCCATGGATGGTTCCCGGTCGAGCAGCAGATCCAGGCTCGCCGTCGACAGGTCCTCCAGGTGCAGGTCGGCGCTGCCCGGCGCGGCGGCGTCACCGACGGCCACGGTCCGGAAGCCGCCCCGCTTCGCGGCCTCCACCCCGGCCGGTGCATCTTCGATAACGGTGCACTCGTGCGGCAGCACACCCAGCGCCCCGGCAACCCAGAGAAACAGGTCGGGTTCGGGTTTGGACCTGAGTCCGGACCTGCCGTCGGCGACCGCCGTGAAGCTGTCGAGGATTCCCAGCCGTTTGCAAACGAGTCGGGCGTTGCGGCTGGAGGAGGCCAGACCGACCGGCACGCCCTGCGCCTGGGCCGCGCCCAGCAGGCGGCCCACCCCCGGGTTAAGATCATTCTTGCCCAGCCCTTCGATCGACCTGTGAAAGTACTCGTTTTTCCACTGGAGCAGCCGCTTGCGCTCGGCAGGGGGAATGTCCCCGTCAGCGCCGGTTTCACGAAGGAAGATCGTCAGGGCGTCCTCGCGCGACCTGCCCAGCAGGAGCCCGTTGCTCCTGCTGCTGAAGGTCAGGCCCAGACGATGCGCCAGCTGCTGCCACGACCGGTAGTGGTGTTGCGCCGTATCGGCAAGAACACCGTCGAGATCAAAGATCAAGGCTCTTCGCACTGCTTCCCCCATCGCCTGCATCCGCATTGCACAACGGCGACCTGGCGGCTGAACGGCGCGCGTGTGCAGGCTCCCGGCTTCCAACATATACTCGCTTGTGATGGAACACAGCCCCTCAACCACCATTGCTGATCCCCGGCCCGGTGAACGGCCGCGGGTTTTCTCGGGCATGCAGCCCACCGGTAACCTGCACCTGGGCAACTACCTGGGAGCGCTCAAGCAGTGGGTGGATAACCAGGACGAGTGGGAGAATCTCTTCTGCATCGTCGACCTGCACGCACTCACCGTCCCCGAATCGATCGAGCCGAAGCGCCTGAAGGAGAACGTCCGCAAGGTTGCCGCCCTCTACCTGGCCGCAGGCATCGACCCCGAGCGCAACACGATGTTCGTGCAGTCGGCCGTGAGCGAGCACACCGAGCTCACCTGGATCCTCAACTGCGTCACGCCGCTGGGCTGGCTGCAGCGGATGACCCAGTTCAAGGACAAGAAGGAGCGCGCGCAGAGCGTGGGCACGGGCCTGCTCGACTACCCGGTTCTGATGGCCGCCGACATCCTCCTTTACGACACGGAACTGGTCCCGGTGGGTGACGACCAGGTGCAGCACATCGAGCTCACCCGCGATATCGCCACCAGGTTCAACAACCTCTTCGGTGATACCTTCAGGCTGCCGAAGGCCTACATCCCGAAGGCCGGCGCACGCGTCATGGGCTTCGACGACCCGGCCGTGAAGATGAGCAAGTCGATAGCCGAGGAGCGCGCCGGTCACGCCGTGCTGCTGCTGGAGGACGAGAAGACGATCCGCAAGACGGTCATGTCGGCGGTGACCGATTCAGGCAGAGAAACCCGCTTCGAACACGCCTCCCCCGGCGTGCGCAACCTCCTGAGCCTCTACCACGTGCTCACCGGCACGACCGCCGCCGACACCGACAGCGAGTTCGCGGGCAAGGGGTATGGCGACCTGAAGAAGGCCGTGGCCCAGGCGGTGATCGACACGGTGAAACCCATCCAGGAGCGCTACGACGAGATTCGCGCGCAGCCCGGGTGGCTGGAGGGCGTCCTGGAGGAGGGCGCGCAGCGCGCCCGCGAGCTGGCCGGGCCCACCCTCGAGCGGGCGAAGGCCGCAGTCGGGGTGGATTGAGCAAACTCCTTTTCCTGTTCGTGGATGGGGTGGGCCTGGGCAGCGCCGACCCCTCCGTAAACCCGTTCGCCGCCGCCCGCACCCCCTTCCTGCGGGAGCTGCTGGGCGGTTCACTGACCCTCGATCACCTGGCGGGGAGTGGTGGCGAGATCAGCAACCGCCGTGGGCCGTCCCCGCTTCTGCTGCGGGGCATCGACGCCACTCTGGGGGTGGAGGGGCTGCCGCAGTCGGCTACGGGGCAGGCGACTCTGCTCACCGGCGAGAACTGCTCGCTGCTCATGAACGGTCATTACGGGCCGTGGCCCGGCCCGACCATCAAGGGGCGCCTCGGGGAGGGCAACCTGTTCTCCGAGGTGCGCTCCCGCGGCTTGCGGGCGAGGCTCGCCAACGCCTACCCGCGGCAATACTTCGAGGCTGTAGCGGCACGGCGCGCGCGGATGAACGTGCCGGTGTTCTGCGCCTACCAGGCTGGCGTAAAGATTCCCGATCTGAACGACTACGCCGCGGGCAGGGGGGTAGCGGCCGATCTCACGGGCGCCGCATTCGCGGCCATGGAGCCTGACCTGCCCGGTTTTCCGGCGAGGGAGATGGGCAGCAGGTTAAGCGGGCTGGCGGCCGGCGCGGATTTCACCTTCTTCGACCTGTGGCCCACCGACAGGCTGGGGCACAGGGGGACGATGGCCGAAGCTGTCAGCTTCGCCGAGTCCTTCGACGAGTTCCTGGCGGGCGTAGTGGGATCGCTGGGCGACACTACCCTGCTGCTGACCTCCGACCACGGGAATTTCGAGGACAAGAGCACCCGGGTCCACACCCGGGCCCCGGTGCCACTCCTGGCGGCCGGGTCCGGGGCACAGGCCTTCGCGGGCGTGCGCTCGCTGCTCGACATCTACGAGGCCAGCCTGGGGCTCATCACCTCGTAGGGCAGGGCCGTTCGAGGGATTACAGGATCAGGATGGCGGCCTCATACCAGGCGCCCACCAAAAGCAGCAGCATCGCGAGCGGCAGCATCAGCGCCAGACTCCTCACTGCCTTGGGGAAGCCCGCGAAGCCGTTGCGGACGATCGTGCGCAGCAGTATCCCCCCGCCGGAGACCACCAGGAAGTAGGCGGTGAGCTCCAGGAGGATGAGGATGATAATGAAGAGGGCGCCGGGGGAGCTGAAGGCGTCCACCATGCCGAACGGGATCGCCTGTACGAAGAACGAGAAGCCGCTCAGCAGGTAGGCGGGGATCCCGAAGAGCAGGGCCAGTGCGAAGGTGACGGAGAGTGTCACCACCCCGAAGTTCTGGTAGAAGGTCACGGCCGCGGCGCGGGCTACGTTGCCCGAGCCGTACGCCTCTGTCGCACCGACCATGGTCACGGCGTCCTCGACGATCGCAAGGGCAGCCTCGGTGCACTCGTCCGGCAGGTTGCCGCCGGTAGCCACCCCGGCGGCAAAGATTCCGTAGAGGAGGAGCATCGTGAAGATGACCACGCCCCGGTTTTCGCGCACCACCTGCAGGCCGCGCCTGACCCACCTGCGCAGGAACGACTCCGTGGCCAGCAGGTAGATGACGAGCAGCGTAAAGCCTGTGAAAGCCCAGCCGGCCGTGGGGGTCTGCAGCCAGTCCCGGCCGCCGGCAGCCTGGCGGAAGCGGACGTCGGTCGCCACCCACTGGCCCTCCTGCTCCTCCACCCGGACCTGCACGACCTCCAGGCGGTCTCCCGGCCGCACGGCACTGTAGGAGTAGAGGCGTGAGGTCTCCGAATCGGAGTCGAGTTCCCGGCGGTCATCAAGGTTTACCCGGGTGCCCGGCTCGGGTGGCGGCGAGCCCAGCAGCGCCGGCAGCTCGCGGCACAGCTGCTCGGTTGGCAACGCACTGAGGGCGAAAATGTCGGGTTGTTCCTGCTCCAACCACTCCTCTACGGCCCTGTCGGCGACCACCCCGGGATCCTCACCCGCGACGGGTTGCGCCAGGCCGGAGTGAAAGCCAAGAAGTATGAGCAGGACGAGGAGGAAGGGGAAACGGGAAGCTGGCGCTCTGAACACGCGGAAAGCATACCGCAGCCCTGCCCGTAAGGACGTTCTGAACGGTAGACTGGTGCGCGTGAGAAAGGCAGTGCGCTGGTTCGGGAATGCTGCAAGGCGAACCGCCGTGGCCTTCCTGCCTGCCCTCGCAACACCCGACGATCGCTTCGCACGGGAGTGGCTGGAGCGCAACGAGTTCGCACTCTTCATGCGGATGGACCCGCGCGACCGGCTTCACGGCATCCAGGTCGCCAGGAGGCTGCTCGAGCTGCAGCCGCAGGCCAAGGGGACAGTCGTGAGGGCAGCCCTGCTGCACGACGTCGGCAAGGCCAGCCAGCCCTACAACCCCCTCTACCGGGTGATCGTCCACCTCTTTTCGCCCCCGGTGCCCAGCGAACCGCGCCTCTCCGGACTGCGCGGAGCCTTTCAGGTGAAGCAGCATCACGCGCTCTACGGCGGGCGCATGATCGATGAGGCGGGCGGCAGCGCCGAGGTGGCGCGTATCGTCGCGAACCATCACGAGCCCGGCGCCTGCGCCGCAGCGGCACTGATCGCCCGGGTTGACGCGGAGACCTGAGCGTGGAGGACAGCAAACAGGAAACAGACCTCGACTGGCTGCTGAACCTGCAGCCGGCGGGCATCACCCTGGGGCTGCACCGGATGAACGCCCTGCTGATGAAGCTGGGCAACCCGCAGCGCAACTACCGCGTGATCACCGTCGCCGGCACCAACGGGAAGGGCAGCACCGCGCGAACACTCGCGGCGATCCTGAGTGCGGCGGGCTGGCGCTCCGGTCTCTACACCTCACCTCACCTGAGCCGCCTGGGCGAGAGGTTCGTGATCGACGGGGAAGAGGCCGCCGCCGGGCGCCTCGACGCCCTCATCGGCGAGATAAGGCCTGATGCGGAACTGATGGGCTGCAGCTTCTTCGAGGTGGTCACGGCCATGGCGTTCCTCCACTTCGCGCAAGCCGGAGTCGATTTCGCCGTGCTGGAGGTTGGGCTGGGCGGCCGCTTCGATGCCACGAACGCTGCGGATCCCGAGCTGACGCTCATCACCACCATCGCCAGGGACCACGTGGACTACCTGGGCGAGGAGATCAGCGGCATCGCCAGGGAAAAGGGCGGAGTAATGCGCCCCGGCAAGCTGACCATCACCGGCGCCCACGGCGAGGCGCTGGAGGAGCTGCGCGGTATGGCCGGCCAGCTCGGTGCCCGCCTGTGGGATCTGGACAGGCACGTGCGGGTCGAAGCGCAGTCGCTGGGCTGGGACGGCTCGCAACTGACG
>CALKAI010000114.1 GCA_937983275.1 uncultured Trueperaceae bacterium | reverse complement strand
AGGCGGCGGGTCCGGTCGTCAGCGAGGGCCTTGAGGAGTTCGGGATGAAAGTTCATGAGGTTCTCCGCGATCTGTTTTCAGAAGTGCTCTTGTCTCTTGGCCTGCGAACCGGACCCGCCCTGTAATCGTCAGGTCAGCGGTTCGCCCAGTGACTGGCTACCCGGGGTTCGCGAATATCGCGGTAACCCAGGCGCTTCAGCTGTTCCGCGTACGGTCCTGCGCTGAAGACGTCGAGGCGTAGCTTGAGGGCGATGAAAGTGGCGTGGTGAAACATCGTTCACCTCCTTTCACTGAAGGGTGACGAAGCTGCGCTGGTGTCGTGCGGGCCATAAAAAACCCGGCTGCTGGCGCCGGGGAGACCTGTCAAACGGGTTGCGTCATCGCAACCAGTGTGGCTCCTGCGGCATTCGGCGCAACGGGAGAACACGACCCGCGCACTCGAGAACGTTCAAAACGTCGCTTGCTTCAAATCTGATCGCATTCACTCGCCTTGCACCTGCCTTTCCGGGCCATTTGCCCCTCGCCTTTCGGCGACGCTTGTAATAGTAGCACAACTATTAGGTATATGCAAGCCTTTATAAGTTCAACCCGGGCTGCATGAAGAATCGCGCCCGCCAGCAGCGGAAAACCGCTCCGGGGGCGCGATGAACCCGCCAAAAAGATGGGGTCAGTAGGCGCGGCCGAAGATGACCTTCCGCGGATAACCGCTCGGCTTGCCGGTATGCACACAGACCGTGCCCTCGGCACTGGGTCCCTCCAGCGGGATGCAGCGCACCGTAGCCTTCGTCTCCTCCTGGATCTGCTTCTCGCTCTCCGGGTCGCCCGAGTGGGTCGCGTACACGAAGCCGTGCTGCACCATCTCCTTCAGCTCCTCGTAGCTGTTCGCCTCGAAGATGTGCTCGTCGCGGAACGACTTCGCCCGCTCGAAGAGGGCGTCGTGGAACGCCTGCAGCCGGCCGGGCAGCTCGGCGGCAATATCGTCCAGGGCGACCTCGCTCTTCTCGCCGCTGAGCCGGTCGGCCACCATCGCGACACCCTTCTCGATGTCCTTGGGGCCAATCTCGACGCGCAGCGGCACGCCTTTCTGCTCCCACTCGTTGAACTTCCAGCCGGGGCTCATCCCCTCGCGGTCATCGACGTGCACGCGCACGCCGGCGTCGCGGAGGGCGCTCGAGAGCGCATCCACACGTGCGAGCACGTTCTGGCGCGCCTCGTCATCGCTGGAGCGGTAGATGGGCACCACGACCACCTGGTAGGGCGCAATTTTGGGGGGCATGATGAGGCCCTTGTCGTCGCCGTGGGTCATGATGATCGCGCCGATGAAGCGGGTGGAGAAGCCCCACGAGGTGGTATGAACATACGCCTGCTCGTTGTTGACGTCGTTGAAGGTGATGTCGAACGCGCGGGCGAAGTTCTCGCCCAGGTAGTGGCTGGTCCCCGCCTGCAGGGCGCGGGTGTCGCGCATCATCGCCTCGATCGTCAGCGTCGAGACGGCACCGGCGAAGCGCTCCTCGGCGCTCTTCTCCCCCTTGATGACGGGCACCGCCGCGTACTCCTCGGCGAAGGTGGCGTAGATTTCGAGCATCTGGTTTGTCTCTGCCAGAGCCTCCTCCGCTGTCGCATGCGCCGTGTGCCCCTCCTGCCACAGGAACTCGGTGGTCCGGAGGAAGGGGCGGGTGCGCATCTCCCAGCGCATGACGTTCGCCCACTGGTTGTAGAGCAGGGGCAGGTCGCGGTAGCTCTGGATCCACTTGGCGTACATCTCGCCAATGATCGTCTCGGAGGTGGGGCGAATGGCGAGCGGCTCCTCGAGCTCCTTGCCGCCGGCGTGGGTAACGACAGCCAGCTCGGGCGAGAAGCCTTCGACGTGCTGCGCCTCACGCTCGAAGAAGCTCATGGGGATGAGCAGCGGGAAGTAGAGGTTCTGGTGGCCGGTGGCCTTGAACATCGAGTCGAGTTGCGCCTGGATGTTCTCCCAGAGGGCATACCCGTACGGCCTGATGACCATCGTGCCGCGCACCGGGCCAAGATCGGCGAGATCAGCGCGGTAGACGATCTCGTTGTACCAGGAGGAGAAATCTTCCGACTGCGGGGTAAGGCCCTTGCTCTTAGCCATAACGACCCAGACTATCAAGTTTGCCGCCCCGGCGGCTTTTACGGGCGGGCCCAGGGTTCAGGTGATGAGAACGGCGCCTTCGAAACGGCGCAGCGTCTCGTCCAGGGCGCCGCCCACGACCTCCTCGAGGACGCGGCTGTAGCGGTAGGAGCCCATCAGGATGACGTCGACCTCCCGCTCCCGGGCAGTCTCCAGGAGGACCTGACTGCCGCCGCGCAACGCCTCGTAGGTCGCCGTGATCCCGTGCCGCTCCAGGTAATCGCGCGCCCGCTGGAGCACGGGCACACCGAAGCGCAGGCGGCCGCCCTGGGCGACCACGTGCAGCGTCACGCCCCACTTGGCGCAGGCGTAGGCGGCGACGAACAGCGCCGCTTCGGACCGCTCGCTGCCGTCGTAGATGAGCAGCGCCCTGCTCAGCGAGCTGGGGCCCGCCACCGCCAGGACCGGCCGAGGCGATCGGCGCAGGAAGGAGCGGAAGCCCGCCGGCAGGTCGTCACCAGTCCCGCCCAGCGCCGGCCGCACCGCGCTGCCGCCCGCCGGGGCGACCCGCGGGACCACCACGAGGTCGCACCAGGGCGCACGGTCCAGCACCCGGTCGTACGGCGCGCCCTGGGCGACCGCGAACTGTGCCGGCACCGCCGCCTCTTCGCACAGGCGGTCGAACTCGAGCCGCACATGCTCTTCGTCCGGTTCGAAGCCGTACTGCGGCAGGTAGAGGCCGTAGAGCCGGGCGCCCTCCCGCCGGCACACGTTCAGCGCCTCGGGCAGCGCGGCGAGCGGATCACCGGCAGCAGGCAGAGCAACCAGCACATCCTGGCAAATCCGCTCCTCCGTCCGCTCCTGGCGGGTGGCGGCCCGCAGCACCTCCTCGCGGGTCTTTTCAGGAAGGCGACTCGCGCCCGGCACCGAGCGGGCCACGCCGTGCGCGACCGTTTGCGCCTCCAGCGTGTAACCGAGCTCCTCCTCGAGGGCGGCGCGGTGCTGGGCCAGCCACAGGTAGAGATCGGCCTCGGTCCTCCCCGGGAAGCCGCGCAGCAGGCCGTTGCGGCGAATGCTGCGCACCACCGGCATGTAGACCGCGTCGTACCAGTGAGCCACCGCCTCGGGGTAGGAGACCTCGCGGTCCTCGTCGATGCCCATGTAGTAGCGGTGCACCGAGATGTGCTCGAGCAGCTTCTCGTAGCCGCCCGGCTCGGTAAGCCGGACGTTCGCTTCGGGGCGCAGCTCGTCGAGGCGGGTCTCGATAAGGAAATCGGCCTCCTGCGCCTTGAGGATCAGCTCCTCGGGGCTGGTGTCGGGGCTAAGCTCCACCTTCGAGTAGACGGGCGTGACGTAGGCCTGGATGTAGGTCGAGCCCAGCTGCCGGGCGACCGACACGCGGTGGTTGCCGTCCTTGACAAAGTAGACGTCGCCCAGCCGGTACACCTCGATGGGCGGCACGCCCTCCATGCCCGTCATGGCGGTGCGGACCGCGGTCCAGCGGCCCACGTCGCTGTCACGGCGGGGCAGGAAGCCGCGCGTGAAGTCGTCGTAACGCCCCTCGCTGCCCACGATCCGGTCGAGCGGGATCTCCTCGAGGGTCCTGGTGCCCGCCTCGATCGCCTTCAGCTGGGTGCGCACCTCGTCGTAGTTGAGCAGTTCGCCGGGTCCCGGCCGCAGGAAGGAGAGCGCCTCCCGCAGGTTGGCGCGGCGCCGGGCCTTGAAGAAGTCGTCCCGGGCCGAGAGGTACTCGTGGCCTCCCACGGACATCAGCTGCAACCCCGCACGGTCACAAGTCTAAGCCTTCAGCTGAGCCGCTTCGCCCTCCTGCACCCCATCCTGCAGCCCCGGCAGCGGCGCGCCCTGACCCAGCGCCCGCAGGTCACTGCCGGCAGGCTGCTGGTAGACCTTCAGGCCAAACTCGGGGGTGATGGCGAGGAGGTGGTCGAAGACATCGGCCTGGATCCCCTCGTAGGCTGCCCACACGGTCGTGTTCGTGAACACGTAGATCTCGAGCGGCAGCCCCTGGGGCGTGGGCTCGAGCTGGCGCACCAGGAAGGTCATGTCCTTGTGGATGCCCGGGTGCTGCCGCAGGAAGTTCATCACGTAGGCGCGGAAGGTGCCGACGTTGGTGAGGCGCCGCTCGTTGGAGATGAAGCCCGGGTCGGGCAGGTGTTCGGAGTTGAAGCGCTCGAGCTCTGCCTCCTTGCCCTCCATGTACTCGCGCAGCAGCGTGAACCGCTTGAAGTAGTCGATCTCGGCCTGCGTCAGGAAGCGGATGCTGTTCATGTCGATGTGCATCGAGCGCTTCATCCTGCGCCCGCCCGACTCCTGCATGCCGCGCCAGTTCTTGAAGCTGTTCTGCAGGAAGCGGTGCGCCGGGATCGCCGTTACCGTCTTGTCGAAGTTGCGCACCAGGACACTGTTCAGGGTGATGTCGATGACGTCGCCGTTGGCCTGGAACTCGGGCATCTCGATCCAGTCGCCCACCCGGATGAGGCGGTTCGCGGTCAGCTGCGTGCCGGCCACGAAGGAGAGGATCGTGTCCTGGAAGACGAGCATGATGACCGAGGCGAGCACCCCGATCCCGGAAAGCAGCACCCAGGGGCTGCGGTCCAGGAAGGTGGCGACCGCGATGATCGCACCCAGGATGTAGACGAGCAGGATGGCCGCCTGCAGGAAGCCCTTGATGGGTCGCTCGCGGCTCACCGGCCGCATCTCGTAGATGACACCGGCCGAGGTAATGACGGAGGTAACGACCCGGACGATCACGAACACCATCAGGGCGGCGGCGGTCCGTTCGATGAAGCCGCGCAGGTCGGCGCCCAGGTGGGGCACGAAGGGCAGGCCCACCTGGATGATCACCAGCGACACCGCCCAGGCGGCGCGGTGGAAGACCCGCTGCTCGTAGAACACCTCGTCCCACTTGCCGCGAGTCCTGTTCATGAGCCTGCCGATGAGCGTGAGGATGTAGCGGCGCAGGACCATCTGGATCGCGAGCGCCACCAGCGCGAGCAGCGCGAGTCCGATCGTGCTCGCCCAGAACGGGGGCATGTTGGCCAGCATTGGGATGAGGGCATCTTCCGGGGGCATGGTCCGAGTCTATGCCGAGCGGGCAGGGAAGTGTAGTTTTGAAGGAAATCAGGCGCGGCATAAGTGCATAAGCGCACACGCGCATAAACGCAGAACTGCAGATACGGGTAACGGCATAAACGCACAATGATGCTGGGATGCAGATGCTCGACCGAACGCTCGTGCGTTGAAGCCGCGCCGCGGTTATTCAGAGCTGCTAGGCAGCGGCCGCACACCTGCTCACTATTGCCCAAGACGCGAATGTGCGGAAATGTCCAAAAGCTAAAGTGCTGTTATGCGCAAGGTAAGAACCACTTTCAGCATTGATGAGGAGGTCATCAAGGCGCTACGGGTAACAGCCGCCCGCACCCGAAAACGCGAAAGTCACGTTGTCGAGGAAGCACTGCGGAGCGCGCTCTATTTCGACCTGTTTGACTCCATCTGGACCAGGCCGGATATTCCCGAAGAAGAGGCTTTACAACTTGCGCTCGAAGCGCAGGCGAACGTGAGGTGGGACGAGTAGATGCGCTGCGTACTCGATCCCAATGTCCTCGTTTCCGCACTGCTGTCCCGCGAAAGCTCCGCCGCACAACTCCTGCGGCTCTGGCTCGAAGGCGCATTCGAAGTGGTTGTCTCACCGAAGCTGCTGTCGGAACTCTACAGAACCTTGCACTACCCCCTGATCAGCGCACACATCACAACTGATGAAGCCACAACCTTCGCGTTCATGGTTCGTCAGCTGGCCCAGATCAGGAGTGACCCGACCGGACCTACAGCAAGCACGGAACCAAACGGTCACTATCTGGTTGACCTGGCCCGGGCCGCGAGAACCGTAGTTGTGTCGGTCGACAAACACCTGCACGACCTGAGAGACTTCCTCCCGATCTACACGCCCGCCGAGTTCACGGATGCCGTCCGGAGCGGCTCCATGAACGCCTTTATCCGCCCATAGGCCCATGAAGGTTCCCACGGAGCCGTGCTATAGTCCACGCATATATGACGGCGCGAATGCAAAGTTGGAGCCCTGCTATCAGTTGAGCTGAACGCTCGTCTGAGTCAGGGCGCCGTGTTTGCGGCGCCTGTTTTTTTGGCAACGACTCTTGCCAGAGAACCGGATATGAGAGGAGCCAGAGTGGAAAGCACGAGCACAGCGACCCGGGAGGAGGCGGCACAGGAACGGAAGGGCGTGTTCTACGCGACCACGCCAATCTTCTACGTGAACGCCGAACCGCACCTGGGGCACGCCTACACCACCACGCTGGTTGACGTCGTAACCCGCTTCCACCGCCTGCGCGGCGATGACACCTACTTCCTCACGGGTACCGACGAGCACGGCGAGAAGATCCAGGAGGCAGCCCAGGCCGCCGGCATGAGCCCGCGGGAGTACACCGACAAGATCGCCGCACGCTTCCAGGATGTCTGGGAAGACCTGGGCATCAGCAACGACGACTTCATCCGCACCAGCGAGGACCGCCACAAGAAGGTCGTCCAGGAGGTCCTGCAGCGCGTCTACGACGCCGGCGACATCTACTTTGGCGAGTACGGCGGCCTCTACTGCGTTGCCTGCGAGCGCTACTACACGGAGAAGGAGCTCGTCGACGGCAAGTGCCCGGATCACGGCATCGTCCCCGAGTACCGCAGCGAGGAGAACTACTTCTTCCGGATGGAGAAGTACCGCCCCTGGCTGCAGGAGTACATCGCGCAGAACCCCGACCTGATCAGGCCCGAGCGGTACAGGAACGAGGTCCTGGGCATCCTGCGCGAGTCGATCGGCGACCTCTCCATCTCGCGGCCACGCTCGCGGGTGCCCTGGGGCATCCCCTTGCCCTGGGACGAGAACCACGTCACCTATGTGTGGTTCGACGCGCTCATCAACTACTGGGCGGCCCTGGTGTCGAAGGGCCTCGAGGAGCGCTACTGGCCGGGCGTGCAGCACTTCATCGCCAAGGACATCCTCAAGCCGCACGGGGTGTTCTGGCCCACCATGCTGAAGGCGGCGGGCCTGCCCATCTACCGGCACCTGAACGTGCACGGCTACTGGCTCACCGACCAGGGGAAGATGAGCAAGAGCAAGGGCAACGTCATTCGCCCGCTCGAGCTGAAGGACAAGTACGGCGTCGACGCCTTCCGCTACTTCCTGGTGCGCGACATGACCTTCGGACTCGACTCGACCTTCAGCGAGCTGGCGCTGGCCGAGCGCATCAACGGCGACCTCGCCAACGACCTGGGCAACCTGCTGAACCGCACCCTGGGCATGCTGCGCCGCTACCGCGACGGCAAGATCCCCGGCCTGGGCGAAAGGACTCCGGCAGATGATGACCTGCGCGACACCTTCAGTGCTCTGCCTGATCGTGTGAACCGCGAGGTGGACAGCCTCCACTTCGACCGGGCCGTGCAGGCCGTGATGGAGGCCGTGCGCCAGGCGAACAAGTACATAAGCGACAGCGAGCCGTGGGTGCTCGTCAAGGACGAGGCGCAGGCGAGCCGGCTGGACACCGTGCTCACCAGCTGCGCCGAAGCGCTCCGAAGCGCCGCCATCCTGCTCTCCCCCGTCATCCCCGGCAAGAGCGCCGAGCTGCTGGGGCAGCTGGGGCTGGACGGGATCGACCTGAACATCGAGGCTGCCCGCGAGTGGGGCGCCATCCCGGCCGGCACCGAAACGAAGCCCGGCCAACCGCTCTTTCCCCGCATCGACATCGAGGAGTTGAAGGCAAGCATGACGACAGAACCGCAGGCTCAGGAAACCGTACAGCAGGAAGCCCAGGAGGCAGCAATCGAGCACAAGCCCGAGATCACCATCGACGATTTCGCGAAGCTCGAGCTGCGCGTGGCGACGGTGATCGACGCCGAACAGCACCCGAAGGCCGACCGCCTGCTGATCCTGAAGCTGCAGGTAGGCCCCGAGGAGCGCCAGGTCGTCTCTGGCATCAAGGAGCATTACGAGCCGCAGGACCTGAAAGGCAAGAAGGTCATCGTCGTCGCCAACCTGAAGCCGGTGAAGCTGCGCGGCGTCGAGTCGCAGGGGATGATCCTTGCCGCGCAGGACAGCGAGGGCAACCTGAGCCTCGCCGCCCTCGACCGCGACCTCGCCTCCGGCAGCGAGGTCAGCTAGCTCCAACGCGGTTCCTGATCGGGGCTGCCTGCAACCGTAAAACGCTTGAGCGCGCGGCGCCTTCCAGGTCATATCGGAGGGCGCCGCGCGGTGCTAATATCTTGCAGCAGACCAGCCGCGATCTTTGCATTTTCCACTTGGGGCAAGGGGTGCAGTATGTCCGACGATCACGGCTCGGGCGTTGCAGCGGGACTCGCGAGAGCGACG
>CALKAI010000113.1 GCA_937983275.1 uncultured Trueperaceae bacterium | reverse complement strand
ATGGACGGGGACCTGGTGGAGGGGGCACTTTGGTGGAGCTTAGGGATTCGACTCCTTTTAACCATCTGGTTGCGTTCAGGCGCGCCCCGCTCTGCACCCACCCCGCCCTACACCTCGAGCAACCGCCGCTGCAGCAACTGCTGCATAGACCGCCCCGCTCCGGCAAGCAACAGAACCACCACAGTCTCCCCCTCAAACGTATAGACCACCCGCACATCCCCCGACCTGACCTCAAGGTACTCGCTCAAGCCAACATCGGCGAGCTCGGGCGCAATCCGGCCCCGTTCGGGCGCGTCACTGAGAGACTCGAACAAGCCGGAGACCAGCCCCAGGAAACCCTCCAACTCACCCTCGGAGCCCCGGCGCAAACTCCGGGAGAACGCCGCGGCGTAGAGCTCATCGAGGTCACGCGCCGCGTCATCCGACAGGAGCACCTCGTGCGTCACCGGCCGGCGCTCTCCTCCTCGATGCTCTGCAGCGCATCGAAGGCGCCCTGCAGGTCACCGGACTGCGCCTGCCGACGGCCCATCGTCACGATCTTCAGCAGCGCTACCGTCTCCTGGATCTGATCAAACGTCGCGACATCTATGAGCACCGCCGTCGCCTCGCCGTTCTGGGTGATGACCAGCGGCTCCTGGCGTTCCTGCACCTCGCGGATGAGCTCGGCGGCGTGGGCTTTGAGGTGGGAGATGGGCTTTACTCTGCCTGATAGCCTCATAGAGAAAGCCTAACCGAATTCGGTCCGGGAAGAGGTCGTACCGGTAAAGATCGCGATCGGGCGCGTGGTACGCTCCCCGCAGTTTGAGTTTCGAAGGGAGCTTCCATGTCTGAAGTCGTTTTGGACAGTGTCTACAAGCGGTTCGGAAACGTGACAGCCGTCGAGGACTTCAGCCTCGCGGTGAAGGATGCCGAATTCATGGTGTTCGTCGGGCCCTCCGGCTGCGGCAAGTCGACCACGCTGCGCATGATCGCCGGCCTCGAGGAGATCAGTGAGGGGACGCTGCGCATTGGCGACCGCGTCGTCAACGACGTTCCCCCCAAGGACCGCGACATCGCCATGGTCTTCCAGAACTACGCCCTCTACCCGCACATGAACGTCTACCAGAACATGTCGTTCGGGCTACGGCTGCGCAAGACCCCCAAGAACGAGATCCAGCGTCGCGTGCAGGAGGCCGCCAAGACCCTGCAGATCGAGCACCTGCTCGAACGCCGGCCGCGCGAACTCTCCGGTGGTCAGCGGCAGCGCGTCGCCCTGGGCCGCGCCATCGTGCGCGAACCCGCCGTGTTCCTCATGGACGAGCCGCTCTCCAACCTCGATGCCAAGCTGCGCGTCGAGATGCGCGCCTCCATCTCCAAGCTGCACAAGCGCCTGGGCGTCACCACCATCTACGTGACCCACGACCAGGTCGAGGCGATGACCATGGGCGACCGAATCGTGGTGATGAAGGACGGCCTCATCCAGCAGGTCGACAGCCCCATCAACCTCTACAACAAGCCGGTCAACCGCTTCGTCGCCGGCTTCATCGGCTCGCCCGCCATGAACTTCATGGTCGGCACCGTCCAGGACGGCTTCATCCGCTCCGAGCAGGTGAACGTCAAGCCCGACGCCGAGCTCGCCCAGAAGCTGCTCTCCTACAACGGCAAGAAGGTCTACATTGGCGTACGCCCCGAGAATCTGGGCCTGCGCGGTTACACGCAGATCGAGGAGGGGGACAACACCATCCAGGCCACCGTTGAGGTAGTTGAACCGCTGGGGGCAGAGACCCACGTCATCGCCTCCGTAGGCGGCGACCAGACCATCGTGGCGCGCGTCGACGCGCTCGCCCCGGTAAGCATGGGCGACCAGATCACCCTGCTCGCCAAGCCGAACGAGATCCACGCGTTCGACCTGGAAACCGAAGAGAACATCCGCTTCAGCTAAACTCAGTATGTGATACTCGCAGCCCTCCAGAATGTAGACAAGTTCTACGGCGGCCAGACCGTCCTGGAGGGCGCGACGTTGGAGTTGCGCACCGGCGCCCGCACGGCCCTCATAGGCCGCAACGGCGCCGGTAAGTCAACCATCCTGCGGCTCATCTCCGGCGAGGAGGAGTCCGACGGCGGCAGCGTCTTCGTGCGCGACGGCGTGCAGTTCGGCATCCTCGAACAGGGCCTCGTCGCCAACCCCCTCGAAACGATTGCCCAAACCTGCGAAGAGGCGTTCCGCGAGCTCGATGCGCTGGAGGAGCGGCTGGCCGAGCTCGAAAAGGCCGGCCTCGACGACCCCAGGACCTTCGAACGCTGGGAAACACTCCACGAGCAGTTCGAACGGCGCGGCGGCTACGAGCGCCGCTCCCGCCGCGACGGTGTCCTGCACGCGCTGGGCTTCGCCGGCCGCCTCAATGAACCCGTCGCCAACCTCTCCGGCGGCGAGCGCACCCGCCTGGGCCTCGCCCGGCTGCTCATGCGCGCACCCGACGTGCTCCTGCTCGACGAGCCCACCAACCACCTCGACATGGAGATGCGCGACTGGCTGGCCGGCTACCTCGCCCGCTACACCGGCGCCGCGCTCATCGTCTCCCACGACCGCGATTTCCTCGACACCGCCTGCTCGGTAACCGCCGAGATCTCGCTGGGGGTCCTGCGCGTCCTCGAAGGCAACCCGAGCCGCTTCAAGCAGCAACGGGCCGAGCAGGAACGGATCGAAGCCGCCACCCGCGCGAACGAGCGGAAGGAGTTGGAGCGGCTGCAGGCCTCTGCCGAGCAGATGAAGAAGTGGGCCGGCCAGAACGCCAAGCTCCACCGCCGCGCCAAGGCCATGGAGAAGCGGGTCGACCGCTTCGAGGAGGTCATGCTCGACGACGCCGGCCCCGAGGAGCGGACTACCCGCTTCAGCTTCGACAGCGACCCCTCCGGCGACATCGTCCTGCAGGCGCGGAACCTGAGCAAGAGCTTCGACAAGCCGCTCTTCAGCGGCGTCGAAACCACCGTCCGTCAGGGCGAACGGATCGCCCTGCTGGGACCCAACGGGGCGGGGAAGACCACCTTCCTGCGGGTCCTGCTGGGCGAGGAGCCCAGCGACGACCCGCGCGGCGAGGTGCAGTTCGGCTCGCGCGTGCGCGTCGGCTACTACGACCAGCAGCTCGCCGGCGTCGACCCCGAGAAGACCCTCATCGAGGAGATGATTCGCCTCGTGGGTGACGTGGAGGCGCACAACCTGCTGGGCCGCTTCCTCTTCCCGTTCGAAGCGCAATACAAGCAGATAAAGGACCTTTCAGGCGGAGAACGCGCCCGCCTCGCCCTCCTCAAGCTCACCCTGGGCCGCTACAACCTGCTGGTACTCGACGAGCCCACCAACCACCTCGACGTCGAAATGATCGAGGCGCTCGAGGACGCCCTGAACGCCTTCGAGGGCACCCTCATCCTCATCTCGCACGACCGGCGCTTCGTCGCCAACACGACGGACACCATCTGGGAGATACGCGACGGCCTGTTCGAGGCGTACGAGGGCGACCTGAGCTTCTACCAGCGGAAGCGGCAGCAGCTGCAGGCTCCGGCGGTCAACGGCAAGGCCCACCGCGGCGGGGCTCAAAACGCCCGCGTCGAGGAGGAGCCGCGCCAGAAGGGCCCCTCCCGGTGGAAGCTGGAACGCATGCTCGAGGAGCAGGAGGCCCGCGTGCACGAGCTGGAGGGGTGGCTGGGGGAGCTGGATGCGCGGCTCTCTGCCCCCGAAGGCCTCTCGCCCGAGGAGCTCATCGAGCTGGGCCGCGAGCACGAGGCCGCCGAGTCGCAGCTGCTCGACGCGATGGCCGCCTGGGAGGAAACACAGGAGGCACTCGCCCTCAAATCCTCATAGACTGGGGAGATGCAACTCGTCAGGTATCTCGCCCAAGATGGCGCCTTCTGGGGAAACCTCGAGGGTGGCCGCATCCATCGCCTCTCTGACATGCTTGGAACCCCGACCGGCAGTGAGGACATGCTCTCCGACGTTTCTCTGCTCCCACCCTGCGAACCTCGTTCGATCGTGTGCGTGGGCAAGAACTATGCCGACCACATCCGCGAGATGGGCGGCAGCAGCGACGACCTGCCGCAGGAGCCCGGCCTCTTCCTGAAGAGCCTGGGAACCCTGAGCGGCCCCGGCGACCCCATTCCCTACCCGGCCTGGACGGGCAACCTGCAGTACGAGGGGGAGCTGGCCGTGGTCATCGGCAAGGAGATGCGGAACGTCCCCGAGGAGGAGGCGCTCGACTACGTCCTTGGCTACACCTGCGCGATCGACGTGACCGCGCGCGACAAGCAGCGCAGCGACCTGCAGTGGACCCGCGGCAAATCCGCCGACGGCTTTTGCCCGGTAGGCCCCTGGCTGGTGCGCGACTTCGATCCCAGCGCGGTGAGCCTCGAGACGCGCATAAACGGCGAGGTGAGGCAAAGCGGCAACACCCGCGACCTCATCTTCCCGGTTCAGGCTATCCTCGCCTACATCAGCACCTTCCTCACCCTCAAGCCCGGCGACCTGGTACTTACCGGCACGCCCGAAGGCGTTGGGCCCCTGCAGGTTGGCGACGAGGTCGAGGTGGAGATTGAGGGGATCGGCACGCTCAAGAACTCCGTCGAGGAGGCCTGAAGCTTAGGAGGCCTGGAGAGACCGTCAGCTCGCGCGAAACTGGAGGCACGATGAACGAGACTGCTCCCCGGATCCAGAACCTGGGCGGCGTTTATCTGATCGACACGGACCATGTGGGCCGCCCGGGCACCATCGGCGTCTACCTGCTCCCGCTCACCGACGGGACCGCGGCGCTGGTCGAGGCCGGCCCCGGCTCCACGGCCCACACCGTCCTGCAGGGGATCCGCTCGCTGGGCTACGAACCGGCCCAGGTCCGGCACATTTTCGTGACCCACATCCACCTCGATCACGCCGGTGCCGCCGGCCGCCTCGCCCGCGAGACCGGCGCTACCGTGTACGTGCACCAGCGGGGCGCGCGGCACCTGAGCGACCCTGAGCGCCTCCTGGCCAGCGCCGCCCGGGTTTACGGCGACAGCATGGACGAGCTGTGGGGGACGATGGAACCCATCCCCGCCGGGCAGGTCCACGCCCTCTTCGACAACGACGTGATAGGGCTGCCCGGCTTCAACGTGGAGGCTCTCGACACGCCGGGTCACGCCAGCCACCACATGGCCTACCTGCTGGGCGACGGCACGATGTTCACCGGCGACGCCGCCGGGGTGCGCTTCCCCGGGGTGGCGCTGATCAGGCCGGCGGTTCCTCCGCCTGAAACGAACCTCGAGTTGTGGGAGGAGACGATCGCGAAGATGCGCGCTGCCGTGCCGGAGCGGCTGCTGCTCACCCACTTCGGGGAGGTCCACGACGCGCAGGGGCATCTGGCGACGCTGCCCGAGCGCAACCGCACCTGGGCGCAGGTGGTGCGCGAGGGTGTCGAGGCGGGCGAAGGGCACGACGAGCTCACCGCGCGGGTCGAACGGCTCCAGGAGGCCGAGTTCGACGCCCTCAACCTCGACGAACCCACCCGCCGCAAGTACCGGGTGAGCTCGGACGCGGCGATGACCGCCATGGGCCTGGAGCGCTACTGGCGCAAGAAGTGGGAAGTCGGCTAGATTGGGCGGCGTGTCTGTCCCCAGCCTGAGAAATCTGCTCCCCCTCGCCGCACTGCTGCTCGCTGTCCTTGCCGCCTGCGCCCCGGCCGCCCAGGAGGGCCCGCGGGTCCGGGTCGAACAGTTCACCGGCCAGGTGAGCTTCTACCCGCACGAACCGGGCGCCAGCTGGCGCTTCCTGCCCGACGGCGCCACTCTCGACGAGCCGCCCCTCACCCTCATCTCGCAGGGACCGACCCTGCTCTCCGGCGAGCCAGTCACCGGCTGGCGCCTCGTGGGCCGCGGCCTCGACGAGGTGAGCTACCGGCGTTACGGCAGCGATGGGGTCCATCTCGTCCGCACGGTTCGCCCGGGCGCGGTCATCGACTTCGACCCGCCGGTGCAGGAGTTCCCGTCCCAGGCCGCGCTGCGCGTGGGTGCCAGCTGGGAGGGGACGACCACGGCCAGCGTGACCTTCCCCGAGGCGCGCGAGGAGAACCGCCGCAGCACCCTGCAGGTGCGCTACCGGTACGACATCGTCGACCGGCGCCCTACCCGCGTCCCGGCCGGCGAGTTCGACATCTACGTCATCAACTTCGAGAGCGAAACTACCGACGACGAGGGTACGGTTGTCGAAAGGATCTCGCAAACGGGCTGGTTCGAGCCATACGTCGGCTGGGTTCGTCACCCTATCGACCACTATCTGGTAGGCACGAACTTTGCAATACCATCAGACCGGAACGAGTAGGGCACGGCTTAAATAGCGGGCAGAGAATACCGAAAGCCCAACCAGCCCTCTGGTAGACTCGGCACAATGACACGACCGAGCGACGCCTCCACGGCTCCCAGCAGCCTCCTGGAGCGAATCGACAGCCCCGCCGACCTGAAGGGTCTAAGCAGGCAGCAACTCCACCAACTTAGCGAAGAACTGCGCAGCGAGATCATCAGGGTGTGCTCTCTGGGCGGTGGACACCTCGCATCGAGCCTGGGTGCCGTTGAGCTTACCGTTGCTCTCCACTACGTCCTCAACTCGCCCCGCGACCGGATCGTGTGGGACGTGGGCCACCAGAGTTACGGCCACAAGATCCTCACCGGCCGCAAGGACCGCATCGACACCATCCGCAAGCCCGGTGGCCTGGCCGGCTTCCCGGCCATCAGCGAGTCCGAGCACGACGCGCTTACCGTGGGCCACGCCAGCACCAGCCTGGCGGCCGCGATGGGCATGGCGCTCGCTCGGGACGCCCGCGGCGAGGATTACGACGTCGTCTCCGTCATAGGCGATGGCGCCCTTACGGGCGGCATGGCGCTTGCCGCCCTCAACCAGATAGGTCACCTGGGCTCGCGCATGACGATCATCCTCAACGACAACGAGATGTCCATCTCCGAGAACGTGGGCGCCCTCAATCACTACATGCGCCAGCTGCAGGTGCAGAAGTGGTTCCAGAACGCGGAGGCCTCCGGCAAGAAGGCCCTGTCGAACATCTGGGAGCCGCTCGCCGATCTGGTCTCCCGCACGAAGGAGGCCGCCCGGCGCTTCTTCGATCCGGGCAGCGCCAACCCCTTCCACGCGATGGGGGTGCGCTACGTGGGCCCCATCGACGGCCACGACCTGGAGCAGCTCCTCTACTACCTGAAGAAGGTACGCGAACTGCCCGGCGTGACCATGCTCCACATCGTCACGAAGAAGGGGAAGGGCTACAAGATCGCCGAGTCGGACCCCATCACCTGGCACGGCGCCCCCAAGTTCGACCCCAGCAACCCGGTCGCCCCGGGCAAGTCGTACGGCTGGAACAACGCCTTCGGTGACGCGGCCACCCAGCTCGCCTCGCACGACGACCGCGTCTGGGTGATCACCCCGGCGATGCGCGAGGGCAGCGGCCTGGTCGAGTACAGCAAGGTCCACCCGCACCGCTACCTGGACGTCGGCATAGCCGAGGACGTATCGGTTACCACCGGCGCCGGCCTGGCGCTGCGCGGCGAGAAGCCCATCGTCGCCATCTACAGCACCTTCCTGCAGCGCGGTTACGACCAGGTGGTCCACGACGTGTGCCTCGACGCGCTCGACGTGGTCTTCGCCATCGACCGCGCCGGCGTCGTCGGCGGCGACGGTGCCACCCACCAGGGCCTCTACGACATCGCCTACCTGCGCACCCTGCCGAACATCTCCATCGCCATGCCCCGCAACGCACAGGAGCAGCGCTCCATGCTGCGCGAGGCGCTGCGCCTGGGCGGACCCAAGGCCATCCGCTGGCCGCGCGGCGGCGTCGCCCCGGCACCCGAGTCTCCCGTCGAGGAGTGGGACCCCATCGAGTGGGGCACCTGGGAGACCCTCAAGGAGGGCCGCAAGGTCGTCCTGCTGGGCATGGGACCCACGGTCCAGTACGCCCTCCAGGCGGCCGAAGGCCTCGAGGACGTGGGCGTCGTCAACGCCCGCTTCGTCAAGCCGCTCGACGAGGCCATGCTGACCGAGCTGGCGTCCTCTTCCGAGCTCCTCATCACGATAGAGGATCACGCGCTCCAGGGGGGCATGGGCTCGGCAGTTGCCGAGTTCCTGAGCGACAACGACCTGAAGGTGCCACTGAAACGCCTCGGTGTTCCCGACATCACGGTTCCCCACGGGAATCCGGCAGAGCAGCACGAGGAGATGGGCTTTGGCCCCAACGCCATCCGCCGGCTCCTTGTCGACCTCGGTCATGCGCCGGCGACCGAAGCGGTGGGCACCACCGCCGGTGGGGGTGCCCAGCCAGGGCCGGCCCAGGTGGCCGCGGCGGCGAAGAACAGGTCCTGACTTGGAACTGCTGCTCCTCCTGCTGTTCGGGCTGGTGCAGCTTTTCTTCGGCTACGCCTTCTTCCGCATACTGATCGTCCTGGGTGGCGCCGTACTGGGCTTCTACCTGGGTCCTGACGTCTACTTCAGCCTCACTGGCCAGCCGCCCGGCAGCGGCGTCGCCCTGGTGAGCGCCCTGATCGTCGGGGGCATCTTCGCGGCCCTCGCCTGGTTCGCCGTGAGGGCCCTGCTGTTCCTGTGGGGCTTCCTGATCGGCTTCTGGGCGATGGCCGGTGCCGGCCAGGAGCTCGTGCCGGCTCTGGTTGTCGGCGTGGCCGCAGGCGTGCTCGTGGCGATCTTCCAGCGGGCCCTGATCATCGCCTTCACCTCGCTCAGTGGTGCTTCTCTGGTGGCCACGGCCGGACTGGCGCTGCTGGGTGGCTGGGTCGGCGGTACAGGTGTGCCGGCCGTCCCCCAGCCGCGGCTGGGGCTGGGTCAGGAGCTCCTCACGCTGCACGGCTTCGAGTTCGCAAGCCGCGAACCCTGGTTCGTGGTACTCATCCTTGCGTTGGCGGTGATTGGCGCCGGCGTGCAGTTCGGCCGCACGGGACGCGCTCTGTAGCCGTTGACACCCCTCCGGGGGTCGGGTATTATGCCCTTCGCCCTGAGGGTCTGGATCTTCGGGCGAACGCGTGGAGCCGTAGTGTAGCGGTTAGCATATCTGCCTGTCACGCAGAAGGTCGCGGGTTCAAATCCCGTCGGCTCCGCCAAATGAGGGGTTGGGAAACCAACCCCTCCAGTAAGGCCAGATAGCTCAGTAGGTAGAGCACACGACTGAAAATCGTGGTGTCGGCGGTTCGATCCCGCCTCTGGCCACCACATACGCGGAGGCGCCGCGCTTTCGGGCGCCGCGCCTCCGCGCCCGGTTTGCCAACGTAGCTCAGCTGGTAGAGCAGTCGATTCGTAATCGACAGGTCGTCGGTTCAAGTCCGACCGTTGGCTCCACGTCTAGGACGCGGCTTCTTTGGAGGCTGCGTCCTGACTGTTTTTGAGGATTCTGGGATCAATTCAATGCTGAGACAAATTCAGCTGTCTTGAGTGTTAGAGGGATGGCGGTAATGGTCTCGCCTCAATTTCTCCTCAATCGCCTCGGTTACGTAGGCGTTAAGGCTGTTGCCACGTGCTGCCGCTGCAGTCGCTGCATCCCTATGAATCTCTGGAGAGGTACGAGTAACGAAATGGCCCGAATACGGCTTCTCGGGGTCGTGACCCTCTTCAGCGCACCACTCCAGGTAGTCTTCAACGGAATTCTTGAATTCTTCTTCGAGTTCCTCAACAGACGTCCCCTCAAAAGTGATTACGTCTCTTAGGTGCAGAACTTCCCCATGGAACACCTTTGCTTCATCATCGAATCCGATTTGTGCCGTGTAACCCTTGTATTTCAATACACCGTTCATCTTGATACTCCTGCTTCCTGAAGAAACCTCCGGACACTTCTTACAGCCGACTTGTGCAGCTGGTTCCGAGGATGGGGACGATGAAAGACTGCTCTGCGTCCATTAAGTCGCACTCTTACCCTCGAACCACTTCCTTCCGAAATCTCTGCGCCTAGCGCCCTGAACAGAGATTCAACATCACGCCAACTGATATTGGCTCTAATCGGCTCAGCGAAGATCTCGTTGAAAGTTCGACTGTGTTTTCCTGACAAGCTCACCGTGCCCGCGTCATTTCCACTGATACTATGTAGTGATACTAAGCCTATCGATGATAATAGCACAGGGAACATTCGCTCGCCTTGGTAGAGCAGTCGATTCGTAATCGACAGGTCGTCGGTACTACCAGGGAAGCTGCCGAGGCCGGCGTACCCGCAATCGAGTTGCCCAAGCTTGCAGCGCGCGGTGGCCTGGAAAACGTGGCGTACGGGCTGAACTGGGTGGTTGATATACCAGCAAGCCCATTCGACCAGTTCGCCGAGGAGTCTTTTCGACTCCAACTTGGAGCTTCCCAGCTCAACCAGGTCTATAATCCACCCACGGAAAAACGTGCCGGGATTCCCGCGCCTTGCCTGCACCATTTTGCTCTTTGCCTGCATCCCGGGCTTCCGGAGGAGGGGAAAGATGGAGAAGTGGGACAGGTTCAGGCTTCCGTTGAGTGTAGCGGCAATCTATCTGGCTGCCGCCGGGATAATCCAGTTCTTCCCGATGATGTCGGAATTCGTGTTTGCGCGTGAGGTAACCGATCCGGCTATCGAATCGCTGCTGGGCGCAGTGCTGCTCTCGTTTGCCGGCGTCGTCGGCTTCCTGTCGGCAGAGAAGGACCGCTCTCTGGTTCTGCCGATGGTACTGACCGCCGGCCTGTTGCTGGTCGCGATTAACATGATCTACTTCTGGCTTATCGGACAGTACACATTGGGAACGATCGTGGCCCCAGTAGCGCTCAATCTGCTGCTGGCCGCCTGGCTCGGCACGACGCTCGTTCGTTCGACCCGGGCGGCTGCCACAAGTAACGCCAGACGATGAATTCTCCGCTGCCTCCTGAAAACCCCGCGTTCCCCCAACTTCACCCGGAGTGGTACTGCCGGTAGAGGCTGTAGATTTGCTCGGCCAGTTCCGGCGCAGGCCCCGCAACCTGCACGGCAGGTACAACCACATTTATCGGTAACGGCTTCACTCTGCCTGGGGCGACGCCGATTTCCTCCAGCCACTGCGTCAGCTGCTCGGAGGAGCTTGCATAGACGATCCTTCCCAGTCCAACGTGCCCATGTGCAGCGGCACACATGGGGCAATGCTCGCCGGAGGTGTAGACGGTCGCTGCCTCGC
>CALKAI010000112.1 GCA_937983275.1 uncultured Trueperaceae bacterium | reverse complement strand
GATCAACACCCTCATCACCCAACCGCATGATCGCGCCCTTACCAAACTGACGCTCGATCTGTAGGATGGTGCCGTCGAGTGCTTTTCGACGTCCTTCGTTCATCAACTTAGCCTCCGTCCCGCGAAAGCGTGGACGCATCGCATCAGATTTCTACACGTCGCCGGCCATTACACTGCTGCGCAGGTGATGAAGCGCCTCGTTGCGCAACTTCACCCGCCCTGCAACGCCTCGGGTCCCTCCCCCTCCAATGCGAACGGAGGATGCCTTTCCCGCCTGCGTGACGGTGAACAGCATCTCATCGTTCGCGGCATCGGAGCGACCAGTGCCGGCGTTCGTCCACACGAGGGAGGCGCCCAGACTGGCCGCAAGAGCTTGTTGGACCGCCTTCGCCACCTGCGTTCCGTACTCAGTTGCGAGGGCGGGACGCGTGGATGGCGGCGGTAAACCCAGAGCAGCCGCCGTGTTCGGCGACCATGCTACCACGGCACCCCTTAATACCGAACCGCCCCTTGCAGCCGCGGCAAGCGCCTCACCCAGTCCCAGAACTCCCGCTTCATCGGCGATCGCCAGAGTCATGTTGCGGGTCGCCAGCTGGTCAATGACGACCCCGGCCAGTTCGGCATCGTCGCGTCCCCAGACGAGGCCACCCAGCCGCTCCTCGACCTGGCGCGCGAACCCCTCTGCACTTTGCCGCGCACTCGCGGCGCCCGCCGCCTTGGCGGCCACCCTCACGTGCACGCCGTCGTCCTTGGCGTAGGTCGCCACGGTCGGATTGCTGCTGTGGAGAAACGGTGCGAGCAGCTGGGCGATGGCGGATTCCCCCTGACCGTGGGTCTTCAGGATGATCCGGAACAGCCGCGATTGAGGCAGAGGCAAACGCGGCACCACCTCTTCGCCCCACATCCGCGTCATCTCGTGGGGCGGGCCGGGCAGGGCCACGATGTACTTTCCGGCCTTCGTGACCAGCCAGCCGGGCGCCGTGCCGAGGGGGTTGGGCAGGCTTACCGCGCTGCCGATGAGCCAGGCCTGCTTCAGGTTGCCCTCGGGCATGGTGCGCCCGCGGCCGGCAAACCAGGACCTGAGGTCACGGGCGAGCCCCTCGTCCACCTGCGGCTCCTCGCCCATCACGGCGGCCACGGCCTCCCTGGTGAGGTCGTCGGCCGTTGGCCCCAGTCCCCCCGTGAGCAGCACCAGGTCAGAGCGGCCGGTGGCGGCCTGGAGTGCGGCGACCAGGCGGGGGAAGTTGTCGCCCACGCGCTGCGACCAGTAGACGTCGACGCCCCTGTTGGCGAGTTCATTGGCCAGAAACGAGCTGTTCGTGTCGACAGTCTCGCCCAGGAGGAGCTCGGTGCCGACCGAGATTATCTCGGCACTGTGGATGGTGGTCATGGGTAACCCTAACCGACCGGAGCCTTCGGAATACGTGCCCGGTGGGCAGGAAAGCCCGCTGCAGGATGCTTACGCTTTGGGTAGCTTGGCCACGGCCCAGAATCTCTCGGCAATGAAGGATAGTGCCACATAGAGCTCAGAGGGGCCGGTGCTACAGTGCCTTCATGACGACAATTCCCGCCAACAGGAGGATGGAGTGAAAGCCACGACCGTAGGCGAGTTGAGAGGAAGCCGGTTCGAACGGGATGCCGGTCGCAGCGTCAAGGATGAGCTGCGTGCGAACCTCATACGCCGCCTCAGCGAGGGTGGCAGGGTGTTCGAAGGCATCGTCGGCTACGACGAGACGGTCGTTCCGCAGGTGGTCAACGCCCTGCTGAGCCGGCACAACTTCATCCTGTTGGGCCTGAGGGGCCAGGCCAAGACCAGAATTCTCAGGCAGCTGACCCAGCTGCTCGACGAAGAGATCCCGGTGCTGGCGGGCACCGAACTGAACGACGATCCGTTCCGGCCGCTAAGCGCGGAAGGCCGCAAGCTGCTGGAAGAGGCCGGCGACGAGGCGCCCATCGAGTGGTTGCCCCGGGAAGAACGCTACGTCGAGAAGCTGGCAACGCCGGATGTCACGGTTGCCGACATCATCGGCGACGTCGACCCGATCAAGGCCGCCCGGCAGGCGACCCGCCTGGGCGACGAGATGTCGGTCCATTACGGGCTCCTGCCCCGCGCCAACCGGGGCATCTTCGCGATGAACGAACTCCCCGACCTCTCGGGCAAGGTCCAGGTCGCGCTCTTCAACATCATGCAGGAGGGCGATGTGCAGATTAAGGGCTACAAGGTTCGCCTGCCCGTCGACGTGATGCTCGTCTTCAGCGCCAACCCCGAAGACTATACGGCCCGGGGCAAGATAATCACGCCCCTCAAGGACCGCATCGGCAGTGAGATACGCACGCACTACCCCGCCACCGTCGAAGAGGGGATGGCCATCACCCGCCAGGAGGCGTGGACCGCGCGCGAGACCCAGGTGAACATGCCGGGGTATTTGGCTGAGGTGGTGGAGGAGGTCGCCTTCCAGGCGCGTGACGACTCCCGGGTGGACAAGCAGTCCGGCGTCTCCCAGCGCCTGCCCATAAGCCTCATGGAGAACGTGGTTTCCAATGCTGAGCGCCGCAGCCTGCTCCTGGGCGAGAGGTGCCCGATAGCCCGGACCCTCGATCTGTACGCGGGCCTGCCCGCCATCACCGGAAAGATCGAGCTGGAGTACGAAGGCGAGCTGAAAGGCGGCGAGGCCGTAGCCCGCGAGATCGTGCGCCAGGCGGTGGCGGCAGTATTCAACCGCAGGGCCTTCGGACTGGATACGGGGCCGGTCGTCGAGTATTTCGAGGAGGACAACGGCCTGAAGGTGCCCGACACCATGCCCACTCCCGAACTGGTGAAGCTGTTCGGCAGCGTGCCCGGTCTGCTGGATTGCGCCAGGAGTCTTGCCGAGGAGGACTCTCCGGAGCAGCTGGCCGCCGCTGCCGAGTTCGTCCTCGAAGGGCTCTACGCCCGCCGGCAGGTTGCCAGGAGCGAAGAGCGCGGTTACGTGGCCGCCCAGCCTGACATTCCCGACATGGAACGTTCGCGGCCGCGCTGGAACTGATGGGAGCCGCTGCTTGCCCGGCCCGTGTGCAGTGCCCTCTCTTCGCCCAGAAGTGGAGGTGACAGATGCCGACCGTCCGCTACTCGAGGTATGAACCGACCCTGGACGACCTGGACATGGCCGATCTGATGAAGATGCTCCAGGACCGGCTGCTCGAGTCGGGGTTCAACCGGAACCCGTGGGATCCAGACCCCGACTACCAGCAGACCCTCCAGGACCTCTACGACGCGATTGCCGAGGCCCTCATCAACAACGAACTGGTGAGTGATGAGCTGGTCGAGGCCGCGATGAACAGCGACGACTGGATGGAGAGTGAGCTTGGCCAGATAGTGAAGGACCTGGCCCAGCGGCTCGAAGCCCAGGGGTACCTCAAGCCACAGGCGGGAACGGATCCCTCACAGGATGCCGCCCAGGGAGGAGTGGGGCCGGAGCGGGACCCGGGCGAGGTCAGGTTCGAACTGACGAACAAGGCGATCGACTTCCTCGGTTACCGTACGCTCAAGGACGTTCTGGGTGGAGCCGGGCAAAGCAGCATCGGCGCGCACGAAACCGACCACCAGTCGACCGGGGTGGTGTCGGAGGCTGAAAGCAAGCCGTACGAGTTCGGCGACACGCTCAACCTCGACCTGTCCAGGACCCTGCAGAACGCCGCCCGCCGCGGCGTTGGCGAGGACGGCCACTTCAGCCTCGACTACGAGGATCTCGAGGTTGTCCAGTCCGACTATCACTCCTCGGCGGCGACGGTGGTAATGCTCGACTGCTCCCACTCCATGATCCTCTACGGCGAGGACCGCTTCACCCCCGCCAAGCAGGTCGCACTCGCGCTCGCCCACCTCATCCGCACGCAATACCCCGGCGACACCATCAGGTTCATCCTGTTCCACAACTCGGCCGAGGAGGTGCCGCTGGCGCACCTGGCCGGTGCCCAGGTGGGCCCCTACCATACGAACACCCGGGAGGGACTGCGGCTGGCCCAGAAGCTGCTGCGCCAGCAGAACAAGGAGATGAAGCAGATCGTGATGATCACCGACGGGAAACCCTCGGCGATCACACTGCCCGGCGGCAGGGTATATAAGAATGCATACGGCCTGGATCCCGTGGTGCTGGGGGAGACCCTGCGCGAGGTCGGCAACTGCCGCCGGCAGGGGATCCAGATCAACACCTTCATGCTCGCGCGCGACCCGGAACTCATCGCGTTCGTCCAGCGCGTGAGCCACATGACCAGAGGCAAGGCGTACTACACCACGCCCCGCACCATTGGCCAGTACGTGTTGCAGGACTTCCAGCAACGGCGCACGAAGATGGTCAACTAGCGGGAGAAAGACGGGAAAACATGATGCAAACCCCTGCGGCCGCAACCACAGGCAACGACAAGTCACTCCGTAACGCTGGCCAGCACCGCCGTGGTCTGATGACACTCCTCTTCCTGCTGATCCTGACTGTCGCCGGCGGTGCCCTTGCCCAATCGGCAACCGAACCGGGCGCCCGCTGGGAGGGTGGCGAGATCGTCGTGACTGGCGAGGGCCTCGTTTATGGCGAGCCCGACCGGGCGACCGTGCAGGTGGGGGCCAACTCCGAGGACGAGGATGTGCGTGAGGCGGTCGCCCAGGTTGATGAGGCGGTACGCCGCATCATCGACGCCCTTGCTGAACTGGGCATCGCGGAGCGGAACATCAAGACCATCTCCTACAACGTTTGGCGTCAGGACCGGTATGAACCCCTGCCTCAGGGCGGGGAGGAACGCAGGTCGGTGTTCCGGGCCGAGCATATGCTGTCCGTCACGGTGGACGGTGCGCAGCGGGCCGGTGAGGTCCTCGCCGCGAGCGTCGATGCGGGCGCGAACGCCGTGGGCGGCATCCGCTTCGAATTCGCGGACCCTGCCCGGGTGGCAGCGCAGGCCAGGGACGCCGCCGTGCAGGATGCAGTTGCCCGAGCCCAGCAGCTAGCAGCCGCGGCAGGGGTCGCAGTAGGGGACGTGCTGATTATCGAGGAGCTCGCGGGCGGTTCGCCCACAGCGGTAGGGCTCCAGCGGGCGGTTGCCTTTGCCAGTGATGCGGCGCCGGTTTCTCCCGGCGAACTGAGCGTAAGAGTCAGCGTGCGGATGCGTTTCGCTATCGACCAGTAGAAACCCGCCACCGGCACTGCCGGGACAGGGGGCCGGTCATAACAGCCGGCCCGACAACTCTTCCAACGCCCTGGCGGCAGGCCCGTAGTTGGGGTCCCCCGTCAGGGCGGCCCTGTAATGGTCCAGCGCGAGCTCCAGGAGCGACTCCGATTCCTGTTCCAGGCCGCGCCGTTCGTAGATCTCGCCAATACGGTAGTAAGCCTCAACGTAGGCCGGTGAGGGTCGTGTTTCACCGGTGTCATGGGCCTCGAAGACCCTGATGGCTTCCTGCAATGCCGTGATTGCCTCATCCTCCCGCCCCAGGAAGGAAAGGATCCTCCCCCGGTTGAGGTGCGGCCAGGAGCTGCGCTCGCCGCGGGGGGTGCCCGCCGCCGCCTGGAAAGCGGCCAGGGCCTCATCCAGGGAAGCTGATTGCCAGGCCAGCCGGCCCCAGTCCATGGCATGCTCGTACTCCCCACTCATCGAGAAGGCCTCCCGCACCTGCTGTGCCCCGGCCAGCGCATCCCCTGACTGTGCCAGCAGCAGACCGCGCAGGTGCAGCATCGCCGCGGTCGGCTCGGCCGCCAGTTCGAAGGCCGTATCCAGGCTTACCCGGGCGGCCTCCAGGGCGCCCGTCAGGTAGAGGGCGTCGGCATACAGGTAGTGGGCGTACGCGTTCTCCGGCTCACTTTCCACCAGCTCGGGCCCCACCACCCTCGCGGCCGAGTTGTAGAAGCCCCTCTCGATCAGGTCCTCCATCTGCTCCTGCAGCTCCTGAGCATGAGCTGCCACAGGAACAGCTGCCACGAGGAGGATGAGCAGGATCTTTCGCCAGGTACGGGGGGCGCCCATGCCCTAGATTACCCGTCTCCCCGCAACGAGTGCAGCAGCCAGTCGATGCCGCTGCGGGCCCGGGCCTGCAGCGAAGCGAGCTTAACGGCGTCAACGGGCTCCCGCTGGGCCGTGGCGTGGAGGAGGCCGCGAATGTCGACAGGCTCCCGGAAGAAGGGGGCGCCGACCTCCGCCATGAAAGCCGCCACCTTCGGGTCGTAACTCAGGCCAACAATGGGACGTTGTGCGGCGGCGGCCAAGATCAGGCCGTGCAGGCGGGCGCTCACGACAATACCGGCCCGGGAGACGATCTGCAGCACCTCGGCGTGGGTCGAGGCCGGGTGCGCGTGCACACCTGCCAGGCCCTCGGCAACCTCCAGGGCGGGCTGGCCATCTAACTCCGGCTGCATTGCGACGACCAGTGCGGGGATGTTGCTCGCGCTCAGCTCCTGCGCCAGTACCCGGAGCGCCCGGTTGATGTCCGGATGCCCGGCCCGGGGCAGGAGTACCGCGGTGTCGCCTGTAAGCTCCATGGGAAGAGCTGGGGGCACACCCGTCTCCTGTGGGGTCACGTCGAGCAGCAGGGCGGGATCGGCAGTGAGGTGAGCCGCTACCCCCAGTTCGCGCAGCAGGCCTTGCGAAGCTTCGTCCCTCACCGCCACCGGTACGCCGTTCAGTGCCCTCGCCACCTTCCGCCTGCCGGAATCGCTGAGCGGGCCTATCGACTGTCCGTAGACGACCACCCGGCGGCCCAGGCGGCGCGCAAGGCCAATCACGCCCAGGTAGTAGGCGAGGCTGCGGGCGCTGGTCCGGTCCTGGAGGAGCCCGCCGCCGCCGCTGACCAGGGCCTGCGAGCGCAGCAGCGCCGGGACCAGTCCAACTGCCCTGTTTGCTGCGGCGACGCCGTGCAGGGCACGGGTTGCAGCGGGATCGCCGCTCAGGACCAGGGGCCGGAAACCGCCCTTGCCCAGCCCGTCCAGCAGGGCCGCAAGCAGCGCTTCGTCCCCGACGTTGCCGTAACCGTAGTAGCCGCTTATCGCAACCTTCACGTTGCTTTTGCCGGTGAGCTGCCGGGCGGCCGCCCTGTACCCTCCCCATCGGTGCCGGCGAGCGTCTCCCCGTCTCCGTCACTTTCGAGCCAGCGCCTGCCGAAGTGGATCACAACGCGGGTGACGGCAACGAGGACGAGGCCAATGAGGAAGCCCAGCACGAGAGCGATGATCGTGCGCTGCAGGCTTATCAGCACGGGAGTGTGGTAGTGGCTGAAGGAGTTGAGGATGGTGGCCTGCGCGATAACGCCGCCGGTGAGGAGGCCGGCACGCATCCACGCCGGCAGGATGGCGAGCATGAGGCCCACCACTGCCAGCGAGTGGCCCAGCAGCTCCTTGAAGCGGGGCCGCACGAACAGGTCAGAGAGGAACGAGCGGAGGGCCAGCTCGATCTCCGAAGCACCGATGATCGGGAAGTTCCCGCGGCGTATCACCACCAGGCCAACCGCCGCCAGGACGAGCACGGCGATCACGACCTCGCCCAGGCGCACCCGGTGTCCCCACAGCGAGGTGATCCAGGTGGCGGGCCGCTTGAATCGCAGTGCGTACTGGAAAACGAACAGGGCAGGCGGCACCACCAGAGTAGCGGCGACCCCCCTGAACGGCTCGATGCCGTTCATCGACGGGGCGTCGCTGCCCACGGCGACAAGCAGGATGGCTCCCGCCAGGCTTATGGCGGTTGCACCGAAGAGGGAGACGAGCCGTTCCGAGAGGTAGCTGAAGCCCAGCACGGGGAAGACCAGCGCCGCAACGAGTGCCAGTGCGGCCCAGCTGGGCCCGGCCGCCACCAGGGCAAGGCCGGCGACCGCCACGGCGACCACGGCGCCCCACGGCTGCGGGTAGGCGAGGGCCAGGAGCAGCAAACCGGCCAGAATGCCGATTGCGCTCATTAGGCGCAGGACCGCAGCGGGCGAGAACTCCAGGTGACGCTGCTGCAGGCTGCCTACCGTGAACCCGCTCGTTTCGAGTTCGGCCACCAGGCCGCTGATTAGCTGCTCGGTGTTCTCGACCATGTTGCCCAGGTGCGGCTCGGTGTAGGGGCGCAGGTAGAGGAGCGAAATGTTCCGCTCGTTAGCCGCGAGCAGGTACTTCTCGATCAGGTCGTCGGGGGTGAGCTGCTGGTTCACGTAATCCTGGTTGAAGGAGAGCAGGCGCACGGTGGGGACCTTCTGGGCAATGTCCACCATCCCGCTCTGCTCGGTGCCCTCGATGATCCCGGTCAGGTACGCCTGCGAGGCGGCGATCGTCTCGCTCAGCAGGTCAGGCTGCCCGGCGACCTGCAACTGCATGTGAATCAGGTAGTTCGCTTCCGGAGGAAAATCCTCACCCACGCTGGCTAGCGACGGATGGTTGAGCGGCCGGTAGGCGATGTCGAAGCCCGCCTCGTGATAGGCAGCGATGCGCTCGCGGTCAGGACCCAGCGGGAGGCTGTCCATGACCTCGCCCGGCACCGCGTACCAGGTGCGGCCGGCAAGCTCGAATGTTATCGGGGTGTCGCGGAACTTCTCGTGCAGGGCGTCTAATGCGCCGGCCTCGATCTCGCTCAGCACGGTGCTTCCGGCGGGAATCCCCGGCATTTCCGTGCCCGCTGCCGCGGCTGCCGCCGCGAGCTCGTAGCCCGGCAGGGCGAGGATCTTGCCGGCCTGCGCCAGCGTCTCGGGTGTCTCCTCATAAACGACGATGCCGGGCAGGCCCGCCTCGCGGTAGTGGAGCGCCAGCTCGAAGGGGTCCCAGCCGCTCGCAAACGCCTGCTCGCGCAGTGCTATCTCGTCGATGAGGGCTGTTGCGGTCTGTTCGTTTTCCTCTGCCCCGATCCGTTGCCAGGTGAGGACCGCTGCCGGCAGCAGCGCGAGAATTACGGCGATCCAGGCGATGCGGCGAAAGGTGCTCATGCGTCAGTTCCCTCCAGGCCCTGCAGGAAGGCTTGTACGAAGGTGGCGAGCACCCTCAGCGCAATCTGGTTGCGGCCGCCTTCCGGAATGATCAGGTCCGCGTGCGCCTTCGTCGGTTCCACGAACAGGTCGTGCATCGGCTTCACGGTGCGCCGGTACTGCTCGATGACGCCCTCGGCCGCGCGGCCGCGCTCCTTCACGTCCCTCTCCAGCCGCCTGATGAAGCGCTCGTCGGGCGGCGCATCGACGAACACCTTGAGGGTCATCCGTTCACGCAGCTGCGGCTCGTGGAGGACGAGGATGCCCTCGACCACCACTACCGGGCCGGGCTTCACGAGCGTCGACTGCTCCGAGCGGTTGTGACGCGCAAAGTCGTAGACGGGCCGTTCGACCGGCTTCCGTGCCTTCAGGAGTTCGATGTGCCGGACTAGCAGGTCAGTGTCGAACGCCCCGGGTTCGTCGTAGTTGGTGCGCTCCCGCACCTCGAACGGCAGGTCACCCTGGGCGCGGTAGTAGGCGTCCTGTGGCAGGACCGCGACGGCGTCGCTGCCCACGCAGGCGGTTATCGCCTCGGTGATCGTCGTCTTGCCGGAACCGGTCCCGCCGGCGACACCGATTATCAGGGGTACTGGCAAAGGCGACGGCTTCATCCGACGGTTGGCGTCTCCTTGCGCCGGGTGACGGCCGCCTCGATGAACCCGCGGAA
>CALKAI010000111.1 GCA_937983275.1 uncultured Trueperaceae bacterium | reverse complement strand
CACCAGCTACGCCAGCGCCCTCGCCCTTTCGGTGATCCTCATGGTCGTGACGGCGACTTCGCTGCTGTTGCTGGACAGGCGCAACAGGAGTCCTCTATAGCCCGGTAGAGACGCCCTCCTGGGTCCAGCGCCGCCAGTCCAGATACCCGCCCTCCAGGTTTGCCAGGCGGGTGAAACCCAGTTCGCTCAACACTTCCGCCGCCTCCAGGCTGCGGCCGCCCCGGTGGCATTGGCACACGATGAGGCGGTCCCGCCAACCCTCCAGTTCCGCCATGCGGTCACGCAATTCACCCAACGGAACGTGCTTGTGGCCCGGGATGTGCCCTGCAGCCACTTCGGAATGTTCGCGTACGTCCAGGAGCAGGTGATCCTCTCCCCTTGCCCGCATCCGGTCGTAGTCCTGCGCGCTGAGCCGCAGCAGTGCTGGCACGTTGCACACCACATCTTCGACCTGCGTCACGTCCGTGATCGTGCGCTGCTTGCCGCAAACAGGGCAGTCCGGATCTCGCGGCAGCCGCAATTCACTCCACGTCATCCGGAGGGCGTCGTAACGCAGCAGGCGGCCAATCAGCGGCTCGCCCAGACCGGTAAGGAGCTTTATCGCCTCGGTAGCCTGAACGCTGCCTATGGTGCCGGGCAGCACACCCAGCACCCCGGCCTGTGAACAGGATGGCACCGTGCCGCGGGGCGGCGGGTCCGGAAAGAGGCAGCGGTAACAGGGGCCGTTGTCTGCAGCGAAAACTGAAACCTGTCCGTCGAACTGCTGGATCGAACCGTGAACTACCGGGACTCCCGTGAGTACGGCTGCGTCGTTTACGAGGTACCGGGTAGTGAAGTTGTCGGACCCGTCGATCACCACGTCATAGCCTTGCAGGAGATCACGGACGTTGTTTTCGTGCAGCCGGACCTCATGAACGTCGACAGCCACCCCCGGGTTGCGTTCGGTGACAGCGCGGGCGGCCGACACAGCCTTGGCGGTACCGACATCGCAGTCCCTATGGACTACCTGCCGCTGCAGGTTGCTTCGATCCACCACGTCGTCATCGACGATCCCGATCCGGCCCACACCCGCTGCAGCCAGATAGAGCAACGCCGGCGAGCCGAGCCCGCCAGCCCCGATAATGAGTACTGAACCCGCAAGCAGCCGCTCCTGCGCCTCTTCACCGAAGGAGGCAAGCCGGAGGTGACGGTCGTAGCGGGCACGTTGATCGTCAGAGAGCATATTCAAACCTTATACCCGGCAAATCTCGCCCGGAGGCTGCCGTGTTTCCTTTTATCCGTGCCGGAAGCATAGCATCACGTGGCCTGTGGTAGCCTCCCCGAAATGAACGCCACAGGTAATACGTCGTCCCGCACGCGCGCGGGCCTGATGCCCGTCACGAAGAGGATGTCCAGCCTGATCGAGGTTTCAACGGCCGACCTGATCCTGGCTGAACAGGTGAGCGTGCTTCCGGCTTGCAGGTTGCCCCTTGCTGAAAGTGTGGGCCGGGTATTGCGGCAGGACGTGACCACTGACCGTGACCAGCCGCCCTTCGACCGGGTGACCATGGACGGCATCGCCTTGTCCTCGGCGGCAGTTGCCGGCGGCCTGCGATCCTTCCGGCGCCAAGGCGTGCAGGCAGCCGGCCAGCCGCCGCTCTCGCTGGTAGCCCCGGACGCCTGTATCGAAGTGATGACGGGTGCCGTCCTGCCGGAAGGGTGCGACGCGGTCGTGCGCATCGAAGATGTAGCGCTGGACGGCGAAGTCGCCGCTCTGGCCAGCGGGGTCGAGGTTCGGGGCGGCATGAACGTGCACAGCCGCGGCAGTGACGCGTTGCAGGGCCGCACGGTCATCCGAAGTGGCGTGCGCCTCACAGCAGCTCACATAGGAATTGCGGCCGCCATGGGCAGGGCGACCCTGATGGTCAGCGCTATCCCCAGGGTCGCAATCTGTTCGACAGGCGATGAGCTGGTGGGTATTGACGACATACCTGAGGCGCATCAGGTGCGCCGATCCAACGCCTACGCCCTGCAGGCAGGACTGATGGCCTCTGGCTATACCGGGGTGACTCTCCATCATCTCGAGGATGACAGGGATGCGATGTTGACCGCGCTGGAACCGATCCTCGGGCAAAACGATGTCGTGATCCTCAGCGGCGGTGTCTCCATGGGAGCTTTCGATCTGGTACCTGACACGCTCGAGGCTCTCGGCGCCACCCCGCACTTTCACGGGGTCGCACAGCGGCCAGGCAAACCACTGTGGTTCGGAACGCGGAGCGGTACCGCAATATTCGCGCTGCCCGGTAACCCTGTTTCGGCCCTGACCTGCCTGTACCGCTACGTTCTGCCATTCCTGTCACGCTCGTCCGGCACGGCTCCTTCACCCAGGCGGGTCCAGTTGGCGTCGGGAGTAAGGGGACTCCCCCACCTGACGCGCTTCGCACCGGTATCCCTGGAAGTCCAGTCCGCAGGGGAGGTGGCCCTGGAGGTGACCATAAACACCTCCGGCGACTTCCTCTCGATCGGCCGAAGTGACGGTTTCGTGGAGATTGAAGCTGGCAGCGGGCACCTGCCCGCCGGTACCATCCTGCCCTTCTACTCGTGGCAGTGGGTATGATGAGAACCATCAGGAACATAAGGCCGTCGCCAGGGCGGCATCGGGTGCCGCCGCACCTGCAAGGCTGGAATTGAGGTTTTGCCATGCTGACTCACGTCGACGATAAGAACCGGGCCCAGATGGTCGACGTAGGCGACAAGGAAATGACGCGTCGTACAGCCCGCGCCCGGGCTTTCGTCGCCCTGCCACAAGAGGTCCGCGCCGCCATTGACGGGGGTGACATCCACAGCAAGAAGGGACCCGTTTTCCAGACGGCGATACTCGCCGGGATCATGGCCGTCAAGCGCACCGGAGAACTCATACCCCTTTGCCACCCGCTGCCTATCGAGAAGTGCGATGTCGATATCTCCCTGGAAGACGATGGCCGGGTACGGATCGAATGCACGGTCTCCCTGCACGGCAGGACAGGCGTAGAGATGGAAGCCCTTACCGGCGCTTCCGTAGCGGCACTCACGATTTACGACATGTGCAAGGCGCTCTCCCACGAGATCGTCATCGAAGACCTGCGACTGATCGAGAAGCGGGGAGGAAAACGCGATGTCGGCCCGTGACAGCGTCAGCAGGACTGTGGATCAGGGCAGCGTTAACAGGGTGCGCCGGGAGAGTGAACGTGTCCACCCGTGCCAGGTGGCGCTGCGGGGCGGCACGGCCAGTGACAGGGAGCTGCTGGCCGAACGACTTGGCGAGGCCCTGAGTTCCGAATTCCTGGTGGGTAATGCCCGCTTCGAGGAGCCGGACGTTAGCCAGCCAGCACCACCAAAGTTGGCTGATCGTTCACCTGCTGGCCCTACCGCCATCTTCAGCGACACCACAGGATCCATAACCTCGGGGCCAGGACCGGCAGGGCTCTTCGAACGTCGCTATGCGTTGCTTGGATGCGACCTGGTCCTTTCCCAGCATGACACTCAACCCGACGCCGCGGATGCACTGCCCGAAGTCCTGCTGTCCGGGGCACAGGATGGCGGGTCAGGCGACAGCAAGGCGTCAGCTCAGGCGGGCACTTCCTCTGATGTGATCGCCACCGTAGGAACGCAACCGGGTCCGCAGGCCTCCGCTGTCCCGCACTTCGCGCCGGCCAACGTTGCAGGACTCGCCGAAGAAATCCGCAGGCAGTTGTTGGCCCGGGCCTCACGGACACCGGTTTACGGCCTGGTCCTGGCAGGCGGCAGGAGCACCCGGATGGGTCGCGCCAAATGGGCGCTCGAGTATCACGGGGAGCCGCAAGCCCTGGCGCTGCATCGCCTGCTCTCACGACACTGTGAACGCACGTTCCTCTCCATCCACCCGGGGCAACAGGGGGAGCCGGAGCTGACCAGGCTGCCACACGTCTCGGACCGCTTTCTTGGACTGGGTCCCGTGGGTGGGATCCTTTCCGCGATGGTTACACATCCTGAGGCAGCGTGGCTGGTGGTCGCCTGCGACATGCCCTTTGTAAGCGACGCCACTGTAGAAAGGCTGCTGCGAGGCCGTGCGCCCCTTCGTTTCGCAACGACCTACGTGAGCCCGCACGACGGCCTCCCTGAACCCCTTTGCGCGATCTACGAACCCAAAGCTCGTCTGCGACTGGCCCAGCTCGCGGGAATGACCTATTCGTGCCCCAGGAAGCTGCTAATGAACGCCCGCATACGGCTTATCGGGGATGTGCCGGCGCAGGAGTTGACGAACGCAAATCACCCCCACGAGTACGAGCGGGCTGTCGCCACACTTTCGACGGGAGGACCGAAATGAACGATTCCAAGAACGTTACCCTGGAGCACTTTGCAATCTTCCGAGAGGTACGCAAGAAGGACAGCGAAACTGTCGATACTTCGGCGCGAACGGCGCGGGACCTCTACACAGAGCTTCATGAACGCTTTGAGATGCCCCTGCCGATCGAGGCCCTGCGGGTGGCGATCAACGATGAGTTCGCCCCGTGGGAGCATGAGATCCGCGAAGGCGACCGGATTGCCTTTATCGCTCCAGTAGCGGGAGGTTGAAGTGTTTGCCATTACGAGTGAACCGATAGATGTCGCCGAATGGAGTCGAAAGGTGGACGATCCGGCGACCGGGGCATTCTCGACCTTCGAGGGACGCGTCCGTAATCATGCCGGCGGCCGCGCAGTGACATCCCTCCACTACGAAGCCTACGACGCTCTGGCCGTGAAGGAAGGCGAACGGATCCTCGCGGAAGCGCGGGAGCGTTTCGGCGTTTCGCACGTGGCGTGCGTCCATCGCGTCGGCCACCTCGTTATTGGCGAATGCGCTGTATGGGTCGGTGTCTCTGCAGCGCATCGGGTTGATTCGTTTGCAGCATGTCGCTACATCATCGACGAGGTCAAGAAACGGGTGCCGATCTGGAAGAAGGAGAGGTACGTCGAGGGCGACTCCGTGTGGGTAGAAGCGTCAGAGAAGGAGATCGCCCCCGCATAGGGTGCGCCGGGAGGGCACCGCAATCAGAGACCCTTAAGCCCCCTGTCTGTGAAAGGACGATTTCGTGGAAAATCTGGTCGATAGATACGGCCGCGTCGTCAAGGACCTGCGGATCAGTGTCACTCCGCGCTGCAACTTCCGCTGCACCTATTGCGATCCACTGGGAAGTGGCCACAAGGACCCTATCGGCACCGTGAGTGTCCGCGACGTCGCCAATGTGGTGGAAGCCGCAGTAGGCCTGGGCATGAGCTCGGTGCGCTTCACCGGCGGCGAGCCGCTGCTGCGCAAGGAGCTGCCCGAGATGATCTACCACGCGAAGCATGTCGCGGGAGTGCCCGACGTTGCCATAACGACCAACGCGAGCCTGCTTTCGCGGCGGCTGCCAGAACTGCTGGACGCAGGGCTGGACCGGGTGAACATCTCACTGGATGCACTCGATCCCGAAGTGTTCCGTCGCGCTACAAATGGCGGCAGCATACGCCCGGTTTGGCAAGGGATCGAGGCCCTCATGGAGGCCGGGCTCGAGCCGGTGAAGCTCAATGCAGTAGTTATCCGCGGCGTCAATGACAGTGAAATCCCCGGTCTTGCCCAGCTGACGCAGGACAAGCCGATCCACATGCGTTACATCGAGTACATGCACCTCAACAATGCGCCCGTCGAGGAGTACCGCAAGCAGTTCGTGAGCGGTGAGGAGATACGCGGAATGATCGAGCGCGAGTTCGGAGAGCTCGAGGTCGTTCCCACCGACCCGAGCGCCCCCGCCAGGCTCTATCGGGTACCCGGCTGGAAGGGCGCAATCGGCTTCATAAACCCTGTCTCCCAGCCCTTCTGCGGGGCCTGCAGCCGAATGAGGCTAACGAGCGACGGCCAGCTGCGGCCTTGCCTGATGACCGACCGCGAGTACGAGGTGCGGTCGGCCTTGCGGGATCCCGATCCGATCCCTGCCATCCAGGACCGATTCCTTTACGCCACCTACCGGAAGGTGAAGTCCGGGGTAACGGGACCGGTCAACCGACCGCGAACGATGGTCGCGATTGGCGGCTAATCAACCGGGCGTATGAAAAACGGAAAGTGCCGGACAAGCTCTTGCAGCTTCTCCGGCACTGTTCATGACCGCAGCGAATCGCTGACGAACCGGTCAGGAAGCGGTTTCGGGGAAGTTCCCGGTCCGCTCCCGCTTGCTTCCGTTCCGGCCGGGTTCGACCTCGAATCGGTCTCCCTCCCGCAGGCTGCCACCGCGTACTACCCGGGCGTAGACGCCGCGCCGCCCGTAAGACAACTTGGGCAGGCGCAGGTCAAGCACGCTCAAACTGCTGCAGACTGTACAAGGACCCGTAAGTTCCAGGACCACTTCTCCCGCGACAAGGCGCGTACCCTCGGGCAGTTTCTCCGGGATCAGTCCTTCAACCACGATATTCTCACCCAACGAGCCGTGTTCAAGCACGATCCCCTGACGCTCCAGGTAATCGTACGTGCTCGCCGAGGTCACCAGCAATGCCCGCTCGGGGTCACGCCCAGCATGACGATCACCGACGGCACCGTGGCCCGCCGTAAGCAGGATTGATTCGGCACGCTCCTTGCGCAAGTCCGCACCCGCGGCGTGAAGGGACACGGCGCGGGCCATCGTCAGTTGCTTCCGTTCACGTCCGGGCGGGCCTCGAGAACATCCTGCGCGCTGAGCCCTTCCCCGCGGTGTTCTGCAATGGAGTCAGGGGTGAACTCCTCTACGTCGGCGCCGTCCCCATCAAGCGCAATGAGGTGGTTCAGGACGGCGGCGAGTTGCGCGTCGCTGAGGTGCGCCCAGGCGGGCATCACGCCGTCGTAGGTAGTGCCTTGAACTTCGATCTCGCCTCGTACGCCATACAGCAGTACATGGACGAGATAGTCGCGGCCGCCTTCGGCAACCGCCAGCTGCGCAGTGTGGCCGGCCAGGGGCGGGAACACTCCGGGTACGCCCTGTCCCTCACCCTGGTGGCAAGACGCGCAGTTGGCCGCATACACGGCGGCGCCGTCGGCCTCCGCAGGGGCTTCAGAATCTGCGGCTCCGGCGCCTTCCGCTGCTTCCGTATCAGCTGCATCCGCGACGGCGGCGGGTTCCGGCGGGTTCGGACCCATGTAGGTGCCGAGGTACTCGATGACGATTTCGTACTCCTCTTCCGTCAGCTCGAGGCCGTTTCGTATCATCTCATCGACGGTGTCTTCCCACAGGAAGAGCGGGAGACCGGCCGAGTCCTTCACGTACTGAAGCGAGTGGCAGCTCTGGCACTTGGCAAAGACCAGATCGGCGCCCGGACCCGCAGGCAGGCCACCCGGGCCCTCCTGTGCAAGTGCGGGAAGACCAAGCAGGAGGGCCGCGATAAGGCCCAAAGCGACTCTTGAAATCGATTGCATAGGGTTCATGCTCCTCAATTTACCAGTATCGGGGAGTGGCGCCGACACGACTGCGTGCCGGGCGGGACACCCGCACGGCACGCAAGATTACGAAGGAATTGTTGTTGGCCGGAAAGTCAGGCGACCTCTACGGTGACGTGATCGGCACCATTCCAGGAGTAACCGGAAGGGTTCCAGTCGATCGTGCCGTCGAGCGGCTGTGCGCGGCCCTTCTTGTCGATGGCGCGGGAAATGATCGTCTGCTCGCCGCTGTCGAGTGACACCGTAGCGCTCCAGTGATACCAGGCGTAGGGGCTGTCGGGTGTTTCGATCTCGGCATTCGTCCAGCTGGTGCCACCATCGGTGGAGACCTGGACAGCTTCGATACCGGTCATGCCGTCATTCCAGGCCACCCCACGAACCTCCACCTGACCAGTCGACAGCGACTCGCCAGCGAGAGGACCGAAGATCACGCTCTTCACCTTCTGATTCCAGTTGGGAATGCTGTTGTCGAAGGTAAAGGTGAAGTCCGTACCCGGCTCGATCGGCTCGATCGGCTCCCGGTAACGGGGGATCTGGTTGTAGTTATTCGTTTCGACGGCATCGAAGCGGATACGGTTTACCCACTTGACGTTCATCGTGCCGTAGTAACCGGGGATGACGAACCGCACTGGGCCGCCGTGAGCTCCGGGAATGGGTTCGCCGTTCATGTGGGTGGCAAGCATCGCGTGTTCCAGAGCGTAGTCAAGCGGCACGCTGTGCTCGAAATCCGATGCTGTTCCCGTAGGGCTGTCGGCCCCCTGAACCGTAAGGAACTTCGCATTCGCGTGGACTCCCAGTTCGGGGTCGAACGATTCAAACAGCGTCCGCAGGGGAACGCCACCGAAGACGACGTTGCCCATGCCGCCGTGCTGCCACTGCGTACCGCGGGTCTGGATAGCCTGGGCGTAGAAGGAGCGACCGTTGCCGGAGCATTGCAGGACCATCTCGACTTCGCTGTTCTCCATGTCTGCAAGGTCTGCAAGCTGAACGGCCTTGGTGTACTGGACGAGACCGTCAATCTGCACGACCCAGCCCGGATCCTCAACGGACTCGATGGTGCGCCCTTCGGGCTCCAGAATCTGGTTGTTGCGGATGTAGAGCCGGTCCTTCGGGGTGATGCGGTCCTCGCGCAACAGCTCCAATGGCGTTTCCAGCACTCCGGTCTGGTCGTTGTGAATGATCATCGGTTCGATCTTGCCGGCGATGACGTCGCTGGGCGAAACAGCATTCTGCGCCCAGACGAAACGACCGACGTGGGGCATACCCGCTACCGCCACACCGGTCAGAGCCATTCGCTTCAGGAAATCCCGACGCTGCAGCTTTGAATCAAGGACGCGATTTAACGACGTTTTTGAAGTATTGCGACTCCGAGACATGCATACCCCTTCCGAAACGGTCGTGGCCGAAAAGCAAGACTTGTACGGCACATAATTATACGGTTGGCGGCAGTTTAGCACTGTCCACGTTTGAGGGTCAATGGTACAAGGATGCCCGTTCGGCTGTCGTTGCGCCGTTCCCGGAAGGGGCAGCAGCCTCACCCTGCTCCGCGGCCCCAGCAGCCATTACGTGCATATAGGCAGGTTCGAGCAGAAGCCTGATGCGACTGCCCTCGCTCAGGTTCATTCTGTCCCGCATATTTCTGGGCACGGCGACGACGAACCCGGGAGGGTTGGCCAGCGCAACGGTACCGCTGCCGTTGCGCACTTCTGCTGAACCGACGAGGGCGTCGACGACGTTATCCGGCTTCACCTGTCCGGCTTCACCGGTGAGCTCCAGCACGGAGACGTCTTCGGGCCGGATACCCCACAATATTCGCTGCCCGGGCTGGAGCCCGCGCCTGTGGGCAGCACGCAACACCCCAAGCGAGGTCCTTATCCGCATCCAGGGACTGCCGGTGGAAACCAGGACACCCGGATGGAGTCCTCCAAATTCGACCAGCTCGGCGACGGCCCTGTTTTCCGGTCGGTTGAATACTTCCTCAGGGCTGCCCTGTTGCAGGATTCGCCCGTCCGCAAGGACCGCCACCCGGTCACCCATGCGTGCCACGGCGGGATCGTGGCTGACAGCGAGGGTCGGTACACCCGCAGCGCGGAGCTTTCCGATCACCTCCGCCATCACGGCATTCCGGGTTACAGCGTCCAGCGCACTGGTCGGTTCGTCCAGAAGAACCAACTCCGGCGCACGTGCCAGTGCACGCGCCAGAGCCACCCGTTGCGCCTGTCCCTGTGAAAGCTCATGCGGCAGGGCCTGTGCCTTGTGGGCCAGTTCCATACCCTCAAGCAGCTGAGTCGCGCGCCCCAACCGGTCAGCTCTCGGAAGGTGAAGGAGTGGGAAGGCCACATTGTCGCGGACCGTCATGTGGGGAAAGAGCGCATTCCGCTGCGGCATGTAGCCGACAGGGCGGCGCTCGGGAGGGAGGCCGGCATACGGTGATCCCTGTGCCGGGACGAGGCCCGCCAGCGCCTTCAGCAGGGTTGTCTTGCCCGTCCCACTGCGCCCCAGCAGGACGGTAAAGCCCTTGACCGTCAGTGATACGTCCAGGGTTATCGGTGAGCGGATTCGGTACGCGACATGTAGCGTCCTGCCCATGAGGCCTCCAGATTACGAACGGCGAAGAGCAACACGAAAGACACCACCAGCAGCAGTCCCGATACCCGTGCCGCCCCCTCGAAGTCGAGAGCCTGCACCAGGTCGTAGACGTAGATGCTCACCACCCGCGTCTCCCCCGGGATGCTGCCCCCTATCATCAGCACTACGCCGAACTCCCCCAGGGTGTGCGCAAATGCAAGCAGCGTGCCCGCCAGGAGCCCCGGCCAGGTAAGCGGCAGGATTACGTGACGCCAGCGGCGCCACCTTGAGGCGCCCAGGGTCCGGGCTGTCTGCAACAGATCTTCGTCGAGTGCCCGGAAGGCTTCGCGGTATGCCGTCAATGCGAACGGCAGGCTGAAGATGACGGAGCCAAGCAGCAGGCCTTCAAACCGGAACGCCAGCTCTATGCCAAAAAGTTGCGCGAGGGGCCCCTGGTAGCCCAGGGAAACCAGCAGGTAGTAGCCCAGCACAGTGGGTGGCAGAGTGAGGGGAAGCAGCACGATCGTCTCGAGTACCCGCTTAAGCGGGAACTGCCGGCGCGCTAGCATGTACGCCAGTGGCACGCCTGCCAGCAGCAATATCGCGCTCGATGCAAAGGCCAGGCGAAGGCTAAGCAGCAGCGGCTCAATCACCCGGGGGAGCTCCTCGAGGTGATTCCAGACCGTGTCGGGCCAGGATTTCCTGGGCTGCCGGGCCGGTCAGGAACGCCTGGAAAGAGCGGACCGGCGCAGAGCCACGGCCGGCCAGGATCACGCTCTCGTGGCGCAACGGCTCGTGCGAGTCAGCTGGCAGCTCGAAGATGCGCCCCGACCTGGCAAGATGTGATGCCGTCGCCAACGACGAGGCGAAGATGCCGACCCCGCCAGACTGCAAGGCGATCTGCGCTGCCTGGGCAACGTTCTCCCCACGCAGCAGCTTCCCCTCCACGTGCGCAAGAAGACCAAGATTGGTGAGCAGATCAATCCCGGCCCGACCGTAAGGCGCATGAGCTGGATTGGCGATCGCTATATGCCGCACGGCAGGCGAGCCGAGGATTTCGGCAGCCGCCGCCTCGTCAGCAAATCCCAGGCGGCCGTGCGCCCAGACGATCAGCCGGCCCAACGCATAGGCAGAGCGTGTGCCTGCCTCTGCCCTGCCCGCCCGTTCGAGCTCGGCAGTATAGAAATCGTCTGCCCCCAGGAAGAGATCGTAAGGTGCGCCGTGCAGAAGTTCGGCGTAGAACGTACCCGAGGAGCCGTACGAAACGGACACTCCCACCTCCGGGTACTCGGCCGAGTAGGCAGCGATGATCTCATCCAGCGCATAACGGACACTGGATGCCGCCGCGACCCGCACCTCCTGAGCAAACGCAAGACTGGCGCCCAGGACGACAAGCGACACGAGGAGCTGGCGCATGCGGCTCATTGAACCACTTTTGGCGCGTTATCATCGGCCTGATTGCATGTCCGTCGCCCTGCAGAACCTGACAAAGAGATTCGGTTC
>CALKAI010000110.1 GCA_937983275.1 uncultured Trueperaceae bacterium | reverse complement strand
ATCACGAAGGCGCTGGGTGACGCGCAGGTGAACATCCGCGACATCGAGGTGCTGGGCATCCGCGAATCAGGCGGAGCAATACGCCTCGCCTTCAACGACGAAGACGGCCTCCAGCGCGGCACGGAGACCCTGAAGGCTGCAGGCTACGAGGCGCGGGCGCGCTTCGGGAACGGCTCGGGCTAAGCCTCAGGACTCCCCTTCGTCCCCCGCATCCTTGCGCTTGCGGTCAGGCTTGACATCGTTGCGCTGTCGTCCTTCATGACGCCCGCCTCTCCGGGCACGGCCTGTCGATTCGACCCGCGCCCTTTCCCTGTACGAAAGCTTTCTTAACAACTACCCTAGGAGTGTGTCGGGCACCGTGAGCGCACGCGATGAACTGTTCGACCTGGCGGTCACCCGCTCGCTCGCCTACGCCACGAAGCTGGGCGGGCTAAGCGCGAACCCGCCAGGCCCGGGGGAGGAGCAGGGGGACAGGGCCGCCTCCCTGAGCCGCCTCCTGGAGGTCTGGTACCTGAAGACCCGCTTCGCCTACCGCGTGCCGCTGGACGAGGTAGTCGCCGTGCTCCTCACCTGGCCGGGCCCCGGCCACTACTGGCAGGGCGGTCCGCAGGGAGGCTGGCAGGTGGGTACCAACCCCCGCCCCTGACGGCGGCTGCGCCGGCAATCGCGCTGCTAACCTTGACTGAAAGCAGAATGTTACCCGGCCGGGAAATCATGCCCGGAGCGGTGCCCCAAGGAGACCCCATGCTGGACGCCCTGACCGAAAGATTGCACGAGCTCTACCCGGAGATGGTCGAGTTCCGCCGCGACCTGCACATGTATCCCGAGCTCTCCTTCGAGGAGGAGCGCACGCCCGCGAAGATCGCCGAGTACCTGCAGGCACTGGGGCTCCAGGTGCGGACCGGGGTGGGCGGCCGCGGCGTCGTCGCTACGATCGAGGGCGCAAAACCGGGCCGGACGGTTGCCCTGCGCGCCGACTTCGACGCCCTCCCCATCCAGGAGGAGACGGGTCTCCCCTTCGCCTCGAAGGTTCCGGGCAAGATGCACGCCTGCGGGCACGACCTCCACACGGCGGCCCTGCTTGGCGTCGCCAAGGTTCTGGCCCAGAACCGCGAAAGCCTCAGCGGCCGCGTCGTCCTCATTCACCAGTTCGCGGAGGAGATCGAGCCCGGCGGAGCCCTGCCCATGATCGAGGATGGCTGCCTCGACGGCGTCGATGTGGTTTATGGGGCGCATGTATGGAGTCCTCTGCCTTATGGAACCGTCGCGTGTCGCTCGGGCGAGGCGATGGCGGCCGCCGACAGCTTCACCATTACCGTGAGCGGCAAGGGCGGCCACGGGGCGATGCCGCATACCTCCGTCGATCCCATCGCGATCGGCGCGCAGCTCGTCGTGCACCTGCAGCAGATCGTGAGCCGCAACGTCGACCCGCTGCGCCCGGCCGTGCTGACCGTGGGCGCCTTCCATGCCGGCAACGCACCCAACGTGATTCCCGACAGCGCCGAACTCGTCGGGACGGTGCGCACCTTCCACGGCGACGTGCAGGACCTGATGGAGCAGCGCCTGAACGAGTACGCCCAATCGGTCGCAATGGCGGGCGGAGCAACCGCGACCGTCGACTACCGGCGCGGCTACCCGGCGCTCATCAACCACGACGAGCAGGCGACAAGGGTGCGGGAGCTGGCGGCGCAACGCTTCGGGGAGGGGCAGGTGATCGACGTCGACCCGGTGATGGGCGGCGAGGACTTCGCCTACTACCTCCAACGCGTGCCCGGGGCCTTCTTCTACGTGGGCGGCGGGAGCGAGACAGGCGAGGCGAACTACCCTCACCACCACCCGCGCTTCGACGTGGACGAGCGCTCGATGCTGGTCACGGGTGAGCTGTTCCTGGCGCTTGTACTCGCCGAACTGGGCGGTTCGGGCCCCCGCGAGGCGGGTTTGGTCAGCGAAGGCAACCGGTCGGCTGCAAGGCCTTGACGAATGACGCATACGCCGGTATATTGAAGATATCAGCGCTCCAAGGGGAGCGCATTTTTTTGTTCCCACACCCTTACAAATCAGTTGCCCGCATCCCCGGGTCCTGCGCCCCGAAAGCATGGCGGAACGGGGTGGCGTGTGTCAAAGAGGGGCGGCGGGTTGCCATCCCGGGCCTCGCCTGGCGGCATACCCTAGGAGACGCAGTGGCCGCGCAGCCGGCCCCGGTTACGAATGGAGGTAGTTGCAATAAATACTCTCGAGCAGATGCAATCGGCGGGTCATGAGCAGATCTCCTATTTCTACGATGAAAAGACCGGCCTCAAGGCGATTATTGCCATCCACAGCACCGCCCTGGGGCCCGCACTGGGCGGCTGTCGGGTGTGGCCGTACGAGAGCGAGGAAGCGGCGCTCTACGACGTGCTGCGCCTGAGCAAGGGGATGACGTACAAGAACTCGGCCATGGGGCTGCCGCTGGGTGGCGGCAAGGCGGTCATCATCGCCGACCCGGGCGTGGACAAGACTCCGGAGCTTTTCGAGGCGTTCGGGCGGGCGGTCGAGCACCTGGGCGGTCGCTACATCACGGCCGAGGATGTCGGCAGCGAACCCGACGACATGGACGCCGTGAAGCGGCACACCGACCATGTCGTCGGTCTCCACGGAACCAGCGGCGACCCCTCCCCCGCCACCGCCTTCGGAGTCTTCAAGGGCCTCCAGGCGGCGCTGCGCCACCTGACCGGCAGCGATGACCTGAGCGGCCGGACCGTCGCCGTGCAGGGACTCGGTGCCGTCGGCATGAGCCTGGCACGGCACCTGCACGAGGCCGGCGCGCAGCTTATCGTCACCGATATCGCCAGCAAGCGGATCGAGGAGGCGGTAAACAAGCTGGGCGCCCGCGCGGTCAAGAGCGACGAGATCTACGACGTCGAGTGCGACGTTTTCGCACCCTGCGCACTGGGTGCCGTCATCAACGACGACACCGTGGGGCGCCTCAAGGCGAAGGTGGTGGCAGGCTCGGCCAACAACCAGCTGGCCGAACCGCGCCATGCCGAGCTCCTCAAGGAGCGCGGGATCGTGTACGCGCCGGACTTCATCATCAACGGGGGCGGCGTGATCAACGTCTCCGACGAACTGCAGCCGGGCGGCTACAACGCCGACCGCGCCTACGAGCGGATAGGGCAAATCGGCGAGAAGGTCGAACAGGCCCTGAGGCTGGCCGACGAGCAGGGGATCTCTGCCGATGCCGCCGCGGTGATGATGGCCGAGGAGCGGCTGAAGGCCGCGGCCGGCTAACCAAACCTCCAGTCAGTGCAGGTCGAGGGCGCCACCGTAATCAGGTGGCGCCTTTTTCATGCTGCTGCCTTCTGGGCCAAGGCGGGTGCCAGAACACCAATTGTTGGCAAGAACAGTGGCGAATAGAGAAACGATTGTCCGGAACCCATTTGGAATGTTTGAAACACCAGCCTTCAACTGATAGATTGGCGTCTATAACAGATCGCCCCAGTGGCAAATGTCCCGAGGGTTGATTCCGTGAGTCCGGCCGGGAAAAGACGCCGTCTCACCTTGTATCCGCTCATGCACTGTCGCTTTGAAAGGAGGTGAGAACACATGTGGAAGAAGCCTAGCTACCAGGAAGTATCGACCCGTGCCGAAATGACGGCATACGCCTACACCCGCTAAATCGTTTAGCGACCTGAGGGGGTGGGCGGGCACGTCTCGCTTGCCCCCAACTGTGCCGGTCCAATGGCATCAGCAAGGAGCAGAACCTATTTTCATCAAGATTCTCGGAACTGCCGCCGGCGGAGGGTTCCCACAGTGGAACTGCCGCTGCGCGCAGTGTCAGGCCGCGCGGGCGGGCGAGATTTCGCCGCGCCTGCAGGCCAGTGCCGCAATATCTCCTGACGGTGCAGCGTGGTACCTGGTGAACGCCACGCCCGATGTCACAGCACAACTCCTGCAGCACCCTGAGCTCCACCCCCGACACGGCAACCGGGAAACACCCTTCGCGGGGATCCTGCTGACCGACGCCGAGCTCGATCACGCCCTGGGCCTGCTGCACCTGCGCGAAGGCGACAGCCTGCGCCTGTACGGCACCGCCGCCGTGCGCGCTGCCCTCCAGGACGAACTGGGCTTCCTGCCCAACCTCGCCCGCTACACGGAGATCGACTTCGTGACGGTCGCTCCCGGCGAGCAGCAACTGTTGCCGGGCAACAATGGCGCCGGGCTGGAGGTCGAGTGGTTCGAGACGGGCCAGGACCTGCCCCGCTACGCCGGCGAGAAGAGCGTACCGGGAGCGGTCACCGGGCTCGAACTGCGCGATCCCGCCACCGGCCGCATCGCCCTCTACATTCCCGGCGCAGGCGAACTGACGCCGGAACTGCTGGAGCGGATGGAGCGTGCCGAAGCGATCTTCCTCGATGGCACCTTCTGGTCGGAGGATGAGTTCCCGAAGGTGAGCGGGAGAACCCGCAGCGCGAAGGACATGGGTCACCTGCCCATGAGCGGTGAGGGCGGGACCGCCACCAGCCTCGCGAACCTGCCGGCGAGGATCAAAAAGTACGTTCATATCAACAACACGAATCCGGTCCTGCACCACGGGTCCCCCGAGCGGGAACACCTGCGCTCCCTGGGGCTCGACCTGGCCCAGGACGGAGAAGAGGTAGAGATTTGACACAGGTTGCAGCAAACGGAGAGGTCGCTTCCCTCGAGGCGCGCGTTCGCGACGTCCTCGACCGGAAGTACCACAACCACCACCCGTTCAACCAGGCGATGCACCGCGGTGAACTCTCGAAGGAGCAGATCCGCGGCTGGATCGCCAACCGCTTCTACTACCAGCTGATGATCCCCGTGAAGGACTCGCTGCTGCTCGCCAAGCTGCCGCGCGAGTACCGCAAGATCTGGATCACCCGCATCCACACGCACGACGGCGTCGACGGTGTCGACAACGGCGAAGGCGGGATCGACAAGTGGATCGCGCTGGGTGCGGCCGCAGGAATAAGCGAGGCAGAGCTACACGACCCATCGAACGTCCTGCCCGGCGTGAAGTTCGCCGTGGACGCTTACGTGAACTTCGTGCGCGACAAACCGTGGCTCGAGGCGGTCGCCTCCTCGCTCACCGAGCTCTCCTCCAGCCACATCATGAGCGTCCGCACGGTCGCCTTCGAGGACCACTACAGCTGGCTGGAGCCGGAGGGCCTGCGCTACTTCCGCAAGCGCACCGGCCAGGCGCCCAAGGAGGCCCAGCACGCGCTGGCCATGGTCAGCGCCCACGCCACCACCCCCGAGCTGCAGGACAAGGTCGTGGCCGCGGTGGACTTCAAGTGCGACGTGCTCTGGGCTCTGCTGGACGCGGTCCAGCAGGCGTTCCCCGAGTAACGGCCGTGAGCGTGTCGACGGAAGCGCCAAGACTCGCCAGACGGGTGCGCCTGCGCTACGACGAGGTACGCGACCAGCACGTCCTGCTCCTGCCCGAGCGGGTGATCGTGCTGAGCGAAAGCGCGGCCCAGATCCTGGGCCTGGTCGACGGCGAGCGCGACGAGGCGGCCATCATTGCAGAGCTCCAGCGCCGCTACCCGGACGCCGACCTCGCCGAAGACGTGCGCGAGTTCCTGGCCCAGGCCCGCACGAACAAGTGGCTACAATCGGAGGCACGAAGATGATCGCCCTACCCAAGGCAAGCGACGTCGAGGTGAAGCCGCCCATGGGCATTCTCCTCGAGATTACCCACCGCTGCCCCCTCAACTGCATCTACTGCTCGAACCCGCTCGAGCTCGCACGGCAGGATCAGGAGCTGGGCACCGAGGAGTGGCTGCGCATCATCGATGAGGCAGCCGACCTGGGCGTCCTCCAGATCCACTTTTCAGGCGGAGAACCCCTCCTGCGCCCCGACCTCCTCCAGCTTATCCACCGGGCGAACGAGCGCGGCATGTTCGCCAACCTCATCACCAGCGGCATAGGCCTGACCCGCCGCAAGCTCGACGAGCTGGTGGAAGCCAACCTGGGCTGCTTCCAGCTGAGCCTGCAGGGCGCCACCGAGCAGACTATGCAGATCGTCGCCGGCGGGCCCTTCTGGAAGAAGAAGCTCGAGGTGGCCGGCTGGGTGCGCGAGGTTGGCCTGCCGCTCACCGTGAACTCGGTGCTGCACGCCAAGAACCTGCATGAAGTGGGTGCGATCCTCGACCTGGCGTACGAGATGGGGGCCGATGAAATCGAACTGGCCAACACCCAGTACTACGGCTGGGCCCTGCTGAACCGCGATCACCTGCTGCCCTCCCGCGAGCAGATCGAGGAGGCAGCCCGGGTTGTCGAGGACCGCCGCCAGCGCTACGGCGAGCACATGGACATCGTGTGGGTCGTGCCCGACTACTACGACGACTTCCCCAAGCCGTGCATGGGCGGCTGGGGCGACTCCCTGCTGTCGGTGACGCCGGAGGGAACGGTACAACCGTGCCTCTCTGCCCAGGTGATCCCCGACCTCAATCTCCCCAACGCCAGGGATCGCGACCTGCGCTCCATCTGGTACGAGTCGGGCGCCTTCAACGCCTACCGCGGCTTCGACTGGATGGAGGAGCCGTGCCGCTCCTGCGACAGGAAGTACGAGGACTTCGGCGGCTGCCGCTGCCAGGCGTACATGCTCACCGGCAACGCCGCCGCGGCCGACCCGGTGTGCACCTACTCGCCGCACCGCGAGACCATCCTCGAGGCGCGCCAGCAGCGCAAGACCCCCGAGACGCCGGCGCCGCTCTACCGCTCCATGGACGGACCGAAGGCGTAACGGCCGGGCAAGAACACCGGCATTAACCACTCGGGGGTGCAGGTCGTGCACCCCCGATTTCTGTCTCTGCCAGGCGTACCGGGCTACCTGTCCGGCAGGCGGCTCACCGTTCGCGCACGAATGTGCCCTGCCCGTGCGAATCCCACTCCTCCAGGTAGAGGCTGGTGGCAACCCCGTCGGGACCGATCGTGAACGTCGCCCCGGAGGGAAGCTCGGGCAGCTCGGCGCTCGGGTAGTAGATGAACGTGTCGCGGTTCCAGTGGCTCAGCTCGTAGCTGGTAGCGCCGTCGGGCCCCAGGTAGAGGGTCAGGTTCTCGTCGGAGGCCTCCACCCGCGCCTCACCGAAGTAATCGTTGCCGTACACCCCTTTGTAGGCTGCCTGCTCGAGGGGTGGCGCGGCCGCCTCGGGCGGTTGTGCGTAGGCGCCCGCACCAGCGGTGAAGCTTCCCCAGAGCGCGTCGTAGAGAACGTCCCACTCGGCCAGCCAGTCGCGTGTCAGCTCGCCGTGGTCGACCAGATCGATGAACGAGTCGGCGACCGCCTCCGGCGCACCCGTGGGGAAGGCGTTGGCCAGCACGATTATGCCCAGCCGCTCCTGGGGGATGAGACTGGCGTAGCTGCGCGCGCCTACCGAGAAGGCGCCCGCGTGCGCCAGCCGCACCCGCCCCTGCTCGTCGCTGCTCACGTTCCAGCCCAGCCCGTAGAAGGTGCCGCTGCCGGTGATCGGGTGGAAGCCCTGGAAGATGTGCGGTTCGTGCGTCTCGAGGAGCGCTTCCCGCTCCACCACCTGTTCATCTTCGAAGCTGCCCTGTGCCAGCTGCAGGCGCAGCCACGCCCCCATGTCCCGGGCGGAACTGCTCACGCCTCCGGCCGGCGACTGCGGGTCCGGTTGCCGCTGGAGCTCCGGCCGCCACTCCCCAGCCACGGGAATGTGCAGGCTCGCGCGGTTTTGCCGGGCAACGAAATCCTCATGCCGGGAACTGCTCGAGCTCATGCCCAGCGGCTCGTAGAGGTACTGCCGCGCCGCCTCCTCCCAGCTGAGCCCGGCCCCAGCCGCAGCCGCGACGCCGCCGGCCGTCATGCCGTAGTTGGAGTAGAAGTAACCGTCGCGGAAGCCCGCACCCGGGCCCGCATGGCGCAACCGCTCGAGGATCTCGTCCCGCCCGTAGCCCAGTATCTCCAGATCGTTGCCCGCGTCGCCATGGATGCCGCTGCGATGGGCGAACAGGTCGCGCACGGTGACCATGCTTGTCAGCCACGGGTCACCCAGCCGGAACCCGGGGAGCAGGTCGGCCACCTGATCGTCCCACTCCAGCGCCCCGCTCCCCACCAGGGCAGCAACGACGGTGGAGGCGACCGGCTTGGAGAGCGAGGCGATCTGGAAGACGGTGTCGCCGGTAACCGGCTCGTCCGAGCCCGCCTCGCGCACCCCGAAACCGCTCAGGAAAACGATCTCGTCGTTGTAGACGACCACCACCGACATGCCCGGCACGCCGCTGCGCCCCAGGATCTCCTCGGTGATGGCCGGCAGCATGTCTGCGGCAGAGCGGACGTCGGCTGCACTGACGGACGCCGGTGGCTGGGCCTGTGGCGGCTGCGCCAGGGTCACCTGGGCGAGCGCGAATGCAACCGCGAGCCAGGAAACGAGGTAACGACGGGCTGGGGTCATGGGAGTACCTCTATCGCTGTGGATTTGCTCTGAATCCTACAGGATGGACCCCGACCCTTCGCAACCCCGGCGCCGGCCGGCCCGCAGCTAGCCTCGCCCGCCCGCAGGCGCGCCAACGGCCTCCCCCTCGCCCTTCCAGGCGAACCAGTAGACGATCGCGCCGTAGAGGGCCTGCAGGAAGATCGTCGAGACGCGGAAGATGGCGGCGGCCACGACGGCCGTCGAGGGCGACACGCCCGCGCTGGCGGCGAGATACCCGGTGATGCCCGCCTCGGTGAGGCCAATCCCGCCGGCCGGCAGGGCACTCAGGCGGCCCAGCAGGGTGGGCAGCAGGTAGGCCGCGAAGACCTGGGGCAGCGCGACCCCGGTCACCCCCACGCCGCGCAGACTGAAGTCGAGCAGCAGCACGTCGGTGACGAAGGCGACGAGCGAGAGCACCAGGGCGATGACCACCACCCGGGGCTCCAGGCCGGTGCGCACTGCCTCGCCGAACTTCTGCGCGCCCTCGCCCAGGCCCACCCGGTTGAACAGCCACAGGAAGAACCGCCCGGCCGCCGCCCGGAGCGGCCGGATCAACAGCAGCAGCCACAGCACTGCAAGGGCCGCCAGGGTTATGAGCGCTGCGGTGCGCGCCTCGGGGAACCAGAGGGCCAGGGCGAAGAGGCCCAGGATGAAGATCGCCTGATCGGCCAGGCTCGAGAAGAGGACCGCTGTCATGGCGGTAGGAATGGCCACGCCCGCCTGACGCAGCAAACCCACCCGTGCGGCGATACCGCCGGGGATGAGGGTGGCAGGCTGCCCGGCCGCGTACGCCCTGATCACGGCGCTCGCGTTCGACCTGCCGAAGGGGCGCAGGAACACCTCGAAACGCCAGCCCTTGAGCGCCAGCTGCACCGCCGGGACGAGGATGAGGAGGATCAGGTAGACCGGGTCGAAGTTGCGGAGCGCTTCGAGTACCTCAGCGCTGTTCAGGTAGCGCTGCGCCGCGATGATCAGGCCAATGAGGATGACCGCGTGCAGCACATACTTCAGGTACTTCACAGGCGCTCGAACAGAGCCGCCATCCCCTGCCCACCCCCGACACACATGCTTATCACCCCGTAGCGGCCGTCCCGCCGGCCCAGCTCGGCGAACAGGTCGGCGGCAATGCGCGTTCCCGTCGCCCCCAGCGGGTGGCCTATGGCTATGGCGCCGCCGTTGACGTTGAACTTCTCCTCGGGGATCTCCAGCTCCTCCTGGCAGTAGCTGGCCTGGGAGGCGAACGCCTCGTTGATCTCGAACAGGTCGACATCCTCCACCGTGAGGCCGGTGCGCTCCAGCAGCTGGCGTATCGCCGGCACAGGGCCAATGCCCATCACTTCGGGCGGCACGCCCACCACGACCGCCTGCACGAGGCGCGCAATGGGACGCAGGCCCAGCGCGGCGGCCCGCTGGGCGTTCATGACGACGCTCATCGCGGCACCGTCGTTCAGCGGGCTGGAGTTGCCGGCGGTGACGGTAGCGAGGTCATCGAGGGCGAACACCGGCTTGAGGCCGGCGAGCGCCTCCAGGCTGGTGTCCTCGCGCGGGCCCTCATCCTGCTCGAGGCGCACCTCGACGCGCTCGCCGTTCTCGTCCTTGACGGTCACGGTCACCGGCACTACCTGCTGCGCGAAGCGTCCCGCCTCGCGTGCCGCCAGCGCCTTGCGGTGCGAGTTGAGCGCGAAGCGGTCCTGGCGCTCGCGGCTTATGCCGTAGCGCCGCGCGACCTCCTCGGCCGTCTCCCCCATCGTGTAGTAGGCACCCGGCTTGCGCCTTGCCAGCGGCTTGTTCATCGAGAAGGCGTGCCCGCCCATGGGCACGCGGCTGGTGCAGTCACTGCCGCCGGCCAGCACCACCTCGGTCATGCCGGCCTGCACCGAGTGGACGGCCTGCACGATCGTCTGCAGGCCGCTCGCGCAGAAGCGGTTGATGGTCGCGGCGGCCACCTCGTCGGGCAGCCCGGCGATCTGGGCGGCCAGCCGCGCGAAGTTGTAACCGGCCTCCCCCTCGGGGTGGGCGTTACCCAGCAGCACATCGTCGACATGGGCCGGCTCGAGGCCGGGCGTGCGCTCCAGCGCCGCCTCTATGGCCCGTGCGGCCAGGTCGTCCGGTCTGGTGTCGCGCAGGGCGCCCTTGTGCGCCCGCCCCACCGGAGTGCGGATTGCGGTAACTATCACGGCTTCCGAGTTCAAGGTCGCACCTCCAGGCGCTGCCGGTTACGGGCGGGGCGGCTGTGGCTCAGCTCCAGGGGCGCAACACTATCGCGCCATTCTGCAGGTGCGCGACCTCGGGGCCGCCCTCCACCTTCGCCCCGTCGTCCCCCGCCTGGGCCAGGGCGTAACCGATGCGCAGCTGCGGCGAGAGGATCTGCTGCGCCCAGATGACGGCATTCTCGTTGCCGCCGGCACCGGCGTGCGCCAGGCCCCGCAGGGTCCCGATAACGATAATGTCATCGTTCGCTATGAGCTCGGCCCCAGCGTTCACATCGCCCAGGATCACCAGCGAGCCGGCCGATTCGACCTTGGCGCCGCTGCGGATGGTACGGGTGATCACCTTGGTTTCGCCCCGCGGTGTCGAATTGGCGGCAGCAGGCGCGGTGGCCGGCCTGACCTCGGTGACCTCACCGCCATTTGTTTCGACCAGCTGGGCAAGCCGCTCAACGCTTCGCCAGGGCACGCGTTCGGCGACCTCGAGAATGACCCTGCCAGCAAGCAGCTCCTCCCGGCCCGTAAACAGCGCATCGATTTGTTCAGGTGTGTCCTCGCCCTGGAGGCTTAGGAGCACACCACCCCTGGTGCCACGTGTTCTCATTCTTCCTCGATTCCCAGATACCCGACGTAAAAGTCTCGCGCCGCCGGAACGGCCACCGCCGAGCTCGAGCCCCCGTTCTCAAGGAATACCACGAGCGCAATCTCCGGCTCCTCGCGAGGTGCATACGACATGAACCACACGTGCTCGAGGTTGGTGCCGCTGCTGTTCTCGGCCGTTCCCGTCTTCCCCGAGATCTCCAGGGGGATCCCCGAGGCGGGACCCAGATAGCGGTTGGAGCCGTGGTCGGTCACCATGCGTCGCATCCCCTCCTTCAGGGAGCGCCAGTGCCGGCCCGGGATGATCTCCTCCTCGACGGGCACCTCCTCATCGCCAATCGCCTTCACCAGGTGCGGCTTGGCCAGCCGCCCCTCGTTGGCGATGATCATCGTCGTCTGCAGTATCTGCAGCGGAGTGGAGAGCACGTCGCCCTGCCCGATGCTGGTGTTCAGGGTGTAGCCCGGGTACCAGGGCTCGCCGGTGGCCTCGCGCACCCACTGCTCGTCGGGGATGCGGCCGGGCTTCTCCTCGGGGAGGCCAACGTCGATGATGTCGCCTAAGCCAAAGAGGCGGGCGTCGGCGGTCAGGTCGCGGATGAACGGCGCCCAGCCCCGGGTGAAGTCGGGCGTGTCCATGGCGGCGTGCCAGTAGTAGGTGTTGCAGGAATCGGCCAGGGCGTCGGCCGACGTGTAGTTGCCCCTGAAGCCACCCGTCCAGTTGCGCCAGGTGATGCCGCCCAGGGTCACCGAGCCGTTGCAGGCGTAGCGGTCGTTGGGCCCGGTGTAACCGTGCTCGAGGAGCGTGTAGGAGGTGATGGGCTTGAACGTCGAGGCGGGCGGGTAGGGCTCGACCGCGCGGTTCTGCAGCGGGATGTTCAGCGAGTCCTGGAGGATGGCGTTCACCTCCTCCGGGTCGGAGGGGCGGCGGGTGAAGACGTTCTGGTCGAAGCTGGGCGAGCTGGCCATCGCCAGGATCTCCCCTGTCCGCGGGTCGGCCGCCAGTACCGCGCCGCGTACCGTTTCCACCTCGGGCAGCCGGTTCCTGCGCCGCTCTGCGTTGATGTGGTCGCGGGCCTTGAGCAGCGTGTCCTCGGCCAGCCGCTGCAGGGTGGGATCGATGGTGAGCCGGACGTCGGCTCCCGGCTGCGCCGGCATGAGCTCGGTCTCCCGTAGCTCGACCCGCCGGTTGTTGAGCTCCACCAGCTTCGAGCCGGCGGCGCCGAACAGGGCCTGCTCCATGCCCGCCTCGATACCCATGACTCCCACCAGCTCGTCGTTGGCGTAGCCGGGGAAGCGCACCGGGTCGGCAAGCGTGGTGTAACCCACAACGTGGGCAGCCAGGTTGGTCGGGTAGGTGCGCTCAATCCGCTCGCGCAGGTAGAGGTTGGGCTGGTCGGCCACCAGCTCCTCGATGGCCGGGATGAGCGAATCGCTTATGTTCCAGGCGAGGACGGCGCCCTGCTCGCGTTCCTCTGCCCGTGAACGGTCGGGAGCCCGCGGCGGGCCCTCGAGGTCGAGCAGGTACTGGATGCGGTCCCAGCGGCGTACCTCGCCGCCCGTGTACATCAGGTCGTAAGCCACCCGGTTGTTGGCGAGGATGGTGCCGTCGCGGGCCAGGATGCGGCCGCGCAGCGGCGAGATGCGCCGCTCCTCGAGGAAGTTCTGCGTCGATAGCACCGCGTACTGCTCGGTCATGGCGAGCTGCAGGTACATGAGCCTGCCCGTGAAGATCACGAGGAAGGTGAGCAGGATTGCGAGGAGCAGTCGAAGCCGGGGGATCACAGGAGTTCCTTGCGCAGCACCGCCGTTCGCTCATAGAGGGCTTCGGCCCAGGGCAGCAGCCACAGGCCAACTATCAGCGTGAAGAGGGTATCGAAGAGCGCCACCCAGGGAAGTTGCCCCAGACCGCCGAAGGAGCCGCTGAGCCAGACGACCAGCAGCGTCAGGGCCAGCCACTTGCCGAGGGCCGCAGTGACGATCTTCGAGAGCCGCTCGAAGAAGCCGCCCTGGGAGAACTGCTCGGAGACCAGCAGCGTCACCATCGCTGCGGTCGCCAGCGCGAACGCGTGCAGGCCCAGTACACCGTGCCCGATCAGGTCCTGCAGCAGGCCTATGCCGAAGGCCGCGGCGATCAGCTGCCACGGGCTCAGGCGCCCGACCAGGGTGAGAAGCGCCAGCAGGAAGAGGTCGGGGGCCGGCAGGGGCGACAGGAGGGCACTGAGGAAACCTTGCCCCAGGACAAGGAGCAGGTAGAAGAGGAGCAGGCGCACTTCGCTATCCTACCTTTGCGCTACTTACCGAAGATGTTGGGCAGCTCGTCAAAGTCGACCAGGACCTCCCGCGGTTTGGAACCCGAGTGCGCACCCACCACCCCGAGCGCCTCTAGTGAGTCCATGAGCTTGCCTGCGCGGGCGTGGCCCACCTGGAGGCGGCGCTGCAGGCGGGAGACGCTGGCCTGACCCTCCTGGATCACCAGCTCGGCGGCGGCGCGCAGCTTGTCGTCGTTCCAGTCGATCATGCCCTCGGCCTCCGACTCGTGCAGGGAGGGCGGGTCGAAGTCGTCGCCGTACGCCTCGACGAACTCGTCCTCGAAGTATTGGCGGCGCAGGAAGGCGCTGAGGGCGCCGGTCTCTGCCTCACTGATGAAGGGACCCTGGAGGCGCATGGGCTTGCTGAGGCCCGGCTGGTAGAAGAGCATGTCACCCATGCCCACCAGCCGCTCGGCGCCCATCGTGTCGAGGATGGTGCGGCTGTCGTGCCCGCTGGAGACCGCGAACGCGATGCGCGCCGGCACGTTCACCTTGATGAGGCTGGTCAGGATGTCGACGCTGGGCCGCTGCGTGGCCAGTACCAGGTGCATGCCGGTGGCGCGGGCCATCTGCGCGAGGCGCATGATAGCGCTCTCCACCTCCTTGGGCGAGGTGATCATCAGGTCGGCAAGCTCGTCGATGATGATGACGATGAACGGCAGCTGCGGCAGGTCCAGGTTGCGCGCCTTCTCGTTGTACTGGTCGAGGTTCTTGGCGCCAATGCGGCTCATCATCTTGTAGCGCCGCTCCATGTGCGCGACCGCGCCAAGGAGCACGTGTGCCGCGTCGTTCGGGTTGGTGACCACGGGCCTGAGCAGGTGGGGGATGCCGTCGAACGGCGTGAGCTCGACCATCTTCGGGTCGATCATCAGGAAGCGCAGCTCGGTGGGCAGGAACTTGAAGAGCAGGCTGCCGATGAGCGTGTTCACCGCGACCGACTTGCCCGAGCCGGTGGAGCCGGCGATGAGCAGGTGGGGCATCTTGCCCAGGTCGCCCACCACCATCTCGCCGTCGATCGACTGACCGAGGATGAGCGGCAGCCGGGCGCGGCTGCGCTTGAACGAGGGTGACTCGGCGGCGCGGCGGAAGCGGATGAGGTCGCGGTGGGCGTTGGGAACCTCGAGGCCAATGACGCTCTTGCCGGGGATGGGCGCCTCGATGCGGACAGAGCCCACCGCCATCGCCAGCGCCAGATCGTCCGAGAGGTTGGCGAAGCGGCTGATCTTCTCGCCCGGCGCCGGTTCCACCTCGAAGCGCGTGACCGTGGGGCCGCGCACCGAGGAGACGACCCGGCCCTGCAGCTTGAAGTTGGCGAGCGTCTCGTCGATCTTCCCTACCCGCTCGCGCACCTCCTTCGCCAGCTCGGTGGGATCCTCGCGGCTGTCGTCGTTCGGCTCGTCGAGCAGGTCGAAGCTGGGCACCTGGATCGGAATGCCGCCCACCTCGGGCAGCTCCTCGCCGTCCGGACCCACGAGTACAGGTGCCGCCGCGCGCGGCCTGCTCTCCTGTGCCGCCTGGCTCTTGCCGGTAGTCAGGTGGGCGCGTGCCAGCTCCTCGCGCTGGGCCTCACTTATCTCCCAGGGGACGTCCTCCCAGGGCGCGTCGGTATCGAACTGCTCGGGGATTTGCGCGGGTCCGGCAGTGGGCTCCGCAGCGGGCTCGGCTGTGGGCTGCGCTGCGGGCTCCTGGGCTGCTCCGTCGCTGGCCGCCTCTACCGGTTCCGGCTGGGCGGGCGGCCCGTCCTGCCCGGCGGCTTCGCTGTCGACCTGCTGCTCGGCGGCCTCGGCAGCCTCGAGGAGCTCGCGGGCAGCGGCGGGGATGGCCACGTCGTTTGCGTTATGCTGCCCCTCTCCCAGGGCCTCCTCCTGGGCGCGCTCCTGCGCCTCGCGGCGCTCCTGCTCGACCCGCAGCTGCTCGCGCCGGCCCCGGTCCTCGACCGCGACGAGCGCCTGCTTCCAGCCCTCCAGCTGGTGGAGGATCTTGCGGCCCTTGCCGCGCAGCTCCTTCGTGAGGGTTGCCTCGTAATCCTTCAGCTCACTGGCATCGGGCAGTTCGGCGCGCAGGTTCTCCACAGCGACGGCGACATCGCGCCAGCCTTCGAGCAGGTTCGCCTCGTCACCCAGCAGCTGGGCATCCTCGTCGATCTTCAGGAACGCCCGCTCCCGCTCCGCATGGGCCTTGCCGACCCCCTTCAGTTCGCGGGGCCGGACGCTGGCCAGCTCCTGCACTGCCAGGTCGCGTTCCCGGGTGAGGCGCCGGTTACGTTCGCCCAGGGCGGTCAGGTCGAGCGCCATGCCGTTGCGCACGGAGTCGAGCGCCTTCGCCACCGGGCCTGCGCCCGCCACGGCGTCATCAAGTTGCGCCTTGATGCCGCGCAGCCACTCCTCGAAGCCCACGATCCCCTCGGCCTTAAGCGTCGCCTCGTACTCGCGCGCCCGGTCGCGGGCGAAGGCGGTGATCGCCTCCTCCCAGGCCTCGCCGTCGAAACGGACGTCCTCCAGCGCCTCGGGAGTCGCCTTCTGCAGCCGGTCGCGCGACTCGTTCACCAGCTTGCGCCACTGCGCCAGCTCGGTGGAGCCGGGATAGAGGGCACTCAATGCCTCCAGGTCCCTGTCGAGCTGGACCAGCCGGTTCCGTTCCAGCGCAACGTCGGCGCCGAAGGCGGCGCGGTCCTTGGCGACCCGGCGTGCCCTGGCGGCCGCGCGGAAGGCGTTGCCCAGCCAGGTGACCAGGCGAATGAGGCCCACCCGCACGATGGTGAAGGGCGCCAGTCTGAAGATCAGTTCGATGCCCAGGGTGGTGACGAGCAGGGCCGGGATCAGCGCAAGCCAGCCTGCGGCGCCGGCGAGGCGCTCCTCGACCAGCGCGCCCCAGCCGCCGGTCTCCACGACCTCGGGCGAGGGGCCCAGGGCGAACAGCAGCCACAGCCCGGTCATGAGGGTCAGGTAGCCCAGCAGCACCCGCGGCCAGCCGGGCGGGTTCTTGCGCAACAGGAAGAAGCCGCCCAGGACCAGCGGCGGCCAGGGCAGCGTGTAGGCGCCCCAGCCGATCCTGTCCCTGAGAGCGTTCCTCAACCCGGCGCCAAAGTCACCGGTGGGGAGCTGCGGAACGAGTACACCCAGAATGAAGATCCCGACGGCAAGGAGCACCAGTCCAATCGCTTCGAGGTCCGGTTGCTTCTGCTGGGTTTTCTTGCGCCGTCGGGTCTTGCCTGCCTTACCTGCCACGTTCCCAAGTGTATCTTGCCCCCTTCGCCAGTTGGTGGAATGGCTGTCAGCGAGGCTGGAGCAGGCCAGGCAGGGTTACCTCCGTACCCGCATGAACAGTGGCGGGAAAACTCATGAGAGGCACACAGGCTGGCCTAATCGCATATATGGGTTTCTCCACTTCAGATCAGTAGTGAATAGTTACAATGTTATGAGAAAAGCGAGCATTCGCAAATTGACCGGAGGCGCCCGCCCGCATGGCAAAGGTCAGGAAAGGGTACAGCAGTACGACACTCTGGGCAGGGACCTTCCTGGCCGGCGTTGCCCTCCTCCTCTTTGGCCTGCTTAGCGACGGGCCGCAGCTGTGGCTGGGCGCGCTGGCCGGGGCGGGCATCACCGCCTGGGCAGCCGCCACCGGCCTGGTGCCCGGCCTGCTGCTGACCGTCGCAGTGCTGCTGCTCTTCCTGCTGGTACCCAACCTGGCGGGCAGCCCGGTCTCACCGGAACTCCTCCCCGGGTTTGGCCTGCTGCTCCTGCCCGGCGCGGTGATCGGCGGCCTGCTCAAGATGCGGCTCACCAGGGTGCAGCGCCTGGAGCGCGACCAGGCACGGCGAACCCAGCTGCTCACCGAAGCGACCACCATCCTCCACCAGCTCGACAGCTCCGACGCCGTCTACCGCACCATGCTGCGGGTGCTCGCCGACATCCTCGAGTTCACCCACGCCAGCCTCTTCAGGAAGAAGGCCGGGAAGATGCACCCGCTCGCCAGCCACCGCTGGGAGGTACCGGCCGACTTCATCCTGCAGATGGATTCTGTGGTGGGCGACGCCCAGCGCAGCGGGCAGCCGCAGTACGTGCCGGACACCTCCCAGCGGCCCAACTACTTCCCCACCCCCAACGCCGTGAAGACAGGCTCCGAGCTCGCCGTACCCATCTTCGTGGGCGGCCAGGTCCACGCCGTCCTCAACCTGGAACACGCCGAGAAGGACGCGTTTGGCCTCGAGGAGCGGCACACGCTCCTGGCGTTCGGCAAACTCGTCGAGGAGGCGCTCGAGCGCATCGCCCGCGAGGAGCAGTTCATGGAGCTGCTCAACATCACCCGTTCGCTGGCGCAGTCCGACGAGCCGGAGCAGCTCTACGAGGAGACGGTAAGGTCGGCAATACGCCTCATCCCCGGCGCCGGCTCCGGGTCGCTGCTCGTGCTGAACGGGGGCACCTACCGCTTCGTGGCGGCGCAGGGGTTCACCGTGCACGACCTGAAGCAGATAGACGGTGTGACGAGAGAGGCAGAGCTCCGCTGGTACGGCGGCAGCGAAGAGGAGTTCCTGGCGGGCACGCCGCGGCTCATCACCGGCGACAGGATCCGGACGCTAAGCCTGTCCGGGCTCGAGGACGACGAGCAGCGCACCATCCTGGAGCGCTCGGGGCGGCTCGACGAGCTGGGAGCGAACATCTGCGTGCCCATCGCCTATCGGGGCGAGGTGGTGGGGGTGCTCAACATCGACTCGTTCGCGAAGTCCAACCCCTTTGGCCGCCACAGCCTGCTCATTGCCGAGATGTTCGCGCAACAGATTGGCGTGATCATTCGCCAGACCCTCTACCGCAATGCGCTCGAGCACTCGCTCATCACCGACACCCTCACTGGCGTGGGCAACCGCGAGGGCTTCAACCGCCAGCTGAACATGGAGATCGCGCGCGCCTCCCGCTACGGCAGCCGCTTCAACCTGGTGATGATCGACCTCAACAACTTCAAGCGGGTGAACGACACCCTCGGTCACCAGACGGGTGACGAGGTCCTGCGCGCCGTGGCCCGGGCGATGCGCTCCCAGGTACGGGAGGGCGACAGCATCTACCGCTGGGGTGGTGACGAGTTCGTGCTGATCCTGCCCGAAGTTTCGCGGGACGACGCGAAGCAGGTTGCCGCCCGGCACGTGGAGGCGGTCACGAAGGTCGAGCTGGAGGGCATGAAGATGGAGGCCTCGTTCGGGATCGCCTCCTACCCCGAGGACGGCACGGACGCCGACACCCTGCTGCGCAAGGCCGACGAACTCATGTACGAGAACAAGGTGGAGCTGCGGCCAACGGGCAGCCAGCCGGCCGGTTAGGCCCGGCCCTTGCCGTCCCCCAGGCCCAGCGTCTCCTGCCTCACCTCCGGCTCCTGATACGCGGGCCGGGTAAGCAGGTAGTCCTCGATGATGATCTTTATCATCGACACGACCGGCACCGCCAGGAGTGCCCCCAGGAAGCCGAGCAGCCCAAGGCCGGCCATGATCGACAGCAGCACCGTAAGCGGGTGCAGGTTGGTGTTGCGCGACAGGATGAGCGGCGAGAGGACGTTGCCCTCCAGCTGGTTGGCGATGATGAACACCACCACGGCCCCCAGGGCCGCGAACGGGCTCACCGTGAAGCCCAGCAGCACCGCCGGCGCGGCGCCGATGATCGGGCCCAGGTAGGGCACCAGGTTGAAGATCGCGGCGAGGAAGCTGATCGCCAGGGCCAGCGGGATGCCCAGCAGGCTAAGCCCTATCCAGATCATCACGCCCAGCAGACTGGTGATCACCAGCTGACCGCGCATGAAGCCGCCAACCGAGCGGTCGGCCTTCGTTACCAGGTCGCCGTACAGCGGGCGCCAGCGCACCGGCACCAGCCGCGCGAAACTGCGCGTGAAGCGCGGGAAGTCGTAGAGGAAGTAGGCAGAGGCAAGCAGTATCAGGAACACCTGCAACGTCGTCGAGATGATGCTCGTGGCGCCGGTGACCAGCAGCGACGGGCCGTCGGCCAGCAGGTCGCGGAAGAGGGCGAGGAGGGACTCGAAGCCGCCCTGGAGGAGGTTCTCGGCCTGAGTCTGGATCTGCAGCCCCAGGTCCTCTGTCGTCTCTAGACCGAAGCGGTCGCGCATGAACTCCGGCAGGTTGTCGCTGACACCCTCCCACCATGCCCCCAGCCCGGCCAGCCAGCTGCCCAGGTTCTCGAGGGCCGTAGGGATGCGGCGAATGAACTCAGTCAGCTGCTGCACGACCTGGCCAAAGAGGATCGAGCCAATCAGGAACAGGTGCAGCAGGAGGATGTAGACGATCACGACCGCGAAACCGCGCGAGAGCCGGAAGCGCCCGATGCGACGGCGGTTCATCCACTCCACGATGGGGTTGAGGATGTAGGCGATTATGAAGCCGATAATGCCGATCTGCAGGGCGAACGCGTAACCGTGCCGCAGGGCGATGAGTGCCCAGATGATGAACGCGATCAGCACGACGTATGTGAGCGCCCGTACCCAGGGGCTGCGCCACACGATCTCGATCGCGGTGATCTGGGTGTCGGGCTTGTCCGTGTCCATCGTGAGCGAGTTTACACCAGGCCGGGGAGCCGGTCCGATTCGTCCCGGGCGGCGTCCCTCAGCCGCGCGCCCGGCGCAGCAGGTAGAGGCCCGGCTGGTGCCCGCCGTGGAACACCCGCACCAGTTGCGCCTGCCGCCACTGCGCCTGCGCCGCGAGCGCCCGCTCGAACAGGCGCAGCTCGTGGGTGATGACGAGCATGCGGGCGTCTGGGGTGGAGACCCTGGCGGCCTCGGCGAGAAACCGGGGGTAGAGCGCCGCGTTCATCTCGTGGTCGCCTATTGCGTCGCCCCAGGGCAGGTCGCAGGAGAGCCGGTCGAAGCGGCCGTCGGGGAGGGACAGCCGGGTGGCGTCCTCGCGCAGCAGTTCGACTGCGCCGGCGAGTCCCGCCTGCTGCAGGTTGGCGCGGGCGCACTCGAGGGCGTCGCCGTTCAGGTCTACCCCGACGAGCTCGCCGTACGGTCCCGCCAGCGCCCGCTCGATCAGCAGGGTGCCCGAGCCGCACATGAGATTCAGGTGCCGTTCCTTTGCCTGCCCGCCCAGCATGTCGAGCGCGGCAACGGCGACGGTGGCGTTGAGGCCGCCGGGCATGTTGCAGACGCGCCACTCGCGGGCCGAGAGCGGCCGCGGCGACAGCCGCACCAGCACCTCCCAGCCGGGGCCGCCGGGGTGCACCCGCAGGTGCAGTTCCCCCTCCTCCTCGTCGTGCCTGAGGCCGGTGCCCTTCTCTATCTCCTGCGCGAGCCGCCCGAAAACCGGTGAGTCGGCGCCGGCGGCTCCGAAGCGGAACCTCTGCTCCTGCGGGGCGAAGCGGGCCGCCACCTCCCGCAGGTTCTCCAGCAGGCGGGTGAGGTGCTCGTGGCCCAGCAGCGCCTTGGGCCGGGGCACGGCGAACTGCAGGACGCGGTACACCGCGGTCACGCGGCGCAGCCGGTTCAGGCCCGCCTCGTCACCTCTATAGCTGAAGCGCAGGGAGTCCTCTTCGCTGCCCAGCAGCCTGGCACCAAGCCTGTCCAGTTCACGGGTTGCGAAGGGGGCGAGGCCGGGCAGTATGGCAGCCTCGTAGAGTCCTGCACTGGCCGGCGGCCGCCGGTCCTTGCGCCGATTCTGCTGCGGTTGACGCCGCCTCCTGGCCATATGCCAGCCAGCTTACCGCCGGTCACCGCCGGCGGTCACCGCTGCTCGTCCGGCTTCGCCGGCGGCGGCCGTCAGAAGCGGTAGCCCAGGCCGGCGCGCAGGTTCAGATTCATGTGGAAGTCGTCCAGCGCGAAGGTGGTGCCGCCCTCCAGCATCAGGAACGCCCGCTCGTCGAGCTGTACGCCCAGCGGGATGTTCAGGCCGCCCAGCGCGGTTATTCCGCTGGCCGATGCGCCCTCCCCCGTGTAGATGACCGGGCCGGCGGCGACGTACGGCTGGAGCGAGGCGAGGTCGTCAGTGAAGTCGTACATGGCGAGCAGCTCCAGACCGAACTGCTCCTGGGCGATTCCCAGGCCGGCGCGCAGGGAGAAGCGGGGCAGCAGGTCCTCGATGCCCACGAACAGCGTGCCCGGGATCGGGTAGCCGACGGCTACGCCCAGCCACCAGTCGATACCCTCACGCACGGGGCTGCTGCCGGTGCCCGCGCCCGCGGCGGTCTCGCCGTTGGGGGCCGCCGGGTCGTCGCCGCCGTCCCCGGGGGCGATGCCGGTACTCTGGGCGACCGAGGTGTTCTCGAAGTCACGCAGCTCGGGTGCGGGGAAGCGCTCCTCGCCCAGCTGCTCGTTGAGGTGCGCCTCGATGTTGGCGAGCCTCTCGGCAAGATTCTCCACGCCTTCCAGCGACGCGGCGCTGTCAAGGGCGTACTCGAGGTTGCGGACCCGCGCCAGCAGGTTCGCCACGCGCTCGAAGTCCTCCCAGTAGGCGGGATCCAGTGCCAGTTCGGTGAGCGCACCGCCGATAACGTCGACGATGCGGGCGGCCACCACGGCCAGCTCGTAGCGGGTGGGCGCCTGCTGACCGGCGAAGGTCCCGTCCGGGTAGCCGGTGAGGATGCCCAGGGCCGAGAGCCTGCGGATGGAGTCCGCAGCCCAGTGAGCCTGGTTGACATCCGTGTACTCCTGCGGCGCCGGCTGCTGCGCCCCGGCGGGAAGCTGAGCTGAACTCCAGCCGGCGAACAGTAGGGTAACGAAGAGGATGATGACGGTTCGGGAATTAGTCACGATGTCTCATCATTATCTTATTAAGGGCTCTCATGCCGTGAAAGGCGTACGAAAACCCCGGATTTCCGGGACGCTACCGGACCTGTCCGGACCCGGGGGTAACCTTTCCCTGTGCCCAGCTCCCTCTACCTGCACGTGCCTTTTTGCCCGCAGATTTGCCCCTACTGCGACTTCCACAAGATGTTGCGGAACGAGGGGCTGGTGGAGCGTTACCTCGACAGGCTGGAGGCGCAGGCGGGCGAGCTGGCGCGCGACTACCCTGGCCCGCTGAAGACCATCTACCTCGGTGGCGGCACGCCATCGGCCCTGAAGGATCACGAGCTGGAGCGGGTCGTGGCGGCGCTCAGGAGCGGCTGGGGCTTCCCGGCGAGTGAGGAGACGACGCTGGAGGCCGATCCGCTGACGTTCGACCGGGAGCGCCTCCGCTTCTTCAGGGAGCTGGGCTTCAACCGGCTCTCCATCGGCATGCAGTCGACGCAGGACAGCGTGCTCGAGCACCTGGGTCGCCTCCACCGGGGCCGCGACGCGCTCGAGGCGGTGACGTGGGCTCTGGAGGAGGGCTTCGAGGTCTCTGCCGACCTCATCATGGCGGTGGAGGGCCAGGATCCCGAGCTGGACCTGCGCAACCTCGCCTCAACCGGGGTGGGGCACGTGAGCGTCTACACGCTGTCGATCGAGAAGAACACACCGTTTCACCTGCGGGGCGTCACCGTGGACGAGGACCGGGCTGCCGACGATTACGAGCTGGCCAACGAGGTGCTGGGTGAGTACGGACTGAACCGCTACGAGGTGTCCTCACACGCCAGGCCCGGTCACGAGGCGGTGCACAACCAGGTCTACTGGCACGGCAGCCACTACCTGGCGCTGGGCCCGGGCGCGGCCGGTTTCCTGCCCGCCCCGGGCGGTCCCGGCGTGCGGACGCAGAATCCGCTGATGAAGGCGTGGCTGCAGGGCGACCCGCCGGAAACGATCGAACTGGATCCCCTCGAGTACACGCTCGAGCGGCTCATGACCGGCCTGCGTACGGTGCGCGGCGTGGACCTGACCGACGTGCGTGAGCGGGGTGGTACCAATATTCTGGAGCGGTTCGGTGAGCAGGTGACACAGTTCGGGCGGCTCGGCCTCCTGAACCTCAACGGCGACCGCCTCGTCGCCACCGATGACGGCCTGGTGCGCCTCGATGCGCTACTGCGCCGCTTCTTTGCTGCGGCGCAGTAGCCCTGTCAGGCTGTGAGGGGCGGGGTCAGGAGGGCTGCCCGTTTGCCTCTGCCAGATCGTTGAGGAAGCGGATAAGTACCGCACCGCTGGCCAGCGACAGGTCGTCATCCTCGCGCACCTGGCTTATCGCGTCGTCGTAACGGCGCAGCGCGCCGGGCTTCGCGGCCAGGAACTCCTGGGCGCTCAGCTCGCCCGCCTGCTCGGCGGTGACGAAGTTGCGACTCAGGCGCGCGTGGGCGCGGCGCAGCTGGGTGATGAGGCTGCCCACCGCCATGCGCTCCCACTTGCTGGGCGCGTCCATCGTCTTCAGGCCGCGGCGCAGCCAGTTGAGGGACAGCCGGTCACCGATCTGGAAGAAGCCACGGCCGGCATCCTCGAGGGAGACCCTGGTGCCCTGGGCGACGGCCAGGACGGGCGCTGCCACCGCCAGGTAGGCGTAGGTGGCGGCCTGGACGGCCAGCTCCTCGCCCACGCCCTGCTGGGCAAGGTTGGTGCGGTGCTCTTCGTAACTCTCGCGCAGCTCCCCGGGGAGGAAGGCGGGCAGTTCGCGCAGGAGCCGGGCCAGGCGGCCGTGGTTCATCTCCACGAAGGTGCGCAGGTTCGAGGCGTGGCCGGCCTGCCCGTTCTTGCGGGCGGCGCCGTTCCCGGAGGCCTCGCCGGTGGCCACCACGGCCGAGTCGCTTACCTCTGCATCAAGCACCCAGTGCACGAGCCCTTCGCTCGCCATCTTTAGCTGGCTCATCAGGTCGTGCTGCACCTGCGTCGGCACCCGGTTGTCCAGTTCGAACACCCGGCCCAGGTACTCCTTCGCGTCGAGCAGCTCCAGGGAGACCAGTGCCGCCCTGATCACTTCGATGGCGCGGGCTCCGGAGTCGCGCATGTTGCGGAACACGAAGCTCACGCCCAGGTAGTCGACCAGGGCGTTGGTGAGCTGGGTGGCGACGATCTCGCGACCCAGCGGATGGTTGTCGATGTCCTCCGGGTACCTCTTGCCCAGCACTTCGGGGAAGTAGGAGTAGAGGAAGTGGCGGAAGCGCTCCTCGTCGGGCAGCCCGGTCTCGAGCAGCCGGTTGTAGACGTCCATCTTCGTGTACGCCATGAGCACCGCCAGCTCGGGGCGGGTGTAGGTGAGGTCGCGGCGCAGCCGCTCGGCGAACTCCTCGCGGTTGGGCAGGAACTCCACTACCGGGTCGAGGCCGCCCTCTGCCGCCAGGTGCTCCTGCAGCGACGCGTAGAGTTGCGGCGCCCGCGCCGCCTCCTGCTGCGCCATGGTGAGGGCCAGCGACTGCCGGTAGTTGTTCTCGAGCACCAGCCGGGTCGCCTCGTCGCTCATCTCCTCGAGCAGCGCATTGCGGTCCTCGAAGGAGAGCCGGCCGCTCTCGACGATGGGCTGGAAGAGGATCTTGATGTTCACCTCGTGGTCGCTCATGTCGACGCCGCCGGAGTTGTCGATGAAGTCGGTGTTGATGCGGCCGCCGCCCAGGGCGTACTCGATGCGGCCCCGCTGGGTGAAGCCCAGGTTGCCGCCCTCGCCCACGACCTTGGCGCGCAGCTCGCTGCCATGCACGCGCACGGAGTCGTTGGCGCGGTCGCCAACCTCGATGTCGGTCTCGCTGCTCGCCTTCACGTAGGTGCCGATGCCACCGTTCCAGAGGAGGTCGACGGGTGCCCGCAGGATCGCCCTGATGAGCTCCTGGCCGGAGAGCGCCTCGTCGTAGACGTCGAGCGCCTCGCGGATCTGGGGCGAAAGCGGGATCGACTTGTCGCTGCGGTCGAACACGCCGCCCCCCTCGCTTATGAGGGAGGTGTCGTAATCGCGCCAGGTGGAGCGGGGCAGCTCGAAGAGCCGCTTGCGCTCGGCGAAGGAGCGGACCGGGTCGGGGTTCGGGTCGATGAAGATGTGCATGTGGTTGAACGCGGCCACGAGTTTGATCTTGTCGGTGTAGAGCATGCCGTTGCCGAACACGTCGCCCGACATGTCGCCTATCCCGGCGACCGTGAACTCGTCCTCGAGGACGTTTACGCCGCTCTCGCGGAAGTGCCGGGAGACCGTCTCCCAGGCGCCCCGGGCGGTGATGCCCATCTTCTTGTGGTCGTAACCGTGCGAGCCGCCGGAGGCGAAGGCGTCACCCAGCCAGAAGCTGTACTCCTCGGAGATGGCGTTGGCAACGTCCGAGAAGGTGGCCGTGCCCTTGTCGGCCGCTACCACCATGTAGGTGTCGTCCTCGTCGTAGATGACCAGGCCCTCGGGTCGCACAACCTCGCCGTCGACGAGGTTGTCGGTCAGGTCGAGGAGGCCGCGAATGAAGGTCTGGTACTGGCTCCTCACGTAGCCGAACAGCGCGTCGCGGTCCCGCGGCGGGTCCTTGACGACGAAGCCGCCCTTCGAGCCCACGGGCACGATGACGGCGTTCTTGGTCATTTGCGTCTTGGTGAGGCCCAGCACCTCAGTGCGGTAGTCGGCCAGCCGGTCCGACCAGCGGATGCCCCCGCGGGCTACCTTGCCGCCGCGCATGTGGGTGCCCTCCATGGTGGGGCTGGCGACGCCCACCTCGAACATGGGCTTCGGCTGGGGCATGTCCTCGACCTGCCGCGAGGCGATCTTGAAGGAGATGTACTCCCTGCCCTGGAAGTAGTTGGTGCGGACGGTAGCCGCCATGAGCGCGAAGATGCCGCGCAGTGCGCGGTCCTGTTCGACGCTGGAGACGTCGTGCAGGTTCGCCTCGAACTGCTCCTGCGCCTCCCGCATGCCCGCCTCGCGGTCACCCTCGAGGAGGGGATCGAAGCGCTGCGCGTAATACTCGACCAGCGAGGCGGTCGCCTTCGGGTGCGCCAGGAGCGTCTGGGTGAGCTCCTCCTTGTCGAATGAGGCAGAGGCCTGCGCGTAATACCCCTCATACGCCCGCACCAGCTCCACCTCGCGGTGGGTGAGGCCGGCGTTGGTGATGAGCGAGTTCAGAGGATCGTCCTGCGCCTTGCCTTCGAGTACCGCAGCAAGAGCCACGGCCAGGCGTCCAGACTGCTCGTGGCTCTCCAGCACCTGGCCGTTGCTGTCGCGCACCCGCAGCAGGGTGACGCCTTCGCCGTTGCCGCCGGTTCCCAGTTGTTCGAGCACCCGCAGGCCGGCGTTCTCAAGGAGCGGAAGCAGGTCCGAGAGGATCAGTTCGCGTCCCAGATGGTAGATGGTCAGGAGGTTGTGCCCGCCGCCGCGCGCCGCCTCGATGGTCACCCGCACCTGGCCGTCCTGCAGCTCCTTCAGTACCTTGGCGTGTGCGCCTGCGGGCGGGACTTCACGCTCCCCTGATTCCGCTATCTGTTCGTTGGTGATTGCCCTTCCTCCTTCTGGCCAGCAGTGCGTGGCCGCTCTCCTGAGATATGTGACCGGACGCCCGAAGTGGAGGCGTTCTCACGGTGGCATCGGGTGGCGGTCCGGGTTGTCTCTTGGCCGCACTATATCCATTTACTCAGCGCGCATATGCGCCCCTGCCAACGGTACGCATGACAACTGGAGGGCGGGCGGGGAAAACGTATACTCCTGGAATGTTCGCCCTGTTTGCCACGCTTCTTGTGGCGCTGGATCAGGCCACGAAGTGGTGGGCAAAGGGAGCCTTCGAAGCGGGCGATTCAATGCCCGTTGGCCTTGGTTTCAACTTCACCTTCGTGCGTAACACCGGTGCCGCCTTCGGGATCTTCCGGAATGTCGAGCTGTCCTTCCTGGGCTTCACGATCGACGGGACGTTCCTGCTGGGCCTGCTGAGCGCCGCAGTGTCACTGGTTCTGCTCATCTACCTGCTGCGCAAGGGCCCGTACCTGTCGTTCCTGCCGCGCTTCTCGCTCACGCTGGTGCTGGCGGGGGCGGTGGGCAACATGATCGACCGCTTCGCGCTCGGCTACGTGATCGATTTCATCCACTTCCGGGTGGGCTGGTTCGACTTTCCGGTGTTCAATCTGGCCGATACCTTCGTGGTCACCGGCGGAATCCTGCTCTTCCTGGCCGGCCTCTTCGAGGGCAGCCAGGCCGGCTCCAGCAGCTCCGCAGAAGCCTCCACGGGACCGGCTAGCGGCGAGCGGGCCCGGCGCGGCGAGGAATCCAGCTCCTGACTGAAGATCCCCACGGCTTGAGCGCGACGCTCTGAGTCTGGCGAGCTGACCTAGCGCCTGAGCCGCAGGAAGCGCGGCCTGCCGGTAAGGTCGTTCAGCACGTTCGCCTGCGCCCAGTCGCGCGCCCGTTCCCGGGCCCTTGCGACGTTGCGGGGGTCCAGCTCCACGAGCAGGAACGCCCCGGGGCGAAGCAGCTCGTTCGCCTGGGTCAGCAGGCGCCCGAAGTGATCAAGTCCGTCGGCGCCTGAGTAGAGCGCCGTTGGCGGGTCCCAGCGGACCTCGGGCGAAGCGCCTTTCCGGTCGCTGTCGGGCAGGTAGGGTGGGTTGGAAACGATCGCACTTGCCCGGCCCGCCAGCGCCCGCAGCTGGGCGTCTTCCAGCAGGTCGGAGCTGATTAGTCGCACGTCCAGCTGCAGCCGGCGCGCGTTCTGGCCGGCCAGCTCCAGGGCCGGCCCGGAGATGTCGCTGGCCACCAGCTGGGCATCGGGACGTTCGCTCTTCAGGGCGAGCGCCACCGCCCCGGTCCCGGTGCCCACGTCGATGATCAGCGGCTCCACCACGTCGCGCAAGACCTCGAGGGTGAGCTCGACGAGCCGTTCCGTCTCGGGCCGGGGCACGAGCACGCCGGGCTCCTGCTGCAGCTCCAGGCCGTAGAACCAGGAGCGGCCCAGGATGTGCTGCAGCGGTTCCCGGGTCGAACGCCGGGCGACCCACTCGGCGAGGCGCCGCTCCTCGCCCGGTTCCAGCTGCCGGCGGTCCAGCAGGAGCTCGACCCGCGAGCTGCCGGTGAGGCCTTCGAGAAGCTGCCAGGCCTCTGCCTCAGCTGAGGCGACGCCGGCCGCCTCCAGCTGGTCAACCAGCCGCGCATGTACTTCGTGAATGACGGCCATGCCTCATCTTCCCACGGCCTGCCCGCCAGATGGAAACGGAGTCGCGGGCGACCCACCTGGGGCCACCCGCGGAAAAACAAGGTTTGCGGGTGAGCTAGTACCGGTAGATGGCCGCCACCGGGGCGTTATCCGGCATCTCCTCCTCGGGCAGGGGGAAGATGTTTGCCCCCGTACGGAGTGCCTCCACTCCGGCGCGGTCGATGAGGTCCTCTGCCCGGACCGACGGGCCGTCGAAGTAGGCGAACTTGCGGTTCTCCGGGTCGAAGCTGCCCCAGCGGAAGGCGTCCTGCGCGAGGAAGAGCGTGTCGATGCGCCCGTCCACGCCGGCCAGGATGACCTCCTCCAGGCCGGTGCCGGTCTCCCCCGTGCCGGCCTGGTTGGCATACCGCTCCAGCGCGTCCCGGCGGGGCTGCTGCAGCAGATCGCTCACGGCCTCCCAGGCGCGCTCCTGGATGTCCTTGTCGTTCCACTGGTCGGGGTTGCCGCGCACGGAGTGCTCCTCGAGCAGCTTGTGGTAGTTGTTCGCCTCCTGGTAGATGGGGAACAGGTACTCGACGCCCATGAAGAGGAGCGGCCGCTCCGTACCCTCGATGACCTCGCGCACTCCGTTGTCTAGCCGGCGGAAGAAGTCGAGGATCTCCATCTTCCGGTCGGGGTCCTCCGGACCGCCGCCGTGAGAGAGGGCCACCAGGTCGTTGTTCTGGCCGCCGGTGCGGCCCATCGTGTTCCAGCGCACCGTCGAGTCGGGGTCGTCCTCGGTGAAGCGCAACGCCATGTCGAGGCTAAGCGGCGTGCCCTCCGGCAGCTCGATCTCGCGCGCCTCCAGCCGGTCGACCTCGAACAGCCGGGTCTTGCCCAGGCTGGCGGCCAGCGCGTAGAAGCTCTCGGTGCCGTTCACGAGCGGCAGCAGCGGCTTCAGGTGGTATCGCCCGCCTACCACCGTCAGGTCGGGCAGGTCGATCTCGACCTTGAACTGATGCGCCTCGCCGTCGCTCATGAAGATCGCCAGGCCGTCCATCTGGTGCTGCCAGAACTCGTAGTCCTCCACGAGGTCGTTGGCCGGCGCGATGAGCCTGTCGATGTCGCGCGGGTCCCACTCCTGCAGTTCGGGCATGTCGCGCACTTCGCGGATGCGGTTCTTGAGCCGTATCGGGTTCTTGCGGGTTTCCGGCCCCGCCCGCTTCATTCGCATGAAGAAGGAGATCGCCACCCCTTTGGGTTGGGTCAGTGCCTGCAAGTCTTCACGTGTGACCATCGTGCCTCCCTGAGGACACGGTCGCACAACGGGGCCGGATTTTTCTGTGAGCCAGGGTTGTGATGACGCCGCCCTGTGCGGACGGCACGGCCGGGCCTGGCTACTCGCGCAGGTGCACTACCACGCGCCGGTCGCGGCCTTCGCCTGCACTCTCGGTGTAGACGTCGGGCTCGTCGGCGAGGGTGAGGTGGATGATGCGGCGCTCTGCCCCGTTCATGGGTTCCAGTTCGACCGGCACGCCCGACTCGCGCACCCGGGTGGCCGCATCCAGCGCCGCGTTGCGCAGGCGCTCGTCGCGGCGGCGCTTGTAGCCGCCCACGTCGATATCGACGCGCAGGGAGCTGCCCTCTTCACGGTTGAGGACGGCGTTGGTCAGGTACTCGAGGGCCGCCAGGGTGCGCCCGCCGCGGCCAATGAGCTTCCCGTGGTCGCCGCCCTTCACGACCGCCGCCAGCTCGCCTTCGTCGCGTTCGCTGACCTCGACGCTGTAGGCGGGGTCCAGGTTGAGGAGGACGTTGACCAGGAAGGTCTCTGCCCTCTCCACCGGGGCGCCCTCCGGCAGCAGGTTGAGGGGCGCCGGTATGGGCGCCTCCATGTCCCTGACCTCGGGCAGCTGCGGCTCGCTCACATCATCTTCAACGTTGATGCCAATGTCTTCGAGATACTTGTCCAGATCGTCGCTCGGCATAATCACCTTCCGGCTGCAGCGGCTGTCCTCGTGCCCGCGGTTACGACTTCGCAGGCTTGGGGGCCGGCTGGTTGCGGCTCAGGAGCCAGTATTGGAATACCTGCACCAGCATCGATACCACGAAGTATAGGAGCACACCCGCGGGGAAGCCGACCATGATGAAGACGAACACGAAGTTGATGAGCATCTGCTGCCTGAACATGTTCGGGTTGGCTCGGGTCGAGAACCACGACTGGGCCAGCATCACGGCCACGTAGGCGGCGGGCAGGATGTAGAACGGGTCGGGGACGCCCAGGTCGGGCAGCCACAGGAAGCCCTCCGAGAACTCGAAGTTGACGAACACCCGCCACAGGATGATGAACAGCGGCATCTGCAGGATGATGGGCAAGCAGCCGCCCGCCGGGTTCACGCCCGCCTCCTGGTAGAGCTTCATCGTCTCCTCGGTGAGCTTCTCGCGGTTGTCCTTGTACTTCTTCTGCAGCGCCTGCAGCTTCGGCTGCAGCTGCTGCATGCCCAACATCGACTTCGTCTGGGTAGTGATGAGCGGCCAGATCAGCGCGCGGAAGCCGAGGGTAAGCACGATGATCGCGAGACCCCAGGAACCCACGAACTCGTGGATGTAGCGCAGTACCCAGATGACCCCCAGGGAGAGCCGGCCCAGGATGTTCGGGTTGAAGAGGCCCGGCAGGTCGGCGTACCCCTCCTGGGTGTAGCGCACGAGCTCGTTGGGGCCCGTGTAGACCTCGGCCGCAACCTGCGCGATCGCGTCCTCCTGCGGTCCCAGCTCCCGCTGCATGGCGATGATGTCACGGGGCAGAGAAATCCCCGCCAGCGCACCATTCCCGTTCAGCGTCTCGCCCCCGCCGGTGACCTCATCGAGGCTCAGCAGGTTGGAGCTGCCCGTTCCCGGCGGCCGCATGACGATGGCGAACCCGCTGTTGCGGTTGTTCGTCTGCATCGCGATGTAGCTGATGTCCTCCACGGGCGCCGTTACGGGATTGAGCGAGAAGCTGTCGTCCTGGCCAATCTTCACCGTCGGCTCGTCCTGCCGGGCTATGCCCGGGAAGGCGAGCTGGAGCGGCTGGGCAGATTCGGCGGCCTCCAGGCGCTGGGCACGGATGGCGTACTCGAGCGTGTGGGCGATGCTGCTGACCCGCACGACCCGCTCGACGCTAAGCTCCTCGTTCTCGAGGAGGAAGCGGCCTTCGTAGGTGGTGTCGTCAAGCTGCTGCCAGTCGGTGTCGACCACCTCGAGCTCGACGTACTCACCGTCCAGCAGGGCGGCACCGCCGGGGATGACGGCACCCATGGGGATGAGGTTTTGCCCGTTGGAGAGGTTGTACGACCCCAGGTTTTGCCCCTTCTGCTGCTTGCCGAACACGGCGAGCAGTTCGCCGGCGTCGTTGAAGAAGAAGTCGGCACCCTTGGTGGGGATGCGGGTGAGGGTTTCATCCAGGTTGGCGCACCAGAAGGAGGAGGCAGCGGGGGCGGCGCAGGTCTCCTGCAGGTCGTCGGCATCCCGGAACTCGTGGACCGGGAACTCGTGCAGGCCAAACTCCACCTGGGCAAATGCGGTAGGTAGCAGCAGGAGCACTGCCAGGAACGAAATCAATTGCCTGAGGGTCTTCAACTTGCCTCCGTTGGGGCGCGGCTGCCGCCGCGGGCTTCAGCGCGGGGGAACTTTATCAATGCCACCGGGATGGAAGGGGTGGCACTTGAGGATACGTCTTACGGATAAATAGGTGCCCTTGAGGGCTCCGTGCACCTGCACCGCCTCAAGGGCATATGCGCTGCAGGTCGGGTGGAAGCGGCAGCTGGCGGCCGGCTTGAGCGGGGAGATGAAACGCCTGTAGAAGCGGATCGGCAGGAGCAACAACCACGCGACAGGACCCACCCGGGGGGCCTGTGCCGTCGTGTGGCTGGTCTTCTCTCTTTCCACAGAGGTGGTTCCGATCTGCACGACGTTCAGGAAATAGGTTCTCACAGCAGCTTCCCCCGCTCGAGCGCCTTTTTCAAGGCCTGACGCAACTGAGCATAGCTGGCCAGCGCGGCCTCGGGCCTGGTGATGATGACCAGGTCGAACGAGGGTTCGCCCCGGTGCAGGGCCGCTTCGGGCAGTTGCGCATCCCGCAGGAGCTCGCGCAACGCCTCCTTCAGGCGCCGCCGCACCCGGTTGCGGGTGACGGCCTTGCCCACCTTGCGGCTTACCACAATGCCAACGGCAGCCTCACCCTTGCGGGTTGGCCGCCAACGGATGCTCAGGTAGCGGGAACCGGCGCCCCTGCCTTTGCGGAGCCTCTGGAAGGAGCGATCTCCCTTGAGCGAGGTCAGCTGGGGCATGCGGAGGTTCCCGCGGTTCTACTGCCGGTCCTGGCGCCTCTCAGCGTCAGGAGTCAGAGACGCTCAGACGCTTGCGGCCGCGTGCGCGACGGCGCTTGATGACATTACGGCCAGCGGTGGTCTTCATGCGGGCGCGGAATCCGTGGGTCTTGGCCCGCTTACGGCGGTTGGGCTGGTAGGTCCGTTTCACGATTCTCCCTCCAGTATCGAGATCGGTGATGATATTGACGGCGGGGCGTTCCGCAACAAGCGCTGGTCATGCCCGCCACCGTCGTGCCTTCGACCGCCTTCGCCGCGTTGGGCAACCGGCCAGTCAAGCCGTAGAAGAATACCACAACCCGCGGTCCCCTCAGGTCAGCTGGCTGGGCTGTCGCTTAGCGGCTGTCGTCTGCGGCCGCGGCCAGTTCCCGGGCGCGCTCCAGCAGCTCACCATCGCTGAACTGCGGACCCATCAGCTGCACCCCCGCTGCCGGGCCGCCACCGGGCAGGGTCACCGCCGGGAGGCCCGCGAGGTTGGCGAGCAGGTCGTGGGCGGCCTGCTCCGGAACGATCCCGGCCGCCTCGCCGCTCCCCTTGCCCACGGGCAACAGCAGCAGGTCGACCGTTTCGAACAGCCGCTCCAGTTCACCCACCAGCAGCTGCCGCACCTTCCGGGCCTGCTCGAAGTAGCCGTCATACTGACCGGCACTCAGGACGTGGGTGCCCAGCAGGATCTGCGCCTTCAGGGCGGTACCGAAGCCCTGGCTGCGCGCGCGGATGGCGGCCTCGACGTGACCGGCTTCGTCGGCCTCGTCCCGGTACCCGAAGAGGGTGCCGTCGAAGCGGGCGAGGTTCGAGCTTATCTCGGCCGACTGGATCATCGCATGGGCGGCAGGCGCCTTCTCCAGGTGCGGGAGGAGCTCGCGGCACTCCCTCAGGTTCCAGCCCAGCGACTGGACCGCAGCGCGCAGCCCGTCGGGGAGCCGGCCCAGGTGGCCTAGCGTTACGCCGCTGCCGGCGGGCGCAGCGGCGGCAGTCTCGCTCAGCGTCCCGGCCACCAGCTGGAGGTCCTCGATATCGCGGGCGACCACCGCGACCTCATCGAGCGAGGAGGTGCCCATGATTACGCCTTCCCTGGATACGGCATCGCGCGTGGGCTTGTAGGCAGCCACTCCGCAGGCCGCTGCCGACCGGCGCACCGCCCCGCCCCCGTCGGTCGCCAGGGCCACCGGCACGACACCGGCCGCTACCGCGGCCACTGCCCCGGCACCCGAACCGCGCAGGCGTACCTGGGGGTGCCCCGGGTGGCGGGGGCCATGCTCGTTCTCGTCGTCCTCCTGGCCAAACTCGTCGACTCGCGTCTTGCCGACAACCTGCGCCCCCGCAGCGAGCAGCGCCTCGACCACTGCGGCGTCGATGGGCGGCTCGAAATCTTCGAGCATGAGGGAGCCGGCCCGGCAGGGCATGCCGCGCACGAAGATGGTGTCCTCGATGCCGACCGGAACGCCGCACAGGGGTCCGGCCGGGGCGTCAGCGGGGAGCGTACCCGCGAGATGGACGAAGGCGTCCAGCTTCCCCAGCTCCCGGGCCCGGTAAAGCGCCCGGCGCAGCTCCTGCCCGGGCTGCGACCTGCCCTCCCGGGTGTCCCGGGCGAGGTTGCGGGCGAGGGGAGCCGTGGCTGTCACGCCCGGAGGATACCAGAGGTGTAGCCCGGCAACGAGCTTCCCCGGCTATACTTTGGGGGAGATGAGTCAGCGTGGCCGGGGCAACCCCGGCAATGGGACCCGGGTCCGTTTTGCAGGCAAGAGCGAGGCGGGCAGGGTTCGCAGTGTCAACCAGGACAGTTTCCGGATGGGGCGCAGCGCCCGCGGGGGCTACCTCGCCGTCGTAGCCGACGGAATGGGCGGTCACCGCTCGGGCGAGATCGCCTCGGGCAAGGCCGTGGAGACGATGTGGGAGCAGTTCGAGAGGAGCCGTTCTCTGCCTCCACTGGCGCTCGCCAAGTCTGTGCGGGTAACGAATCAGGAGATAGTCTCGTACGCCTCGCAGCACCCCGAGAGCTTCGGGATGGGCACCACCCTCACCGCCGTCTACATCGATGACCAGACCGGCGTCATCGCCCACGCCGGCGACTCGCGCGCCTACCTGATACGGGGCGCCGACATCCGGCAGCTGACCATGGACCACTCCTGGGTGGCCGAGCGCGTGCGGCAGGGGCTCCTGACGGAGGCCGATGCCCGCCGCCACCGCTACCGCAACGTGATAACCAACGCACTGGGCACGAGCAGCGAGATCAAGCTGGATGTTGCCACCCTGCGCCTCGAGGAGGGCGACCGCATCCTGCTGTGCAGCGACGGTGTGAGCATGCTGCTGCCCGACGGGCTGCTGCTCGACCTGGTGAAGTCGGGTGAGCCGGAGGAGGCCGTCCAGCGGGTGATCGACCAGGCCAACGAGCGGGGCAGCCCCGACAACGTCACCGCCGTCCTGCTGGAGTTGACCCGCCTGGAGCCGCGGCAAAAGCGCTACTCGGCGGCCAGCGACGAGCTGACCACGCGCACGATCAGCATCGGTGAGGGGGCCGTGTCCGGGCGGCAGCTGGAGGAGGCGTTCGAGGTTCACGACGTCTTCGCGAAGGTGAAGAAGTCACCCTGGTACGTCTACCGGTTCTGGCTGCTGGGCAGCGCCTATCTCGTCCTGCTCATCATCATCTTCACCTTCGTGAGCAGGTAAGCAATCGCCTGCCAAGGGGCGCCGAGAGGCCGGGGACCGCATGCGGACGGGTTACAGTTACCGCATGATGCGCACCATCATCAGCACGGACAAGGCGCCCGCCGCGATTGGCCCCTACAGCCAGGCAGTTCGCGTCGGCAACTTCATCTTCACCTCCGGCCAGATCCCGCTCACACCCGACGGCCAGCTGGTCGAAGGAGACATCACCGTTCAGACGCAGCAGGTGATGGAGAACCTGCAGGCGCTGGTCAAGGCGGCGGGCTCCAGCATGGACCGTGTCGTGAAGTGCACCTGCTTCCTCGCCAACATGGACGACTTTGCGGAGTTCAACGAGGTCTACGGACGCTACTTTGGCGACCGCGCACCAGCCCGCAGCGCGGTCGAGGTCGCCCGCCTGCCGCGCAACGTGCTGGTCGAGGTGGAGGCCGTCCTGATGAGTGGGGACGAGTAGGAGTTGACCAGGGGGTACAGGTGAGGGCACGACTGGTTGACATCGTCCTGATCGTCCTGCTGATCGTTGTGGCGTTCGGCATCACCTGGACGCTGCTCACCCTCAACCAGGGCGACACCCGCCGGGGAGAGAGCCGGGCGGAGCAGCCCCAGGAGCAGGCCGGCCAGCCTGCCGGCGACAGCGGCATCGAGATCCTGCCCATTCCGACGAACGGTCAGCAGAACGGCGGCGAGCAGCCGGCCGCGCCTAGCCAAGAGGACGAGGGGGCGCAGCCGCAGGGCGACGGGGACGAGCCGCAGGCACAGGAGCAGGAGCCCGAGGACACCCAGCCTACGACCGAGGACCCCGGGCCCCTGCCCGCCGGACGCATCCAGCTCGAGCGGGTGGGCTTCTCCTATGCCACGGGTGCGGCCGGTGCCTGCGGCTTCGAACTGGAGCCGTGGGAGCACGTGGCCGTGAGCCGCGACATGCTGGCCGCCTACGGCTGCGGCGCCACCGTCAATATTCGCCTAGCCGATGAGGTGAACGGCCTGACCGAGTTCGACGCGGTAATAGGTGACACCATGAACCCGGTGCACAGCCGCACGGTGAACGTCTACGTGGGCGAGGATGAGCCCGCCCTGCAGTACGGGGTTACCTCCGGTTCGCTGGAGGCGCTGGAGGGAGCGAGCGGGGAGTAGGTAGTGGCTGCAGCTGCAGCACGGGGATGGGCTGGGGTTCCCGTGGACCCCAGCCCATCCCGGTTAAGGCTGTTCTGTACGGTAAAGGGCGTCCGTGCTCAGACCGCAGTCCGGGCGATCTCGCGCTTGACCTGCTCGATCGCCTGGGTGATGGGGATATCGCGCGGGCAGGCCTCGGTGCAGTTGTAGGCGGTGCGGCAGCGCCACACGCCGTTCATGCGGTTCATGACCTCGAGGCGCTGGCCGGCCCCCTGGTCGCGCGAGTCGAAGATGAAGCGGTGCGCATTGACGATCGCGGCGGGGCCTATGTAGCGGCCGTTCGTCCAGAAGATCGGGCAGGAGGTCGTGCAGGCCGCGCACAGGATGCACTTGGTGGTGGCGTCGAAGAGCGCACGGTCCTCGGGGCTCTGCAGCCGCTCCTGAGCGGGCGGCGGGTCATCGTTGATGAAGTAGGGGAGCACCTCTTCGTACGACTCGAAGAAGGGATCCATGTCGACGATCATGTCCTTCAGGACCGGCAGGCCGCGAATGGGCTCGATCACGATGTGGTCGCCCAGGTCCTTGACCAGCAGCTTGCAGGCGAGCCGGTTGACGCCGTTGATCATCATCGCGTCGGACCCGCAAATGCCGTGGGCGCACGAGCGCCTGAACGCCAGGGTGCCGTCCTGCTCCCACTTGATCTCGTGCAGCACGTCCAGCACCCGGTCGGTGGGCCTGGCTTCGAGCTTGTACTCCTCCCAGTGCGGACGCTTGTCCACTTCCGGGTTGAATCGCTTGATCTTGACTGTTACCTGCATCTGAACTCCTACCCCCTCGCCATTCCGGCTGTGGACTTGGCTCGTGGCGCGGTCAGTAGACGCGCGGTTTCGGTTCGTACTTGCCGAGGGTCACGGGCTTGTAGTCGATGCGGACGCCGTTGCCCTCGCGGTAGATCATGGTGTGCTTGAGCCAGTTCTCGTCGTCCCGCTCCTTGTAATCCTCGCGGGAGTGCGCGCCGCGCGACTCGGTGCGGTTCAGGGCGGCGTTCACGAGCATCTCGGCGTTGTCGATCAGGAAGCCCAGCTCGACGGCCTCCATCAGCTCGGTGTTGTACTGCTGCCCCTGGTCCTCGACCAGCACGTCCTTGTAGCGCTCCTTGAGCTCCTCGAGTACCCGCAGCTGCGTGGTGAGGGTCTCCTCGGTGCGGAAGACCGAGGCGTTGTCCATCATCGTCGCCTGCAGGTCCTTGCGTATGTGCGAGACCCGCTCCTTGCCGCTCCCGCCGCGGGTGCGCTCCAGCATCTCCCGGGTGGGCTCCTGGTTGTCCGGGGGCAGGTAGTCGAACTGCACCTCCTGGGCGTAGCGGGCCGCCTCCATGCCGGCGCGGCGGCCGAACACGATGAGGTCACCCAGCGAGTTGGTACCCAGGCGGTTGGCGCCGTGCAGGCTCACGCAGGCGACCTCCCCTGCCGCGTAGAGGCCGGGGACGATGGTGTTCTGACCATCCGAAATGACGTTCGTCTCGAGCGTGGTGGGTACGCCACCCATGGCGTAGTGCGCGGTGGGCTGTACCGGCACGGGCTCCTTGATGGGATCGACACCGAGGTAGATGCGCGCGAACTCGGTGATGTCGGGCAGCCGCTCCTCGATGATGTCCCCGTCGATGTGGGTCAGGTCGAGGAGGATGTAATCCTTGTCGGGACCGGCGCCGCGCCCCTCGCGTATCTCCAGGTACATGGCGCGGCTCACCATGTCGCGGGGCGCCAGGTCCTTGATCGTGGGCGCGTACCGCTCCATGAACCGTTCCCCGTTGGCGTTGCGCAGGATGCCGCCCTCGCCGCGCGCCCCCTCGGTGAGGAGCACGCCGATGCGGTAGAGGCCGGTGGGGTGGAACTGGAAGAACTCGGGGTCCTCGATCGGCAGGCCGTGCCGCCAGACGATGCTCATGAGGTCGCCGGTGAGCGCGTGCGCGTTGGAGGTCACTCCGAACATGCGGCCGCTGCCTCCCGTCGCCAGGATCACCGCCTTTGAGTGGAAGGTGTGGAGCTCGCCCGTCGCCAGTTCGTAGGCGACGACGCCGCGGCACGCGCCGTCGACCATGACCAGGTCCAGCACGTGGAACTCGTTGAAGAAGGTGACCTTGTTCTTGATCGACTGCTGGTAGAGGGTCTGCAGGATCATGTGGCCGGTGCGGTCGGCTGCATAGCAGGCCCGCTCCACGGCCGATTTCCCGAACTCGCGGGTGTGCCCACCGAACTTCCGCTGGGCGATGCGGCCGTCAGGGGTGCGCGAGAAGGGCAGGCCCATGTGCTCCAGCTCGTAGACGGCCTCGACGACCTCGCGCGCGAAGACCTCGGCCACATCCTGGTCGGTGAGGTAGTCGCCGCCCTTGACGGTGTCGAAGGCGTGCCACTCGGGGTGGTCCTCGCTCACGTTCCCCAGTGCGGCGCCCACGCCACCCTGGGCGGCGCCTGTGTGGGAGCGGGTCGGGTAGAGCTTGGTGATCACCGCAACGGAAACGTTGGGGTTCTGGCTGGCGTAGCGGGCGGCCATGAGGCCGGCACCGCCGGCGCCTACCACTATGACGTCGTATTTATGTGCGCGTTTCACTCATAGACCTCTCGGCAGCGGGTCCGGGCCTGGGCGGCCCGGATGGTCCCGGTGATTCCAGTTGTTTTGCTTGTCGTGCCGGTCCCGCTCACTGTGCGTTGAGCTGGCGCACGGCGTCGCCCATCTCCTCGAAGCTGAACGCCCAGAGCGTCATGGCGCCCATCACGAAAATGACCGCGGCCACGGTGAAGAGGATGACCTTCCACCAGAAGCGCCTGCCGGGATGCTGGACGTAGTCCTCGATCTGGTAGCGCAGGCCGTTCATGCCGTGCAGCATCGCGAAGCCAAGCAGGAAGGTGTCGTAGATCTTCACCCAGCTGCGGCTGAAGCGGGTCGCCACATAGTCGTAATCGACGATGGCCACGTTGATCTGGATGTTGTTGAACCAGACGTGCCCGAACACGAGGAACACGAGGATGAGGCCGGACACCCGCATGAAGACCCACCACGCGAGCTCGGCATTGGTGTTGTAGGTGACCTTGGCCTGCTGGAAGGTCTTCGGTTTGACCGCCATCAGAAATCAGCCACTATCTCGGGCACGATCTTGACGGCCGCGAACAGCCAGAAGCCCACTGAGAGTGCCAGGACCGCGTACCACATGGGCGCCTGGTACTTCACTCCCCACTCGGTGAAATCCATGAGGATGATCCTCAGGCCGTTGAACGCGTGGTAGACGACGCCTGCGATGACCATGAGCAGGCCCACACGGAACGGCCACTGGTGATAGAAGGCCAGGAAGGCGTTGAAAGGCCCCTCGGGACCGAACATCACCAGGCTTATGTCTACTACATGGAGTAACAGGTACAGCGCCAGGGCTATCCCAGAGACCCTGTGCAGTATGAAGGCCCATTGGCCTTCGCGACCTCGGTACATCCAGCAACCTCCTCGCGTCACCCCCAGGGGTGTTGCGTCGTCGGGGCGACTTCGCTACGTATGCAGGATGAGAATATCACGGGCACCCGGCGCGGCCGGCGCGGACACGGGCTAACAGCGACAAGCGGAAAGCCGAGGTAGGCTTGCTAGATATGAATGCACGTCGCCTGCTGGCCTTTGACCTTGACAAGACCGTCCTGACGGCCGACTACGAGTTGCCCGCCGTCATAGAGCGGGCCGTGAAGCTCGCCCAGGCTCAGGGGCACGTGGTCACCGTGCTCACCGGCCGGCCCATCGGTGCCACCCAGGAGTATGTGGACCAGTTGGGTGTCGAGGGGCCCTTCAGCGTCAATCACGGCGGCGTCATCTACCGGCGGCGCGGCGAGGTGCTGCGGCGCCGCAACCTGGCGACCGAGACCGTCCAGCAGCTGCTGGAGCCGTACCTGCCGATAGCTGACCTCGACTTCTCGTGCATCGTCGACGAAACGCTCTACGTGCGCGACCCGGAGGACATCAGGTGGGCGTGGGCGCACACCCAGAACCGGCGCGTGCTGCGCTACGATCCGGCCACCCCGCTGGCGGCCGACAAGGTCGTGTTCGCTGCCGACCCGCGCACCGAACGCCTGCAGGACGAGATTCGCGAGCGCAATGAGGACCTCATCACCTACCTGTGGGGCGACGGTTACCTCGAGGTGATGGCTCCGGGGGCCGACAAGGGCACGGCCCTCGAAAAGATAAGCCGCAAGCTGGGCTTCGCCCGCGAAGACACGATCGCCTTTGGTGACGGCCTGAACGACGTGACCATGCTCGCCTGGGCGGGACACGGCGTCGCCGTTGGTGACACCGCACACCCGGACACGGTGCAGGTTGCCGACGAGCGGATCCCCGAGCCGGAGCTGGGCGGCGTCGCCGGCTGGCTCGAGGCGAACCTGGGCATAAGGGTAGATGCACAGGCAGAGGAACCCGTGGGCGAGGGCGCCTGAGCAGCAACCCCTGAAAACCGGTATCCGAAGGAACGGCGGCAGCTAGCGCCGGCGCCGTGAGCTGAGCTCCTCGTAGAGCTTTGCGAGCTCGCGGTTGAGCCTGTCGCTGTCGAACCGTTGCGACACCACCTCGCGGCCGGCCGCGCCCATGGCGGCCCAGCGTTCGGGCCGGTCTATCAGCTCCTGCAGCTTGCGGGCGAGGTCAACACTGTCCCGCTCTGCGGCGAGGAGCCCGCTGACGCCGTCCTCGACCAGCTCGGGCACGCCGCTGTGCCAGGTGGACACGACGGGCATGCCTGTCGCCATCGCCTCCTTCAGGACGTTGGGGATGCCCTCCTGGTCGCCATCGGCGGCGGTAACGCTGGGCGCGACCAGGATGTGCGCCGCAACCAGCTCGCGCAGCACCTCCTCCTGGGGGACCGAGCCGCGCCAGGTGACCCGCCCTGCCACCCCCAGCCGGCCGGCGAGCTCCTCCAGACCTGACCGCTCCTCGCCATCACCCAGGATGGTGAGGAGCACCCGCTGGTCCAGGTTCGCCAGGGCCTCGAGGAGGTAGCGCACACCCTTCTTCTCGGTGAGCCGGCCTATGAAGAGCAGCTGCACCGTACCGTCCGGGGCGGGCTGACGCGGTGTGAAAGCGAATTTCTGGACCTGGATGCCGGAGTGATGCACCCGTATGCGCTCGGCGGGTACCCCCAGGTCCTGCAGCAGAGCCTTCAGGGACTCGCTCACCGGCAGGAACATGTCGGTCGACGCGAGCATCTCCCGGTAGCGCGCCGGGTTGCGGCTCACGTGCCTGGTCAGGTCGGCGCCACGGACGGCCACCAGGACCGGTTCGTCCAGCCCGCGCGCCCTCGCCAGGGGCACCACCAGCCGGCCCAGCTTCGCGAACTGCACGTGGATGGCGTCGTAGCGGGGCGCGTTGTTGAGCGACAGGGCGCCGTAGAGCGGGCCCAGGGAGAGCGCCTCGCGACCCTGCAGCAGCGGGTTGAGGGCGAGCAGGGTGCCCCGGTTCCAGCTGCCGCGGCCTGCCAGGTGCCGGGCGGCCGTGAGCAGCCGCCGGCCCTTGCTTTCCGGTATCGGGATGTGGCGCATGCGGCCGGCGAGGTCGTACTCGCCCACCACCTCGTGGGCCCGCCCGAAATCGCCTACGCCCGGCGCGTAGATATCCAGTTCGTGCCCCAGGTCGATGAGACCGGTGGCCTGGTTGATGATGAAGGTGTTCGACAGACGTGGAAAGACGTCGGTGAAGAAGGCGATTCGCATCCGTTGGGCCCCCGCCGGCCTCTCTGGCCGCCCGCCCAGTGTAGGCGCACGGGCCGCGGGCGCCGGTACGGTTCCCACACGCCCGGCCTGTGACGGCTTTGCCGGTCACACGAGGGGCGGCAGTGTTTAGTGGTCCTGGGGGCAAGCACATGCACACACCTGTCACACGCCGCAGCGCACTCGAGTGGGTCGTCATTGGCCTCCTGGCCCTGTTCGCCATCAGCATCCCCTCCGAGAACGCCGTGACCCTGCCGGGCATTGGCAGCGTCACGCGCCTGCTGGGCGTGCTGGTGGTCCCGCTGGGCCTGATCGCCCTCATCGAAGGGGGCAGAGTAAGGCTGCGCGAGCCTTCGCTGTTTCTGGTGGTCTGTGCCGTACTTGCCCTTTGGGTGGTCGCCAGCTACTTCTGGAGCCTCTTCCCCTCCACGACCATGAGCCAGGGGATTACCTTCCTCCAGCTGGCAGCGTTCGTGGCGATGGTATGGCTCTACAGCCGCGACGCGTTCGTCACCCGGTTCCTGCTGCAGTCGTTCGTGTTCGGCGTGATCCTGGCCATCGCAATCGGTGCAACCTCGTTCTTCAGCAGCGGCGAGTTCCGCGACGTGGGCCCATTCAACGCCAACGGGTACGCGATCATCGCGGCGGTGGCCGTGCCGATCGCCTGGTACCTGGCGACCCAGTGGCGCTCGCGGCTGCTGACCTTCGTGAACTACTGCTATCCGTTGATTGCGGTGTTTGCGGTGGTTATCTCGGCCTCGCGCGGCGGCTTCATCACGCTGCTGGTCGCGCTGCTGGTGATCCCGCTTACCCTCAACCGGCTAAGCGTGCTGCGGCGGGTGCTGCTCTACCTGGTGCTGGCGGTTGGCGCGTGGCTCACGGTGGCCTACCTGCCCTCGGCCTTCCCGTCTCTGGCCCTCAGCATCGAGCGGCTCGCCGACACCGGCGACGAGCTGGCAGGCGGAGACCTGACCGGCCGCACCACCATCTGGGGCGTCGCCGTGCACTTCTTCCTCGACAAGCCGATCACCGGTATCGGCACGGGCGCGTTCCCGGAGGCCGCGGCAGCCCAGCTGGGCCGGCCCCAGGCGCCCCACAACACCTTCCTCGAGGCAGCGGTGGGTAACGGCCTGGTCGGGCTCCTGCTGTTTGTGGGGCTGTTTGTCATCACCCTGGTGACGATCCTGCGCATGGACAGCTCCAGGCGCGCCTACCTGCTGGTCGCGCTGGCGGCGCTGGTGGTGGGCCTCATGCCCAGCAACGCCTATAACGCGAAGTACCTGTGGTTCCTGCTCGCCCTGCTCGCCCACCAGTCGCCGGTCCTCTACCTGAGCCTGGGCGGCACCAGCGACGAGGAGCCCGCCTTCGACTACGCCAGGGCGCAGTAGGCGGGCAGTAAGCGCGGGTATAAGGCGGGCGGCCGCCTAGCGCGATGGACCGCGCCTTACGCCCTAGGCCGGCTGCTTCTGCTTCGCCCGGGCGGCAGGCTTCAGGGCGGTACGGGCGGTGTCCTTGGCGCGGTTCAGGCTGCGCTGCAGGACGAACTGTACCGGCGAGTAGCTCTTCTCGAACTTCTCGAAAAGCTGCAGGTAGGTCTTCCAGCGCTCCACGGGTTCGCTGATGGCCGAGGCATTCCGGTAACACTTGCGGCACAGGTAGGGCAGGCCGCGCCGGCGCAGCTCCTCGGCATGCTCGGGCAGGAGCGCCTCCAGCCGCGAGAGCAGGAAGAGCGAGTCGGTCGCCCAGTCGAGGGCGCTGTCGCTGGAGCCCTTGTTGTCGTCGTGCCGCCTGAAGCTGGCCTTGACATCGACCACGTCGACCCGCTCGTAGCGGCAGGCGAGCTCGGCGAGCGCCACCACGTCCTGGAAGAGGTTCTTGGGCGAGTTAAAGCCGCCATGCTTGCGCAGCAGCTCCGTCCGGTAGAGGGTGCTGGCCAGGTAGAAGGCCGTACCCCGCCCGAACCAGGTGAAGAACAGGTCGGCGGCAGGCATGCCACCGCAATGGTTGGGGTCGCTGGCGAGCACGTTGCCGTCCGCATCGATCACGCGGGTGCCGCTGCGGATGAGCGCGACGTCCCGGCCCGCCGCGGCCTCCATGCAGCTCGCCACGAAGTCGGGATCGATCTTGTCGTCGTCGTGGAGGAGGAGGAAGTACTCGCCGCGCGCCTGCTGCAGGACGAAGTTGAAGTTGTTGTTGGGCCCTATGTTCTCCTGCTGCCTGTAGAAGCGCACCCGGTCGTCGGCCAGAGACCTCACGACCTGGGGGGTGTTGTCGCTCGAGCAGTTGTCCGAGACGACGATCTCCAGGTTCGGGTAGGTTTGCGCCAGGGCGCTCTCCAGGGCCTCGCGCAGGTAGCCGTTGGCCCGGTTGTATGTCGATAAGCCGATCGTGACGAGCGGTTGTTCGCTCACTGTTCCCCCTTCACTCCTCGTGCCCGTAGCGGTGCGGGTTGCCCCGCGCCCGCGGAAGATTCATGTCCTGGCCATGTCGCGCGGCTTCGTCCAGGCGCCCGCCTGGGCGTCCCACTCCCTGACGACCCGCGCGGGCGCGCCCGCGGCGAGGCTGTTGGGCGGCACGTCGCTGCCCACGACGCTGCCCGCCGCGATGACGCAGTTCTCCCCCACGGTCACCCCGGGGAGGATCACGACGTTCTGGGCGAGCCAGCTGCCCCTGCCGATCCTGATGGGGGCGACCTTGTCGATGCCCTGGTACTTGTAGGGCCGGTCTCCCCTGGTGGTCGCGTGCTGGCCGTCGCTTATGTAGACGTTGCCGGCCATCAGCACGTCGTCTTCGATGACGATTCGCGAGAAGGCGACGACCTGCAGGCCCCAGGTGGCGGTCACCCGGTCGCCCAGGACCAGTTGCGGCTCGAACTCCTGCGCGACGTGGTCGCCCTCCGGGTGGCTTAGCCAGCCGCCCGGGTAGCGGACGGTCGCCTTGAGCACGCTGTTCGGGCCAATCTTCACGTCCCGGCCAATGCTCATGTGTTGTGGGTTGACGACCTGGCGGGGCAGTTGGATGACCAGTCCGGGCGCGGCTGTGGCGAACTCCGGCAGCGTTACTGCCGCTACGCCGTCACGTACGCGCTCGAGCTGCGCACCCAGCGTGACCAGCGCCTTGCTGCTTATGCGGTTGATGATGCTCACGCTGCCTCCAGCGACAAGGCTATCAGGGCGCCGGGGAGCGTCCCCAGCCGCAGTCACAACGTCCAGTGGTCACACGGGGTGAGGCGGGCCGGGCCGTATAGTCGGGGCGCGGGGGGAATCGATGAAAACCTCAACAGGGTTGAAAAGAACTTGTCATATTGTGCGCCATTCCGGGGGTTCGGATGGCGATAGCTGAACGTGGTGCGCAGCGCGTCCCGGCCTATAAGGCCCAGGACGGCGGTTCCATCCTCGAATCCGTCCGCAAGGTCCGGGAGCTGCTGAGCCGGTCCGAGAAGAAGCGGGTGCTGCTGCTCATCCCCATGATCACGATCATGGCTGTGATGCAGGTGGTCGGTGTGGCCTCGGTGGCGCCGTTCCTGGCGCTGGTCGCCGATCCCACGGCGATCGAGCAGAACCGTTATCTGGCGATGGCGTACGACATGCTGGGCTTCCAGAGTTACCAGTCGTTCCTGATCTTCGCGGGAGTGGGTGCGCTCCTCCTGCTGCTGCTCAGCAACCTGGTGAGCGCCGCTACCGACTGGACGCTCATGCGTTTCTCCTGGTCGCTGAACCACGAGCTGTCGAAGCGCATCCTGGAGCGCTACCTGCACAAGCCGTACGTTTTCTTCCTGAACAACAACACGGCGCGGCTGGGCAAGAACCTCCTCTCGGAGGTGAAGCAGGTCGTGAAGGGCTTCCTGGTCGCCGGCATGAAGCTGATCGCCAACCTGGTGGTGGTGCTGTTCATCCTGGGCCTGCTGGTGGCTGTGAATCCGCTGCTGGCGCTCATCGCGTTCGGCACGCTGGGTGGCGCCTACGTGGTCATCTTCATGCTCGTCCGCACCCGCCTGGCGCGGCTGGGCGAGAAGCGCTCCTACAACGACCGCGAGCGGTTCAAGACCGCCAACGAGGCGCTGGCCGGGGCGAAGGAGATCAAGCTGCTGGGCAAGGAGCGCGCCTTCCTGCAGCTCTACAACACGCCGTCGAAGCGCTACTCGCGGTATATGGCGTCGCATCAGGTGATCAGTACTCTGCCTCGTTACGGTCTGGAGACGATCGCCTTTGGCGGCATGATCCTGATCGTCCTCTACCTGCTGGGCACGGGTCAGGGCCTGGCGAACGTGCTTACCCTGCTGGGCCTCTACGCCTTTGCCAGCTACCGGCTCATGCCGGCCCTGAATACGCTCTTCACGTCGCTTACGGACCTGCGCTTCAGCGCGCCGGCCGTCGACCTGATCTATCAGGACATCGCTCAGGCGAACTTCCGGCTGCCGCCCGACCGGGACACCATCGAGCCGCTGCCGCTTATGAAGTCGATCGAGCTGCGCGACGTCACCTTCGCCTACCCGGATTCCGCGCCGGTACTGGAGGGCCTCAACCTCGAGGTGGCGGCCAACACGACCGTCGCCCTGGTGGGTTCGACGGGATCGGGCAAGACCACTACGGTGGACATCATCCTGGGCCTGCTGTCGCCCCAGTCTGGCGGCCTCTACATCGACGGGGTGAAGGTCGGGGAGGAAAACCTGCGCCACTGGCAGGCCAACGTGGGTTACGTGCCGCAGGAGATCTACCTGGCCGATGACAGCATCGCCCAGAACATCGCCTTCGGCGTTCC
>CALKAI010000109.1 GCA_937983275.1 uncultured Trueperaceae bacterium | reverse complement strand
CAGGCGCAGGAGTACGCCCTGGCCGCCTGCCGGCAGGTCGACCGGAAAGACTTCCTTGCCATCTGGAAGGCCGTTACGTTTGCCGTAAGCGAGGAGGGCGAGCCCGACTTCAGGTTCGAAGTGCCGCTGCTGCTGCTCCACGGCGACCAGGATCGGACCGGCTCAATAGCGCGGGACATGCCGGCGTGGGCACAACGTCAGCCGGAAGCCCAGTACTACGTGCTGCCGGACGCCGGCCACAACGCCAACCAGGACGCGCCGGAGCTGACCAACGACATCCTGTTGGAGTTCATTGACCGGAATCGGGTACAGCGCTCAAGTGTTTAGGCACTCCAGGCCTCGCCCCGGCCCAGAATCTGCAGCAGGACCGCGTTGACACAAACCACCACGAAATAAGCGGCGGCAAGGCCCGGCTGCCCTGCCCCCGCCAGCGCCAGCGCCGCCAGGCCCATGACGATCACCGCCAGGACTGCCTTGACGGGCTCGGCTACCGGGACCGCTGATTTCGGCGCCACGAACAGGCCCCATACGAGGATCACCAGCAACGGTAAGCCTACTCCCGCCAGCAGCCGCACAGGCAGCGCCGAGTCGAGGCTAAAGCCCCAGTAGGCGATGGCGGCGATTCCGGCTACCTCTGCCAGAAAGCGGACGCCCAGGTTGACGAAGCGCACGGCTTCCATGGGCGGTCAGAGGGGGACGGGGCGCTGCTCGCCCGTCTCTGCCTGAGCCACCGCAGGTGCCTCTTCCTCCTCCTTCGCCACGGAGGTGCGCAGGAAGAGCGTGAGGATGACGGCGGTGAGGGCAAAGAGCGACGCCACGCCGAAGGCGGTGCGCAGGCCGGCCGCCTGGGCGAGCTCGGGACCGACGCTCGCACCCAGTGAGGCGGCGCGGCTGCTCATCACGGTCACCAGCAGGGCGACACCCATCGCCCCCGCAACCTGCTGCAGCGTGCTCATGGTGGCACTGCCGTGCGAGTAGAGGCGGCGCGGCAGCGGGTTCATCGCGGTGGTCATGAGCGGCGTGGAGAGGAGCGCCATGCCCAGGGTCAGGGTGAGGTGCATTGCGAGCAGGAGCGGCACCGGAGTCTCGGCGCTGATGGTACTGAAGCGCCACAGCATGAGCGTCAGCAGCGACGCGCCGATGGTCGTGAGCGGCACCGGCCCGCGCCGGTCGTAGATGCGGCCCACGAAGGGGGCGACGGCGCCCATGAGGACTCCGCCTGGAAGCAGGAACAGGCCCGTATCGAGAGAGCCGAAGCCGCGCACGTTCTGCAGGTAGATGGGCAGCAGGATCATCGAGCCGAACAGGCCCATCATCACGATCATGAACAGCCCCACGCTCAGTGCGAACATCGGGAAGCGGAAGACGCGCAGGTCGAGCAGAGGATTGTCGGTCTTCTGCAGCGCGAACTGGCGCAGCACGAACACGACCAGGCTCGCGCCGCCGATCGCCACCGGCAGCAGCACGCGCGGCTGGCTCCACGCACCCGGAGCCTCGCCGGCCAGGCTCACGCCGTAGACGAAACCGCCAAAGCCTATCGCGGCCAGGACCACCGACAGGATGTCGAGCGAGCTGCGGCGAACCTCGCCCACATTGCGCAGCACCAGCATGCCCACGGCGAGTGCCGTGAGCGCGATCGGCAGGACGATCAGGAACATCCAGCGCCAGGAGAGCGATTCGAGGATGATCCCCGAAACGGTGGGGCCCAGCGCCGGGGCGACCGAGATGACGATGCTGACCGTGCCCATCATCGTGCCGCGCGCGTGCGCCGGCACTACGCGCAGCACCGTCGTCATGAGCAGCGGCATGGCTATCGCCGTTCCGCTCGCCTGGACAATGCGGCCCAGCAGCAGGAGCGGGAAGCCGGGCGAAACCGCCGCGATGAGGGTACCCAGGCTGAACAGCGACAAAGCGGCAATAAAAGAGGCCCGCAGGCTGAACCGCTGCAGGATGAATCCCGTCATCGGGATGACGACCGCCATCGTCAGCAGGAAGGCCGTCGACAGCCACTGCACGGTCGATGCACTGACGCCCAGCTCCACCATCAGGCTGGGCAGGGCGACGTTCATGATGGTCTCGTTCAGGATGACAACAAAGGCGGCGATCAGCAGCACGATGATCATGCGCAGGTCGCCTGGTGCCATGCGGTACTTGGAACTGGAAACTGTTGCTGCTTGCGTTGTCATTGTTCGCCTCGATTGCAGATTGCGTTACCCCGGGCGGAGTAGCGCCGCTGAGTCTACTGCTTCCACCTCGCCGGGTTGGTATTCCTGTACGAACAAAACCGCTGCCTCCCGGTGCGAGGCAGCGCACGACCGGGCCGGTGCAAGCTGGTGATAGCTTGGCCTGGTGAGTGCGCGGTCACCGGCTGGTCTCAGGGAGCAACTGTTCGAACTGAACGAGGGCCCGTGGCGCTGGCGGGTAGGCCTGGAGGCCGCGCTCGCCACCGGCCTGCCGCTCGCGGCATTCACCCTGGCGGGCCAGCAGTCGCTGGGTCTCATCACCTCCCTGGGCACCTTCACCGCCCTGTTCTTCGCGTACCTGGAGCACTCGGAGCGGTTGAGGCTGCTCCCGTTCGTAGGCGCCGGGATGATCCTTGCGTCCCTCATAGGCGTACTCACCTCCGGCAGCAACTGGCTATCGGTCGCGGGTGTGTCGCTGGTCGCCCTGCTGGCCTGCCTCATCGTCCTGGGCCGGGAGGTCGGGCCGCCCGGGCCCATCCACTTCATCCTGGTTTCCGGCGTGAGCGGCCACCTGAGCGCCCCGGCGAGCATGGGCGGTCCCGGCATGAACGGTGGCCTGGTGGTACTCCTGGTCGCGACCGGGGTAATCTCGTCGCTCCTCGTGATTGCAGGCAAGCAGCTGCTCGCGAGGCTGCAGGGGCGGGCAGCGCCACCCAGGCGAACGGGCCTGATCCTGCCGGGCTGGAAGCTGCGCGGACCCAGCCGCTGGGTGGCCATCCGGGTGATCAGTGCAGTGGTGATAGCCGGAGTTATAAGCCTGCCCCTGGGCATACCGCGCGGCTACTGGGTGATTCTTGCCGCCGTTGCGATCCTGCAGGCGAGCCACCGGGTGCCGACCACCGTCGCCCGGGCGATCCAACGCATCATCGGAACCCTGCTGGGCATCGTCATCTTCGCGCTGATAAGCCTGCTGCGCCCGGCTGGCTGGTTGTTGGTCCTGCTGGTCTCGGCCCTCGAATTCGTGGTCGAACTGGTCATCGCCAGGAATTACGGTCTGGCGTTGCTGTTCATTACTCCGCTGGCGCTCATCATCAGTACCGCGAACCTGAGCGGCAGTCCGCTTGGCGTGCTTGAGGAGCGCGCGTTCGACACCCTGCTGGGTGCGGTCATTGCCGTGGTCGTGCTGTTCGCTACCGAAGGGATGCGGCGGCGATGAAAACACCCCGCACATCGCCGGACAGTTGGAGAACTTCCTGAAGACGCAGTTGTGGGTCTTCAAGAACGACCTTCGCATCGACCCGGTGATGCAACCGATCGCCAAGGGGATGACCGATCAGGAGATCGCCGATGCAGCGGCCTACTGGGCAGCGCAGCCCG
>CALKAI010000108.1 GCA_937983275.1 uncultured Trueperaceae bacterium | reverse complement strand
CATCTTCCGGGCCGTGAGCGAGATCGGCAAGACGAAGACGGTCATCATGATCGCGCACCGGCTCACGACGGTCCGCGATGCCGATGCCATCTACCTGTTGCGCAAGGGCCGCCTGGCGGCGCAGGGCACCTACGAGGAGCTGCTGGAGGGCAACCCGGAGTTCCGACGCCTTGCGAAGCTGAGCTCCTCGCTCGACGAGGATCCTCTCCTTGCGCCGGGACAGCCCGTCTAACGTGTCCGCGAATACCGCACAGGATTTCATGGGGACTAGACTCGCCGGAGGCTAACCTCGGTTGGCGATTACGGACTTTGTTTGCGGGGGATTTCTGTGTTGACGCCTCGTGTCAGAAGCTTGACGAAAAAGGTTTTGCGGGAGGCAGCGAGCCGCACTTCCAAGGCCTGGAACCCCAGGGGGTGGAGCGACGCCGACAAGGAGAAGGTGCTCCTGGTCGACCCGCACTCCATCGCGCACTACCGCACGATCGCCGGCTGGGAGCATCCGCACCTGGCCGGTTATGACGAGGCGGGCGGTGTTACCGCCCGCAAGTTTGTGCGCCTGAACAGCGGCAAGGTGCTGGACGGCGACTGGGACCAGAACCTGCCCTCCTTCGACAACAACGACATCTACCGGCTGCTGCACGCCCACTATTGCGAGGGCATGGAGTGGGAGGAGATAGACGTCTACCAGCGCTTCCTGGGTGACATCGAACAGGGTGAGCGCCGCTGGCACTGGTCGTCGAACGAGGAGGAGTTGCGCCAGGCGGCCCGCGTCACGGAGAAGCTGTACGAGAGCATGCGCAGGTACGGCTGCCGGCCCAGCGAGACGGGTGACGACATCACGGTGAGCATCGCCCGCGACGGGCGGCTCCTCTACAACAACGTCGGCGGCCACCACCGCCTGAGCATCGCGAAGATCCTCGACCTCGACGAGGTGCCCGTGCGCGTCCTCGTGCGCCACAAGGAGTGGCAGGAGCTGCGGGACGGCCTGCGCAAGCGCCGGCCGGACGCCGAGCCGCTCTCACCCGAGCTGCTGAATCACCCCGACCTTCAGGACCTCCTGTAGAAGCTTCGGAATTGACGAGCGGCCGCGCCCTCCGGGTGGCGCGGCCGCTCTTTTTGGTTTACCTGGTCGTTCAGGCGCTGACTGCCTGCAACTCTCGTTCCAGGCTGTCGAGGAGCTCTTCGGTGCCCTTCCTGCGCATCTCCAGGCCGTCGGCCCCATCCAGGAAGGTGACCTGCTCGACGAGGGTCAGCACTGTCCCCTGCCCCGCCGCGCGCAGGGTGATCGTCTGCAATGAGGCAGAGAACGGCACCCCCACATTCGACATCGAATACCCGCTGATGATCCGCTGGTTGGGCACGATGTCGAAGAAGTAGGTGTCGTTGCGTATCTCTTCGCTGCTGAACTCGGGCGTCGAGACTCTGAACGCGCTCGTTTCCGTCCCGCCGACGCGGAAGTCCAGGTGATAGCTGTCTACCTGGAACCCCTCCCCCTCGGCGAACCAGCGGCGTTTCCGCACGGGGTCCGAGAACGCTTCGAACACCCGCTCCGGCGGTACCGGGTACTCGCGGGTGATGGTGAAGCTGTCGTGGTCGACTTGCGGTTCCGTCATGACCTTCTCCCTTCCTCTTCTTCCAGGAGTTCTCCCAGTCGATCGAGGCGCCTTTCCCAGAGCGCTTGACGCTCTTCGATCCAGCTTCGTGCGGCCTGCAGGCCTTCGGG
>CALKAI010000107.1 GCA_937983275.1 uncultured Trueperaceae bacterium | reverse complement strand
CGGAACATCTCCTGGATTCGGTACCAGGAGATTATCTCTGCCTTGATCGCAACGAAGCCGAAGAAGATGCCCGCGACCAGGTAGGGAGCCAGTCCGACGCGCGTGCGGAGTCGCCGTGCGGAAGGGTTTGTCGCGCGGTTGGTGCCGCCTTCGGCTGAGGTGATCTGACTGCTACTGTTCATGTCCATCTCCTAGAGAAGCGCTTTCAGCAGGAATGGCAGGAGCAGGTGCGTAACCGTGAGCCCGCCAATGAAGAAGCCCACCACCGCGATCAGCGAGGGCAATTGCAGGTTGGCGAGACCGGTGATCGCGTGACCGGAGGTGCAGCCTCCCGCCCAGCGCGCGCCGAAGCCGACGAGTGCGCCGGCGAGCAGCAGGAAGAGGAGCCGTATAGGTTGCGTCAGGAACTCCGCGCCGAACAGCTGCGCCGGCACAAGGTTGCCGTCGAAATTGATGCCCAGGGCCGCGAGGTCGCTTTGGGTTGCTGCGGAAAGCTGGAGGGGTTCGGGGTTGGCGAGGAGGACTCCGCCTGTGAGGCCACCCAGGACGATCCCGCCTGCGAAGGCGAGGTTCCAGCCCCCCAGCCGCTTCCAGTCGTAGCGGAAGAACGATACGCGGGTCGGCAGGATCGCGCAGGCGTGGCGCAAGTTGGACGAGACGCCGAAGTGCTTGTTGCCCACCAGCAGGAGGAGGGGAACGGTAAGGCCAATGATGGGCCCCGCGACATACCAGGGCCATGGTTGACGCAGTACGTCAAGAATATCCATGAGCGGCATGTTAACCAGCAAGTCGTTTAAGGGAAGGTTAATACAGTCGCAAACTATTTGGATTCATGATGGCCGAGCCTAGTGTTGCTCGGCCAGGTCGGCTTCGTGGTGTTTCGTTATAAAGCCTGGTTATAAACATCGTTGGCTCGCGACCATCCGGCGCAGTTCCTTGCCTTATAACCGAATCATGAACGAGAAGCGTACAGTACCCACAGCCAGGCGCCGGAGGAATCAATGCTGATCAGGCGCATCTACGACGACGACCTGGCCCAGGCGAGCTACCTCGTCGGTTGTCAGGCAACCGGCGAAGCGATAGTCATCGACCCCCGCCGCGAGCCCGGCGTGTACATCGACGAGGCCCAACTCAACGGCATGGAGATCGTCGCGGTAACCGATACCCACATCCACGCCGACTACCTTTCAGGTGCACGCGAGCTCGCGCACGCCACCGGCGCGGCGCTCCATCTCTCCGATGAGGGCGGCCCGGACTGGCAGTACGGATTCGAGCACGAGGGGCTCCGCGATGGTGACGAGATCCGCGTCGGCAATATCATCCTTCGCGCGGTGCACACGCCCGGCCACACACCGGAGCACCTCTCCTTCCTCGTGACGGACTCGGCCGCTACCGAACTGCCCGGCTACCTCTTCACCGGCGATTTCGTTTTCGTAGGCGACCTGGGCAGGCCCGACCTGCTCGATGAGGCGGCCGGCGGGGAGGACACGCGGTTCCCCATGGCGCAGCAGCTCTTCCGCAGCCTCAAGGAGCGCTTTCTTGCTCTGCCCGATTATGTGCAGGTCTTTCCCGGGCACGGTTCCGGCAGCGCCTGCGGCAAGGCCCTGGGCGCCCTGGAGTCGACGACCGTCGGCTACGAGCGGGCAACCTCCTGGTGGGCGCCGTACGTGCTGGACGGCGACGAGGAGGGCTTCGTGACCGCCCTGCTCGACGGCCAGCCCGACGCGCCCCTCTACTTTGGCCGCATGAAGAGGCAAAACCGGCAGGGTCCCGCGCTGCTGGGCGAGCGCGAACCGCTGGCCTCGCTTTCGGGCGACGACGTGCAGGCGAAGCTCGCCGCCGGCGCCGTCCTGCTCGACACGCGTCCCAGGGCGCAGTATGTGCAGGGCGCCGTTCCCCGCTCCCTGCACGTGCCCGCGGGCAGGAGCTTCGCTGGCTGGGCGGCGTGGGCGCTCGATCCGGAAAGCAGTGACAACGAAATCGTGCTCGTTGCCGCGTCGCAGCAACAGGCCCAGGACCTGCGCAGGCGACTAGCATTCGTCGGCATCGACCGGGTAACCGGTTTCATCACGGACCTTGGTGACCTGCCCACCGAACCGGTCGCGCGACTAACGCCCCGCGATCTGGAGGGTACGGAGGACGCCTTCGTGCTGGACGTCCGCAGCCAGGCAGAGTACGACGCCGGCCACATCCCCGGCGCCCAGCAACTCCATGGGGGGAGGGTTCTGTGGAATCTGGATTCTCTGCCCCAAGACAGGCCCATTGTCACGCACTGCCTGAGCGGCGCGCGCAGCTCCGTGGTCGCCAGCGCGCTGCGGGCGGCAGGCTTCGAGAACGTGTTCGAACTCGAGGGCAGCTACCAGGCGTGGGTGCAGGCGCAGCGGGAGCGGGTGGGCACCTGAGGTGGTAACCGCCTGGTTTGGAGCGCTATCGATCGGAATTACCCTGGGCCTTCTCGGCTCAGGGGGTTCCATCCTCACCGTGCCGATCCTCGTCTATCTGCTGGGCCAGCCCGACAAGGTCGCCATCGCCGGATCCCTCGCAATAGTCGGCGGAATAAGCCTCTTCGGAGCGCTGCCCTATGCCTTGAAGAACCAGGTCGACTGGCGCAGCGTGCTGCTTTTCGGCGTCCCGGGCATGATCGGCTCGTTCGCCGGGGCGTACCTCGCCCAGTTCGTAAGCGGCTCGCTGCAGATGCTCCTGTTCGCGCTCATCATGATCCTCGCGGCCTTCTTCATGTTCCGCGGCAACGGTGCGATGGCGAGGGCCGGCACCGGCAGCCACGCCTGGTGGAAGATCGGGGCAGAGGGACTCGTCGTCGGCATCGTCACCGGCCTCGTCGGCGTGGGCGGCGGCTTCCTGATCGTCCCCGCGCTGGCGCTTCTGGGCGGGCTGTCGATGCCTATTGCGGTGGGCACGAGCCTGCTGATTATCGCCCTGAAGTCGTTCGTGGGGTTCATGGAGTACCTGCAGGTGCTGGGCGCCATCGACCTGCACCTCGATTGGGGGGTCATCGCGCTGTTCATTTGTCTTGGTGCTGTGGGGAGCCTGTTGGGCAAGCTCGTTGGTGGGCGTATCTCGCAGATGGCGCTGCAGCGTATGTTTGCGGCGTTTTTGCTTGTTGTTGGTGTGTTTGTGCTTTGGCAGAACTTTCCGTTGGTGGCCTGAATAGATGGTTTCTGACTACCGGGCAGGGCCGCCCTGTTCCTGTTCCTTGAGGCTCAGGTAGGTGTCCAGAGCTTCGTTCACGACCTGATTCAGCGATTTATCGTGAGTTGCGGCATAGACCGAAGCGCGTCTGTGCCTCTCCTCTCCCGTACGCACATTGAACGTGCCCTTAAAGGGCTTCTCGGGCTCCCGCCCAAGCTCCCGACAGGTAGCGAGGTAGTCGTCCACGGCCTCCCTGAAGGCTTCTTCGAGCGATTCCACGTCGGTCCCCTCGAAGGTGACCAAACTGCGGATGTGTTCGATCTTGCCGTAGAACACCCGGTCGTCGGCACTGAATTGGAGCGAACCAAGATAGCCCTTGTACTCCAGCATGTTCTTCATATGAGTCCCTCCTCAGTCAGGACCTCGATCACGAGTTCCACTTGATACCCCTTGAGTTCGTTCCCCGGGTGTGGCTGGTGGAGACTGATCATGGCAGCAGTTGGGTGTACGATGTGCAACTAGTTTTAGTTGCGTGCAGGTGCATCGCCATCTAGCTGTTTTTATGAACCGCATGCAGTGAACGAGTGTTGTTGCCTCAAGATTGGCTTCTGACTCCTCGTCATTCCAGGCTGGAGCGACTCCTGCTCGCCTGTGCCGAGCGCCCGAGCGATGACTCCATTTTTTCGTCGTCAAGTTGGTCGTCAAATATAAGAATGCGGCGTCGACAAATAGTTTCGCCGACGCCACTTCTAGCAACTAGACAATGTTTTTGGTGGTGGGCGGTACTGGGATTGAACCAGTGACCCCTCGCGTGTGAAGCGAGTGCTCTCCCGCTGAGCTAACCGCCCTTGAACGATACCGCGCA
>CALKAI010000106.1 GCA_937983275.1 uncultured Trueperaceae bacterium | reverse complement strand
TGGCCGCCATGATGGTGTTGCTGTACCACGAGGGGCAACCGGCACTTAATGCAGTTGGTGCTCCCGATTGGGCCCTTGGCCTGGTTGGCGCTGGGTACATCGGCGTCAACTTCTTCTTCATTCTCTCCGGTTTCGTGCTCACCTACAGCTACCAGACGCCAGGCGGAGAGATGCGCGTTTCCAGGGCCTCCTTCTGGTGGGCAAGGTTCGCCCGAATCTACCCGCTCTACCTGATAGGCCTGCTGGTAGCCCTTCCCTACAGCTTCAGCGGCCTGCGAGACGGGGGCTTCCTGGCCCCCATGCTCCTGCAGGCATGGCTGCCAAATGCGGCATTGAGCTGGAATCCACCCGGGTGGTCCCTGTCCGTCGAGGCATTCTTCTACGCGGTGTTCCCGTTGGCTCTGCCCTGGATGCTCCGCCTCCCCACACGAGGTCTCGTGGTGAGCACTGCGCTCCTCTGGGCGTCAGCAATGATCCCAAGCGTTGCTTACGTACTGTTTGCGCCGGACGGGCTTGGCGTAGCCGCTAATGCAACCTCCAATACGCCCTGGTTGAACGCCATCAAGTTCAACCCGGTGCTACGCCTTCCTGAGTTCCTCCTGGGAATTGTTTTGGCTCGCCTGTTTATTGAGCGGCGGGTGCCCATTGAGATGCCGCGCGCAGCTCGAGGTGTCGCGATGCTCGGAGTAGCGGGCGTCCTGGTGGTTGTGCTGTCCTCTGCCTCCTTACCGTACGTGTTTCTGCACAGCGGGCTGGTGGATCCGCTATTGGCCGTGGTGATCTTGCTGGCGGCAGCAGAGGGGACGCCGTTTACTGGCTGGTTGGGCTCACCAGTCATGCGGTTGCTGGGCGACGCGAGTTACGCCCTGTACCTGTTGCACGTGCCGATCTGGCAGTATGCCTACAAGGCGCTGGAAATGTTGGGCTTGGCGCGGTTCTGGGATCATCCGGTCGTGTTCATGACGATCGCCACGTTCGCTATAGGCGCATCCATAGTTAGCCTGAAAGTGATCGAACGGCCTGCCCGGGCGTGGTTGCACAGGCTGTGGCAAAGCAGGACAGTGCTCACTAAACGTACGTGAACTCCACGTTCATTAGCGATGACGCGTCCTCGAGCCGGGTTGCAGCTAGGTTCAGCTGAGAAAGCCCACCCTCCACAGCCACCAGACCCAGACTCCGCGGATAGGTCGCCACGCAAAGCCGACTTGCAGCAGCGCAGCCGCGATCATTACGGCGGCGAAACCGTCGAAGAGCCCGAACGTCAGGGCGAGTATGAGGCCTTCGATGGCCACGAGGAAGCAGAGGGCGAAGTAGAGGAAGAACGCGATGCCCGTCCAGGTGCTCGTGTCGCGCTCGTAGACCATGCCGCACACGTCGCAGCCGAGGGTGGGGCGAATGAAGCCCTTGAAGAGGCGGCCCAGCATGCAGTTCGGGCAGTAGCCGCGTACGGCGCTCCACAACGCGGTGATGAGCGGCATGCCCCTCTTGCGTTCGTCGACCTTCCCCCGGGCCATGCCTCCATTATGGACCCGGTCGTCGGGTGCCGCGGGTAGGCGTCTTACGTGGTCCTGGGCCCGTTATCATCGGGCTCGTGGAACTCGTGGTGAAGGGTGTGGATCGGCTGTGATGGAGGTTCCTCCGCCTGGTGAGGCGACTGGCGTCGGCAAGGACTCTCGCGGTCGCGAAGCTGCCGGCCCCGGTCAGTCGCAGCGCAAGGGCGCGCCAGGTGAGCTGTGGGCGGTCGGTGCAGTTCTCGGCTATACCGCTTCAAACCTGACGGGCAGAGCAGGCGTCATCACCGGCAACCCGCTCGCCGCGCCGCTGTTGCGGGACGTGCCCTCGCTGCTGATGGGTCTGTTCCTGCTCGTGCGGGGGCGGCACTGGCCGCAGCTCGATCCCCGGAGTCCACGCTTCGCGGGCAGAGCACTCCTCTACTTTGTCGCCGCCGGTCTCGCCTCGGTGCTCGGCACCTTCGCCTTCTACTTTTCGCTGCAGCTGGGTGGGGTGAACGTCGCCATTCCGGTCCTGCAGACGCAGCTCATCTGGGGCTCGCTGATCGGTGTGGTCATGCTCGGGGAGCGGCTTTCGCCCAGGGGGATCCTGGCGATGTTCGTCGCCCTCGGTGGGCTAGTGCTGCTGGCCGTGGGGCAGAGCCGCGGCGTGCCCGTCTCCGACCAGTGGCTCCTCGGCGCCCTGCTCGCGCTCGTGCCGGCTGTCGGCTGGGGCTTCAGCGGTGTCATCTGGCGTTACGGCCAGTCGCTGGGTGTGGATCAGTCGACGGGGATCACCGTGCAGTTCGGGGTCTCCGTTATCGCCGCGTTCGCGTTCCTGCTCTTCTCGGGGAACCTGGGGGTGTATGGGGAGATTACGGTGGGTGATTTCTCTGCCTTGCTTGCCAGCGGTGTTTTCGCGGGGATGATCGCGGTCTACTGCATGTTCAACGCCATGCGGCTCCTGCCCGCCGCCCGGGTGTTCGTGATGAACGCGCTCACGCCGCTGCTCACTGCGCTTTTTGCCGGCGTGTTGCTGGGGGAGTACATCAATGGGGTGATGTGGGTGGGGATGGCGGTGGCTTCTTTTGGTGTTGTGCTTTTTCAGTTGATCGGCGTCCAAGGGGCACGCCGTGGCTGATTTGGGTAATGGATACCCAGCGTGAAAGTCAGCGATTATCTCAGAGAGCAAAGTACGAGCGGTAGCTGAAAACAATGACTGCCCATTGCCGAGAGCCGTGAGCAGTCGTTGGTAACTTCGGAACCTACTTCTTTGTTCGCTTTACGGGTACGGTCTGCTTATAGGTTGTATTCGGGCTGCTTTTGACCTTTTTGTCCGTTACAAACCTTCCGTCTTTGGCTGATTTGTTGACTTTCTTCGTTTTGGCCATACCTCCTCCTTTCACCGATCAGTTCCCGGCTACCTTAAAACATAAGGTAGCGAAGGCGGAAAATGCAAGAGGAATTTCTAGACATGCCGAGTGCCTGACATAGGCACAATTGGGGCTAAGGGGTAGCGCTGCCGTTGGCGCTGCGGCGGAGGGGATTGGTTTTCAGGTCTCATCGGGGCTTAGCGTGAGAAGTAGTTTGTGACACCCGAGTCTTCGGACAACCCAGCCGAATGACTGCCGACCTCGATGCCGCACTGTAAGGCAGTTCCGGGGCGTGCCTAACCCTGACTATTGAGTCCTAGAGACATCCCCTCACTGGTTCCGGCTGTCGGCTGGGTCTTCAGTGGTGTCATTAGCCACTTCGGTCAGTCGCTGGACTCGTTGCCGTATCCTCAGCTTGCCCTGAGAAACGACCGAAAATGACCCCCAAAGCTCTGTTCCGTGGAGGCGAATAGCGGTTGCGACAGCAAGCCGCTTTTCGTCCGGTTCAAGGCCGTACAGGCGCAACAGCAACACGCCTGTTGAGAGTCGCTCCTGGCGGAAGACAAGGTCTCCGAAATCCTTATCCAAGGTGACCAACAGCGCCTGCCTTCGATTAGCTTCCGCAAGCACTTCTTCATCAGTCATGCCCGGCTTCATTTCGGAAACAGCGATTACCTCGTGCCCCTGGGCACGCAGGTGTTCGACGATGAGCCGATCTACTCCTTCGTCGCAGAGGAGAATCAAGCGGCCTCGTCGGGCAACGAATAAGTGATATCGAACCGGAGTGCAGCGGCTGCAAAAGCTAGCGCAGCCTGAACAGACTCATGACTTAGTCGTGGGTGCGCCTCTAACACCTGATCCACCGACTCACCCGCTGCGAGTCGGTCCAGAATGCTTTCTACCGTGATCCTGGTGCCCCGGACCACAGGCTTGCCCAACATAACCTCAGGATCCGAAACAATATGGCCATCCATTCGCCCAGCTCCTTCAAGACCAATGCTAATACATGCAATTTGTGGGGTCGCACCGGCTTGGCACATTTCTCACAAATAGGCGGCTCTCGCAGCTGCGCGACAGATGAAGTAGGCGGGTGGAAGCAGTTCAGCCAGCTCGAACGGAAACCTCAGCAGGAAGGATCGCTGTAGAACTCGATGAACTCTAGCTTGGGAGAGGGGACGCCGCGATATCATCCTCCCGTGGCAGCTCTGATGCATCCTCACCACCCGGCGGGCTTTGAGTTTCGTGGCTGACCTTTATCTCGGCATCGACTTGGGCACCACGCGCCTGAAAGTAGGCGCGTTCGACGCGCAAGGGAAGTGCCATGGCCTCACCCACGCCAGTTACGAGCTCGACCGGCCACATCCGGATTGGGCGCAGCAGGATGCGAACGCCTGGTGGCGTGCCCTCACGAGTGCGCTGGGTCGGTTGGGGGAGGGTGTGGAGTTGGCGAGGGTCTCTGCCTTGTCGATTGTGGGGCAGGGGCCAACAGTGGTGCCGGTTGATGAGGCGGGGGTGCCGTTGCGGCCGGCGATCACCTGGGCCGACAGGCGGTCGGGGCCGCAGGCGCAGTGGTTGAGCGAGAAGCTGCGCACGATCGTCAATCCCGAGTTCGAGGTGCTGCCGCGCGTCATGTGGATTCGTGGCGAGGAGCCCGAGGTCTACGCGCGGACGCGCTGGTTCCTGCAGCCGTACGACTTCCTGTCGCTGCGCCTCACCGGCGAGGCTGTCACCGTCAACTTCCTGCAGGATGTGCCGCCTTGGACGCCGGAGCGGCTCGAGGCTGCCGGCCTGGATCCCGCGAAGTTTCCTGAGCGCACTGTGAACCTTGGGGAGGTCGTCGGCACGGTGGCTCCCGGTGTCGCGGCGGAGCTCGGGTTTGGGTCTGACGTCCTCGTGATCGCCGGCACTGTCGACGCGTTCGGTCATTGGATCGGGAGTGGGCTCTCCGAGCCGGGGAGGCTCAGCAACATCGGCGGGTCGTCGGAGGGGGTGTCGTTGGCGTGGGGGGAGGCTCTGCCGGATCCGC
>CALKAI010000105.1 GCA_937983275.1 uncultured Trueperaceae bacterium | reverse complement strand
CGCGACAAGGGCCAGTGGCGCATAGGCGAGGCCCTGCAAGGTGCCCACGCGGTCCTGCACGCATTTCTGCAGCACGCCTGAAGCTATACTGGCCGGATGGCACTGAAGACAGGCTTGGAGATCCTCGCCGCCGCCCGGGAGGGCGGTTACGGCGTGGGCGCATTCAACACCAACAACATGGAAATCACCCAGGCGGTACTGACGGCCGCAGAGGAAACGCGCTCCCCCGTCATCCTCTCCCTCTCCGAGGGGGCACTCAAGTATGGCGGCAAGGCGCTGGCCAACATGGTCCTGAGCATGGGCGCCGACGCGACCGTGCCGGTGGCGGTCCACCTCGACCACGGCTCCTCCTACGAGTCCTGCCTGCGCGCGATTCGTCTGGGCCTCACCTCGGTGATGATCGACATGTCGCACGAGGATGAGGAGACCAACATCCGCGAGACGAAACGCGTCGTCGAGGCGGCGCACGCGGTGGGGGTAACGGTGGAGGCAGAGATTGGCCGGCTGGGCGGCGTCGAGGAGCACGTCGTCGTCGCGGCCGAGGACGCGATCCTCACCAAGCCCGACGAGGCCGAACGGTTCGTTGCCGCCACGGATGTCGACTACCTGGCGATCGCCATCGGCACCTCGCACGGCCCCAACAAGGGCAAGGCGCGCCCCTACATCGACCATGACAGGATCAGGGAGATCGCCGCGCGCATCCCCGACCCGCTCGTCATGCACGGCGCCAGCGGCGTGCCCGCCGCCGTGGTCGACCGCATTCTCGCCGCAGGCGGTGAACTGGCCGGGGCCATGGGCATCCACGAGGAGGACGTGCGCAAGGCGATCTCGCAGGGCATCGCGAAGATCAACACGGACACCGACCTGCGCCTGGGCTTCACGGCCGCCGTGCGCGAGGTGCTGCGCGACAAGCCCGGCGAGTTCGACCCGCGCAAGATCCTGGGTCCGGCGCGGGAGCAGATGACCCAGCTCGTGAGGGAGCGCATGGAAGTGTTCGGGTCGGTGGGCAAGGCCTGAGGCAGGATGCAGCCTCGCGCTGGGAGTGCCCGCGCATGGATTCGTCTAGTCGGCTGCGCTTAGCGCCTGGGCGTTGCGGCGCAGCACCCACTGGGCGAGCAGCGCGCCGGGAATCAGCGTCGTGAACGAGAGGGCCATCGAGGCGCTGATGCCCACGACCTCCTGGAGCGCGCCGATCCCGATGTAGATGAGGCCGGCCGTTCCCCAGGTCAGGCCCATCAGCATGCCGGAGGCGGTGCCCATCGCGTGCGGCGCCAGATCCTGGGCGCTCACGACCATGAGCGGCAACCCGCCGTTGATGAGGGCCCCGGACAGGGCAACTGCGAGGTAGTAGGGGAAGCTGCCGGCAGGCAGCACGAACAGCAGGAAGAGCGGAACCAGGGCGAGCAGCATGCTGCCCGAGATGAGGACTCCGCGGCTCACGCGCCGTTCCAGCATTCCTGCGAGGATCCCGCCCAGGCCTCCGAAGAACGAAAAGGTCGTCAGCGTCCAGAAGATGACGGAGCTGTCGGTGGACACGCCGCGGTCCTGCACGAGCCACAGCCCGGCGGCGTTGGACATGGTCACCCAGGCGATCGAGCGGAATATTCCCGCCAGGCACAGCACCCCGACCGGGCCCATGAAGAGTTCCAGGTCGAACAGCTTGGGCCGCGCGTGGACGGGCGCGCGCTCCTGCCGGGGGATGAGGAAGAACATCATGAGCCCCAGGATGACGCCCGGGATCATCAGGATGGGGCTAAAGGTGAGGATGTCGTTCATCACGAAGTAGCCGATGATGAGCGGCCCCAGCGCCAGCCCCACGGTGCCGCCGGCGCTGAACAGTCCCACGGTCACGCCCTTGCGTCTGGTGTTGAGGTTGCGGGCGATGCTGGTCCCCGACGGGTGGAAGGCGGCCGAGCCCAACCCGCCAATGAGCAGCAGCGGGAAGAGCAGCCACACCGATTGCACGGCGCCCATCAGGCTAAGCAGGGCCGAGGAAGTCACCACCCCGGCCGCACCCACCGCCCGCCTGCCCAGCCTGTCGGCGACCGCGCCGAAGAGCGGCTGCATCACCGACGAGGAGAAGGAGAGGGTACCCACCAGCGCGGCGAGCACCGCTTCCGAGACGCCGAACCTCACCTGGAATGTCGGCAGGAGTGCGGCCAGCATGCCGCTGAACGAATCGTTGGTGGCGTGTGCAACGACGAGCAGGATGAGCAGGGAGCTGCCGGTCAACGCGGCGGGGCGGCGGGACATTCGGGAAGTCTAACTCTGCACCTTTCCCGGGTTCCTGCTGGGGGTTACGTATACGGTCTTCTGCTGACTGAAGTGGACGGCGCCAGGCGGCTGCCCCTTCACCTTCCAGACGTTCTTCTTCAGCGTGTAGTCGACCGGCACGTTCTCTGAGTCGCTCGCCTTCGAGTGCCCTGCCGCCAGTTGCGCGGCGAAGAGGATCGTCTCGAAGGGCACCTCGCGGTTCTGCGCCTGGATGATCACGTGCGAGCCGTGGAACCCCTGCACGTGCAGCCAGACGTCGCGGCTCCTGGCGACCCGGAAGGTGAGCTGATCGTTCTCCCTGGCCGATCGCCCTACCAGCACCGTGAAGCCGTGCGGACCCTCGTAGCGGGCCCCGGGACCGCGCCGCTTCTGCTCGCGCTTCTCCCCCCTCAGTGCGGTGGCCAGCTCGTCGAGCTCGCGGTCGCCCAGGTCCTCCAGGGTCGCGAGCGTCTCCTCGAGCCGTTCGCGCTGGGCGAGCAGCTCCTTCTCGCGCTCGTTCGCCTGCAGGGCCCGGTTCTCGCGCTTGCGCGCCCGCTCGAAGTAGAGTTGCGCGTTCTGCATGGCGCTCTTCGCCGGGTCCAGCTCGATCTCGGTGGGCAGGCCGGTGAAATCAGGCAGAGTAACCCTGCTGCTCCCCACCTCCACCTGGCTGCCGTAGGTGAGCAGGAGTTCACCGATGGTCCTGAGCCTGCCGGCCTTCCGGGCGGCATCGCGGGTCTTCTCCAGGTCGTCGAGCCGGCGGGCATTCACGGTAAGCTCGCGCTCGAGCTCGCTGCGGCTCAGCTGCAGGTTGCGCTGGCGCTTCTGCTCGCGCGCGACCTGGGCGGGCGTGGGTTGCTTCAACGCCTCGCGGACGAACCTTTCGGGCCCGGCAAGGAGGTCCCTGAGCGAGTTCAGGGCCCGGTCCAGGTCGGCGCCCTCCGGGCGCTGATCCTCAGGGATGCCCGTATGTCTGGCGAGCGCCCGGACCAGCTGCGGGCCTATGCCGTCCACCCGCTGCCGCAGGCTCTTCAACGCTCCGGAACCCAGTACCTCACGCAGCTCCTCGTCAGTGGCCCCGTAAGGATCCAGTTTCTCGTACGGGGGTGGCCCTTCGTAGGGCCGGCCGCTCACGATCTGGCGAAAGCGGTTCCGGTCGGAGCGTACCTCGCGGGCGGCACCCAGGATGATCCCCTTCTCGTCGAGGAGGATGAGGTTGCAGTTTCGCCCCGTGAGCTCGGCCACCAGGGTGACGGGCGGCTGGGATACGAACCCGCTGGTTGGTCCGAACTCGAGCCGCACGATGCGGTCCAGCTTCTCCTGCCGGGCGGCCTGCAGTGGGCCGGCCACGCGGGCGACGAGCAGATCCTGGAAGCCGGTGCGCTGGCCATTCACCCCCGCTTGTGGCAGGCGCTCGTCGGTTACCTCCAGGCGCGGGTCGGGTGGCCGGTTGAGCAGCAGCAGCTGCGTGCCCGCCACCGGCAGGATGAAGGTGTGGGGATCGGGAAAGCGCCAGCCCTGCCGTCCGGCGGGGAGCTGTGGCTGCAGGCGTTGCAGCTGTTCGCGTATGAGGATCCCTTCCACAGCATCCCAGTCTAGAGCCGGAAGACGGTTTCGACGTTGTGTGGGTCGCTGCCGCTGGGGATCGCCCGGTGGAAACTCTCGATGCGCAGCCGTCGCGGGAAGCGCTTCATGAAGTTCAGCACGGACAGGGCCTGCGTTTCATGGTGCCCCATCGCGCGCATCTTTGCCTCCAGCTCGTAGCCCAACTCGACGTAGTGGGTGGGCGGCAGGTGGAGGCGGGCGAGTTCCTGTACCGGCATGAAGCCTTCTGGAACCGCACCGGTGTAGGGCAGTTCGCTGGCGTAGTAGTAGAGCTTCTCCGGCGGAACGCGTGCCTCCTGGATCGCCTGCATCACCACGTTGTGGGTAGTGACGTGATCCGGGTGGCCGTTGCTGCCGTTGGGCGGGAAGGTCAGGACGATCCGGGGCTGCAGCTGGTCGAGGGTCCTGACCACAGTGCCGACCAGCTCCTGCCGGTCGATGGCCTGGAGGCCGGGTCGCAGCTCCATGCCGCGGTGCGGGTCGGTCACGAAGTCCGGGTAGTCGAAGATGAACCGGTCCTGTGCCTCTACGCCCAGCGCACTGAGTGCTGCATGCAGCTCGGCCTCCCTCTTCGCGGGAAGCTCATCCTGGGGGACGAGTCCCAGCGTGCGGCCTGCTCCGCCGCGGGTGAGCGTCAGCACGGCGGTGCGCTCACCGTTGTCGGCCAGCCGGCGCAGGATCCCGCCTGCGCCAAAGACCTCGTCGTCGGGGTGTGGAACGATGAGACATAGCTCGACCATGGGAAGCATGCTACCTCGCTGCCCGCCGGGGAGGCGGGACGGGAGCGGGGGCAGCAGCCTGTGTGGCTGCTGCCCCCGGCCTCGCCTACGAGGAGACTAGTTGACTGGTTGGCGTTCGTTTACCGGCTCGAAGCGCAGCCGGCCTTCGCCCGGCAACACCCTCACCGTTTGCCCCTCGCTCACTTCCCCGGAAATTATGAGCTTCGACAGGGGCGTCTCGACCTGCTGGCGAATCACCCGGTTGAGGGGGCGCGCGCCAAACACCGGATCGAACCCGGCGCGAGCCAGCTGCCTGACGGCCTCCTCGCTCATGTCGAGGGTAATGCGCTGCTCGTCGAGGCGGCTCTGGAGTCGCGCCAGCTGAATGCGGGCGATCTCCTCCACCTGCTGCTCACCAAGGCCCTGGAAGACGATCACGTCATCGATCCGGTTGAGGAACTCGGGCCGGAACTGCTCCTGGAGCTGCGCGAAAACGGCGCTGCGGATCTCCTCGTTGCTGCGCCCGGCGCGGCTCATCTCGAGGATTTGCGGGGAGCCGATGTTGCTGGTCATGATCACGACCGTGTTGCGGAAGCTTACCGTGCGCCCCTGCGAATCGGTCAGGCGGCCGTCGTCCAGGAGTTGCAGGAGGATGTTGAACACGTCAGGGTGGGCCTTCTCGATCTCGTCCAGCAGGATCACGCTGTAGGGGCGGCGCCGTACCGCCTCGGTGAGCTGGCCGCCCTCCTCGTAACCCACGTATCCCGGGGGTGCACCGACGAGACGTGAGACGGAGTGCTTCTCCATGTACTCGGACATGTCGAGGCGCACCATATTCTCCTCGCTGTCGAAGAGCTGCTGGGCGAGGGCCTTGGCGGTCTCCGTCTTGCCGACGCCGGTTGGCCCCAGGAAGATGAACGAGCCGATGGGCCTGTTGGGGTCGGAGAGGCCGGCGCGGGAGCGTCGTATGGCATCGGAAACCGCAGTGACGGCTTCGTCCTGGCCCACCACGCGCTGGTGGAGGTTCTCCTCCAGGTCGAGAAGCTTCTCCTTCTCGCTCTCAACCAGCCGCGCGACGGGTATGCCGGTCGCCCGGGCCACCACTTCGGCTATCTCGTCCTCGTTCACCTCGAGGCGCACATACCTGGCCCCGGCCAGCTCCTCGGTGAGCTGCCTGAAGCGCTCATCGAGGGCGGGGAGCTGCCCGTAGCGCAGCTCGGCAGCCCGGTTCAGGTCGTAGTCGCGCTCGGCGGCGTCGATCTGGGTGCGTACCCGGTCGCGCTCCTCCTGAACCTGGCGCAGGTCGTCGAGAACTGCCTTCTCGGCCTCCCAGTCCGCACGGGCGGTGTTGATGCGGTCCTCGACGAAGCGCAGCTCCTCCTCGAGTCGCTGCAGGCGCTGGACCGATTCGGGGTCCTCCTCCCGCTTGAGGGCCTGGCCCTCGATCTCGAGCTGCAGCTTGCGGCGGCGCAGGTCGTCGATCTCTTCGGGGAGGCTCTCGAGCTGCACGCGAATGCGTGAGGCCGCCTCGTCGATCAGGTCGATCGCCTTGTCCGGCAGGCGCCGGTCGGCGATGTAACGGTGCGAGAGGCTGGCGGCAGCGATGATCGCCGGGTCGCTTATCTGGATGCCGTGGTGGACCTCGTACTTCTCCTTGAGGCCGCGCAGGATGCTCACGGTCTCCTCCACCGACGGCTCATCGACGAGTACGGGCTGGAAGCGGCGCTCCAGTGCGGCATCCTTCTCGATCTCGCGGTACTCGTCCAGGGTGGTCGCGCCGACCATGCGGAGCTCGCCCCGGGCGAGGGGCGGCTTGAGCATGTTGCCGGCGTCCACCGCGCCCTCTGCCTTGCCCGCGCCCACGATGGTGTGGAGCTCGTCGATGAAGAGGACGATCTCCCCTTTCGACTCGACGGTCTCCTTGATGACGCCCTTCAGGCGCTCCTCGAACTCGCCGCGGTACTTGGCCCCGGCGAGCAGGCTGCCCATGTCGAGCTGGATGACCCGCTTTCCCTGCAGGCCCTCGGGGACATCCTTGTTGACGATCCGCAGTGCGAGCCCCTCGGCAATTGCCGTCTTGCCGACCCCCGGCTCGCCGATCAGGACGGGGTTGTTCTTGGTCCGGCGCAGGAGGATCTGCACGACCCTCCTGATCTCCTCGTCCCGGCCTATCACCGGGTCCAGGTTGCCGCTTCGCGCCCGCTCGGTGAGGTCGATGCCGAACCGCTCGAGGGCATCGAAGCTGCTCTCTGCTGTCTTGCTGTCCACGGTCCTTCCCCCTCTGACCTGCGCTACGGCCTGCTCGAGCTGACTGGCTTCGGGGAGCGCCTTGAGATCATCGCCCGCCTCGAACCTCATGGCCACCAGCAGGGTATCCGCAGCGATATAGGAATCTCCCCACTGGCCTGCCAGCTCCTGCGCACGTTCGAATGATTTCGCCAGTTTCGGGTCCAGATACTGACCGGTCGAGGCGTCCCCGCTTACCTTGGGGAGTGACGCCAGCCGGTCGTTGATGTCCGCTCTTGCGCTCTCCAGGTCTCCGCCTGCCCGCACCAGGATTCGGGAGGAGGCGGAGTCGTCATCGGTGAGCAGCGCTGCCGTCAGGTGGAGGGGACCAAAGGTCTGGTGCCCCCTGGTTTGCGCCACCTGCTGTGCCAAGCCTACCGCCTGGAGAGCGCTTTCAGTAAACCTTTCTGCATCCATACATGTATTATGAAACTTGAGTGTAGTCATGTCAACCTAGTTGCGCCCTGCGGCCTGAAGCCGTAGTGGGGCGGTCCAGAATTAACTTGTCCCGGTTTGCCCGTGGTTGTAGCCCTGAAAGCCGTTCAGGACAGAATTGAGACATAACCCCTTGCCAAACCCCCCAGTAAGGTCTATTATCTCGCCAGCACAAGTACCCGTGAACTCTCGACACAGATAGCTGACCGCGCATTCCCGCTCGCGTTCTCCAAGCACGGCCGGACTGGCTAGGAACGATCTCCGTGGGTACTGATGAGGAAGGCAGGGGGGGCAAAATGCTGGGGTTGTCGAAGCGAGGATCTGGCTGTTGCAGTCGTGTCGTCTGGAAGCCCTTGGCAGCATCCGTCTGTCGCGGAGGCGTCGGTAACCCGGGTGGCCCAATACAGTGGCGGTAAGCGTGGGCAGCAGAGGCAGGAACCGGTCGGGCTACTACGTCGCCCTTCTTTACGTGCTGGACCTACATTACGAGAAGGAGGCGCGGACGAAGGGCGAGGACCCGGCGCACTGGCGGCCGTTGCCGAAGACGAGGCCTGACCATTTCGGGCGATGGGCTACCGACGTCATCTCCACCCTCGAGGGAGACAAGCCCGAGGGATTCGGGGAGCTCGTCGAGAAGCTGGAGGCATACGAGCTCAACCGGATCGCGTCGGTGCTCAGTCACCTGACTGATCCCGCCGACAACTCCCAGGACTGGATAGTCGAGGAGTTCTCCGGTGGCTTCGAATCGGGACGCGTTTCAACCACGGCCCCAG
>CALKAI010000104.1 GCA_937983275.1 uncultured Trueperaceae bacterium | reverse complement strand
GAGCTGGAAGCGCAGCTCTCTCGGCTGGACGAATCCCGCGCCGCGCTCGACCAGCAGCTGTCCATGACCCGCTCACAGCTCGACCGGCACCGCGACCGGGCGAGCCAGCTTACCGGGCGACTCTCTGACCTGCTCGAGCAGCAGGCGAGCCTGGAGCAACTGAGCAGCAGCCAGGAGGAGGAACTACAGCAGGTCACCGCGCAATTGAACGAGGCGCAGAACGAGGTCGCCTACCTGACCGGGGCGCGCGGCATCTACACCGTCCAGCCAGCCGACTCCCTCTCCTCAGTCGCCACCTTCTTCTACCGCAACGGCAACCGCTGGCCCGACATCCTCGAGGCGAACGGCCACCTCATCGACGATCCCGACCTCATCTTCTCGGGCATGGTGCTGGTCATCCCCAACTGAGAGGCAACATGCGTAAAGCTCAGTACTGACCCAACAGCCCGCGGTTCATTGCCCGCCGCTCGGCTGCGCGATATACGACTACGCCCAGGCCCAGCCACAGGACCGAGTTCAAGCCCAGCAGCAGCCATTCGAAGCCTGTGAACCCGAGGAGGCTTACGCCCTCCGTCATAGCCCGGCGAATCATGGTGGCGCCCCGCAGGACCGGCAGTGCCTCCAGCCACAGCGACAGCGTCACCGGCATGGCCACCATCGCCATGAAAATGAACTGGGCGATCTGCAGGAACGCCTGGATCTGCTTGTAGACGAGCGCCAGCCCGGCAACCAGGAAGCCCACACCGATCATGCCCAGGATGGTGAGCAGGAACAGCGGCAGCAGGGTCGCCAGGTCGAAGACCAGCCACTGGCGGGCGGTGAGCATGGCGAGCGCCATCACCAGGAACAACACCACCAGGTTGGCGAGCACCTCGCCCACCATCCGCGCGAAGAGGATTCGCCAGGTCGGCACGGGCGACATGTAAAGCTGCTCGAGAGTGCCCCTGGTCGCCTCCGTCGTGATCTCCCAACCGATCCCCTGCATCGCCACGAGCGCGAGGAACCAGAGGACCATACTGACGATCAGGTAGCGCGTGCTCTCGCCAGCGGCTCCCGGAGCACCAACCACCTGAATGCCCAGGAAGAGCAGGAGGAAGATCGCATAGAAGGTGATGATCATGCTGATCGTGTTGGGCAGGTAGCGCTTCAGCTCGATCCACTGCTTACGAATGTTGGCAGCCAGGACGTTATGCATTGACCTCCACCTCCTTGCGCTCCAGAGCGCCCGCGGCTACATCGCCCGCGACGACCTGTCGGAAGACCTCCTCAAAGTGGACGGTGGAGCGGTCAATCGTCTCGATAGGCGTTCGCTCCTGCTCGAGGATCTTGAACAGTTCGTAGATGTCCTCGGAGTGGGCGAGGTCGACGCCGATGACGGTTTCCTCTGCCCCCTTGTCCAGCTTCAGGACCGGGAACTTCGAGCGCAGCTGCCGCTCCTGTCCGTCGCTCAGCTCGCCCTGAACGGTGATGGTGTAGGCGCGCGTTTGGAAGAGGCGCAAGAGGTTGGAGACCTGCTCGTCGACCACTACCCGCCCGCGGTTGATGATTACGGTTCGCTCACACACGTCCTGAACAACCGCCATATCGTGACTGCTGAGCAGGACGGTCTTGCCCTCCGCATACGCAATGCGCCGCAGATGCTCGCGTACCTCGAACGCCGTTTCTACGTCGAGGCCCAGAGTAGGCTCGTCGAGGAGGAGCACCTCGGTATCGGCGAGCATTGCCACGGCGATGGCAAGCTTCTGCTGCATGCCGCGCGAGAGGCTGTTCACCAGCTCGTTCTCCTTGCCCTTCAGGTCGAAGCTCCCCAGCAGGTCATCGATGCGCCCCTTCACCGCACGACGGGAGCGGCCGCGGTTTCCGGCGAAGTACTCCATGTTCTCCCGGACAGTCAGGCGCCAGTAGAGGTTGCGGTTCCCCTCGAGGACGGCACTGATGTGGCGTAATGCCTTCTGCCTGTCGCGCCGGTTGTCGATACCCAGGACGCTAACGCGACCCGAGTCGGGACGAATCAGGCCACAGATCATCTTGATCGTGGTGGTCTTCCCCGCGCCGTTGGGGCCAAGCAGGCCCAGGACCTCCCCCTCGGCCACCTCGAACGACACCCCGTCGACGGCCCTGACGACCTCTCCGCTACGCCGCTTAGGGTAGCTCTTCCGAAGATCCTCCACCACGATGCTGGGCATAACACCCTCCAAACTCCCCCAGGTGCCCCCATTCTTGCCCGTGATTCTCTTCTGCGTATCCTACGAAAGTCGTAAGCGGATTGCGGAGCCTGCACGCCCGGTCACACGGCCGCTTCGGAATTGATAGCCAACTCCAGGCCCTGCTCCTCGAGTTCGCCGAGGACCTTCGCTACCCAACCCTGAACGCGTTCTTCGGTGAGGTCGATCTGGTGCTCGAAGTCGAGCGCGAGGCCCACGAAGTGATCGCCCCGCTGGCCCTTCGAGCCCGTGTGCAGGTAGCCGTCGACGGGCCAAAACCCAATCAGGCGAGCGCCCGAACCCTCGGCGGCGTCGGCGAGGATCCCGATGGCGTCCTGGTAGGTGTCGTCGTAGAAAACCTGGTCACCGGCTCCGAAGAACGTCACGAGTTTGCCGCTCAGGTCGAGCTCGCGGAACGCGTCGAACTGGCGATCCCAGGAGGCCTGCAGCTGACCTATGTCCCAGGTGCTGCAGCCGATCAGGATGAGGTCGAAGTCGAGCATGGCGGAGAGATCCAGGCCCTCGACGTCGAAGAGTGGGACCTGCACCCCGGCCTCGCGGCGCACCTGCTTCGCGATGAGCTCTGCCGCGTCCATCGTATCGCCCATGGTGCTGCCCACGAAGATGCCCGCCTTGACTGGAGTTCGCGCCATGCAGTCAGCGTAAAGGCTCACGGGCCACCTTGACCTTGACTCGCGTCAACCAATTTCGCTGTTACGCTGGAAGCAATGAACGGTATGAGCTCAGGAATGGTGGCCGGCCTGGTTATCGGGATCGGCATTGGCGTGGCGATGGAAAACGTAGCAATCGGTGTCGCCATAGGCCTGGCACTCGGCGCGGGTATCGGCTCGGCAAGCGACAAAGAAAAGAAGAAGAAGCCCGACCAGGATGCAGCCGCGAACAGTGGCGACGAGCAGTAGCGATCAGCGCCGGAATAGTCACGCAACCCATCGCGCCCCGGAAGTGGTTAGCGGGAACGGGCCAAACAGACTAAACTCGCTGCACTGATGTCCGAATCGACCCCCGATCAGGCTGAAGCCCTCTCGTTCCTGCGCCGGTTCGCTGTCATCGCCCTCCTGGGCTTGGTCGGCGTCGTCGCACTCCTGCCCGGCGTGCTTGCCTCGCTGCGGGAACTGGGGCAAAGCAGCGCGGTCACGTCCGAGCTGTCTGTGCCCTTCCTGGCACTGCTGTCGCTCCTCAACCCGGCCTTCCTCGTGATCGCAGCCAGTGCTGTGGGCGCGCTGGTGGCGCCGCGCCTGCGGCTGCGCTCGCGATTGGCAGAGTGGGCCGCCACCCGTACGAGCATCAGTGGTTCCCTCGGGCGGGAGCTCGGAGTGGGCGCCCTGACTGGGGCGGCAGCCGGCGTGGTTCTCCTCGGTCTCAACGCACTCAGCGGCTCGCCATTCGGCGGAGGTGCAGGCGCACTGAACGCTGGCTCCGACGGCACTGTGGTTCCGCTCCTCGCCGACGTCCTCTACGGGAGCCTGGGCGAGGAGATAATTGCGCGTTGGGGGCTGCTCACGCTCCTTGCCTGGGCTTTTACCGGCTTTCGCTCAGGAGAGCGACCGGGAAGCGGGCGACTGTGGCTCGCAACTGTGCTGGCCGCAGTACTCTTCGCCCTGTTCCAGCTTCCCGCCAGCCTTGGTGCCGCGCCCCTCACCACGCAGCTGATCGTGTCGGCGGTTGCTCTCAACGGACTGGTTGGCGTCCTCTACGGCTGGCTGTACTGGACGTACAGCCTGGAGGCGGCCATGGCCTCGCACGCCTCAACGCTGCTGGTGACGTACCTGGTGGCCTCGATCCTCACGTAAAGGACGCAATGGTTCGCTGTGCTGCAGCGGGTCGAGAGCGAATCTGACGGCCCTGCGTCAGTCCAGCATCGCCTGTGCCAACAGCCTGTAGGAGAGGAGCCGCTCCTCGTGGTTGCCGATGTGCGAGGTGACGATCAGCTCGTTCGCCTGCAGCTGTTCGGAGAGGCTCGTAAGCTGGGTACGGACCTGCTCGGCCGTCCCGTACACGAGCATGCGCCGCGACGACCCCGCCAGCATCTCCTCCTCCGGCGTGGGTTGGTAGTCGGCGATGTCCTCGGGAGTGGGAATGGGGCCGCTCTCGCCCCGGCGAATGCTGAGCCACATGTAGTCGTGGCAGCGGGCGAGTTCCTGTGCCCTTTCTTCTGTTTCCGCGACGATCACCGAGGTGCCCAGGATCGCGTACGGCTCGCTCAGGTGCTCGGAGGGGCGGAAGCGCTCGCGGTACGCCTGCATGGCCGGGACGGCGTAATCGGGCGAGAAGTGGTAGGCAAAAGAGTAGCCGCGGCCTATCTGCGCAGCGAGGTTCGCGCCGAAGGTGCTGGAGCCCAGGATCCACAGCGGCGGCAAGGGCACGCCCCGGGGGGAGGCCTTCAGCTTGGTGAGGGGCGAACCGGGTGGGAAGCTGGACTCGCCCGCGTAGGCGCGCAGCATCTCGATCTCCTGCGGGAAGTCGTCGGCCGCGAGCAGCTCGCGGGAGCGGCGC
>CALKAI010000103.1 GCA_937983275.1 uncultured Trueperaceae bacterium | reverse complement strand
GTGCGGAGGAGCTGGCGCAGGTGCTCAGCAACGCCAGCGGGTCGATCCTCGGCGCGGTAGCCACCGCGTCGGCTGCCGGCGACGGCGACGGGGAGGACAGCGCCGGGCCGGCCAAGGAGATACCCAACTTCCGGGTGACGGCCGAGCCGCGCACGAACAGCCTCATTGTCGCCGCTACCAGCGCCCTGCAGGAGCGGCTGGCCCAGCTGATCCCCGAGCTGGACGCGCCACAGAGACAGGTGAACGTCCAGGTGCGCATCCAGGAGATTTCGACGCGGACGGCGAGGGACCTGGGCATAAATCTCTCTGCCGGAGTAGGCCAGTTCGCCGCCAACATCCTCAGTACCGGACTCAATTTCGTGTTCGACCCCCGGGCCGCCCTAACCGCCCTGAACGTCAACGCCGTCCTGGACACGCTGGAGACGCAAGGACTCTCCCGGCGCGTCGACGACACCACCGTCACCGTGCTCAACAACGGGACCGGGTACGTCCAGGCGGGCGGCACCATCCACATAACGTTCATTACCGACGGCGAAGAAACCGTGCGGGAAATTCCTTACGGGGTACAGATCGAGGTATCGCCGCGCATTGCTGCCGACGGGAGCGTAACGCTCGATGTCGACGCCCGCGTCGAGGATGTACTTTCGACAGTTGGCGACGCCCGCTACATCGAGCTTTCAACCAGGGCAGTCACCTCGACCGTCACGCTCCAGCCCGGCCAGTCGGTGCTCCTCTCCGGCCTGCTGCAGAACCAGGAGATACAGGAGCGGCAAAGCGTACCCATCCTGGGCGCCATCCCGCTAATCGGCAACCTCTTCGGGACCACCGTCACCGAGAACTCGAACACCGAACTGCTGGTGATCGTAAACGCCCACGTTCTCGAGTAGAGGGCACTTCCCGGGTTCCTGAGAGACCGTGCTACCCTTTACGGATGGAGCGTGAAACCCCACCCAGGCGTTACGTGCCGGAGGACCGGCCGGTGACCTGGGTCGCGTTGGCAGGCTTCATGGGTACCGGCAAGAGCCGCATAGGCTGGGAGCTGTCCCGGCGCCTGAGCCTCACCTTCATCGACACCGACCGCGTAATCGAACGGGTCTCCTGCATGCGCGTGGCCGACATCTTCGAGGTTTACGGTGAGCAGGTCTTCCGCGACTACGAAACCGAAGTTGTGCGCCGCTGCCTGCGGCTCGACGAGGTCGTCGTCTCGACGGGGGGCGGGACAGTAGTCCGCGGAGAGAACCGGGCGCTCCTCGCAAGCCGCGGGCCCGTAGTGGTGCTCGAGGCCGGCCCGGACACGATCTACAAACGCACCCGGCGTACCAAGCGTCCCATGCTGGAGATCGGTGACCCACGCGAGCGGATCAGCAAGCTGCTGGGCGAGCGCACGCCCCTCTATCACGACATCGCCACCATCAGAGTCTCCACCGACGGCCGCAACTCCAGCGACGTCGTCGAGGAGATCGTCCAGAAGCTGTGGGAGTGGGCCGGGCGTGAAGCAATTTGAGGTTGGCGTAACACCCCCCTACCCGGTAACGGTGGGCGTGGGCCTCTTTCCCCAACTCGGCGAACTCCTGAACCGCCGCGACGTCGCGGTGATAGCCGACGCCAACGTGAGCCGGCTGTTCGGAGAGCAACTGCTCGACTGCCTCGGCGCGCCCGAGGCTGGCGGCCAAACCAGCCAGGCCCGGCGCGAGCTGTTCGAAATCCCCTCGGGTGAGGGCAGCAAGAGCGTGAAGGTCTACGGCGAGCTTCTCGAGAAGCTCGCCGTGGCAGGCTTCGGGCGGGACGCCGCCGTGGTCGCCCTGGGGGGCGGAGTAACCACCGACCTCGCCGGTTTCGTCGCAGCCACCTACATGCGGGGCGTCGACTTCTACTCCTTCCCCACCAGCCTGCTGGCGATGGTAGATGCCAGCTTGGGCGGGAAGACGGGCATCAACCTGACAGCCGGCAAGAACCTGGCGGGAGCGTTCTGGCAACCCAGGGCGGTTCTCGTCGACGTGGCCGTCCTGAGGACGCTTCCCGACCACCTGTTTCGCGATGGTGCGGTCGAGCTTTACAAGCATGGCCTGCTGGCCTGCCCGCCCCTCCTGGGCGCGCTGGACGACCCGGAGTTCACGCCCGCCGGTGAACCCGACCGGCTCGCGACGTACCTGGAGCGTTCAATCGAGGTGAAGGCCCGGATTGTTGTGGGGGACGAGCGCGAAGCCGGCGCACGCGCGCACCTGAACCTGGGACACACCCTGGCGCACGCACTCGAAGCCGCGACGGGTCACGGCCTTACCCACGGTCAGGCTGTGGCGTACGGCCTGCTCTACGCGGGCCTGCTGAGCCGTAACCGGGGGATGTGGGACTTCAGCGGCGAGGCGCTGCGCCTGCTCGCCTACCTGTCCCCACCTGGCCTGCCGGAGCTGGAGTTCACCGGGCTGCTCGAATTCATGACCCGGGACAAGAAGGTCGCCGGCGGCAGGCTGCGCTTCGTGCTCATGCAAGCGCCGCAGGAGCCGGCTGTCGTTGCGGACATCAGTCGGCACGAACTGGAGAGCGCGTGGAGAGAACTTCTGGAGGTCG
>CALKAI010000102.1 GCA_937983275.1 uncultured Trueperaceae bacterium | reverse complement strand
AGCATCGGCTCGTTGGGATCGAGCAGACCGTTGGTGAACTCCTGGACTACAAGGCTGCGCTTCGGACGGGTGCGTTCAGGTGCGATAGTCACGATGGACTCCTTCAACATCCCGTCGCGGGATTAGCCGCGACCGGCCCGAATCTTGCGACCGCTCCACGGCGGTCTCCTGTTGTGGAAACTCCATCGTAGCAAGCTAGAGGCCCAGCGGAAGCAAAGCCATCTCCCGCTCGAGCAGCCGCCGCTTGCGCTCCACGCCCCAGCGGTACCCCGAGATGCTGCCATCGCTGCGCAATACCCTGTGGCAGGGGATGACTCAGTTTCCCGTGCTCTGTTGACAGAGGTAAAAATTGAGCGCTCCTGCTCAATTGCCTAAGATGAGGCAGCAATGAGCCCCCTGATCCTTGACCGCATCGAGGCCGGCCTCGCCCACCTCGAAACTGCCGACGGACGCACCATCGTCCTGCCCGGGGAGTGGCTTCCGCCCGGAACGCGCGAAGGTGACGTCCTGACTGCCTCCAGCCAGGACATGGACGCGCAAACGCGGGTGATCCTGGAGCGCGACCTGACCGCCACGCACAGGCGACGCGAAGAGCTGAAGGAGCTGCGGGAAGGTCTTACCAGGGGACCCGAGGGAGACCTGGATCTGTGAGGGCCTCCCTGCGGCGCACGGCGGCGGCGCTCCTTCTGCTCCTGGCCAGTGCCTTCGCGCTTGCACTCGAACTGATCGTGCTGGACGTGGGGCAGGGCCTCAGCGTCGTGATCAGGAGTCCCAGCGGGCAGAACGTCCTCTACGACGCCGGGCCCGGCTCGGCAAACGTCGCCAGTCAGCTGCGTGAGCTGGGAGTCGAAGCGCTCGATCTCGTCATTGCCAGTCACGCCCACGCCGACCACATCGGCGGAATGGAAGAGGTCATCCGCGCCTTCGAGCCTCGCCTCTACATGGATAACGCCATTCCGCACGGCACGCTCACCTACGAGCGGTCGTTGCGGGCAGTGGAGGCGGTTGGCTCTGCCCTGCTCGAACCGGTCAGGCGCACGATCCGACTTGGTGACGTGCGCCTGGAAATCCTGCCGCCAACAGGTAAGCCGGAGCTGGGCCAGAACAACAACAGCATTGGCGTTCGCGTCAGTTACGGCGATTTCCACGCCTTGCTTCCCGGAGACGCGGAGGGTCCCCAGTGGCAGTGGTGGCAGGAGCAGCACCCCGACCTCCTTGCACCCGTCGACCTGCACGTCGCCAGCCATCACGGCAGCAGGGCAGGCGATACCGGGGATGCGATCGGGCTCCTCACACCCCACACGGTGGCAATCAGCGTGGGCACGGACAACCCGTACGGACATCCGCACGATGCGGCGATGGCCCTCTACGGCACCGCTTACATCGTCCGCACCGATACTGACGGCCGGGTCAGGGTACGGGTCGAGCCGGAAGGCGGCGTACTGGTCGAGGCCGAGAAAAACACCGGAGAAACCCTCGCCGCAGCTCCCCGCCAGTCGGCTGCCGATCGGACAGTGAACACCGGTTCCTCCTGCATCGACCTCAACCGGGCTAAGGCGCCCGAACTGGAGAGCATTCGCCACATAGGCCCTGAAAGGGCGGGCAGCATCGTTGCCCTGCGGGCAAAGGCGCCGTTCGCGACGGTTGCCGACCTCGTGAGGATAGACGGGATCGGGGCAGCCAGAATCGCAGAGATCGAGAAACAGGGCGTCGCCTGCGTTGCAGAAGTGAGCGACCCGTAGCGACGCTGCCTAGCGGGGTTGCGGCTGGGACAGCGAGCGTACGTGGCGCAGCAGCTCGGCCCGCGATATCTCCCCTACGTGGGTGTGTTGCAACTCGCCTTGAGACCCGAAGAAGAGGGTGGTGGGGAGGCCTATTGAGCGCAACTCATCGGCGACCGCGGTTCGCGGGTCGAGGTAGACATCCTCAAGCTGCAGGCCACGCTCCTCGAGGAATTCGAC
>CALKAI010000101.1 GCA_937983275.1 uncultured Trueperaceae bacterium | reverse complement strand
ATGAGGCTTTCTGACAAAGTAGCTATCGTCACTGGCGCGGGTTCCGGCATGGGGCGCGCAACCGCCCTGCTGTTCGCGCGTGAGGGGGCCACGGTAGTCGGCAGTGATATCGACGCTGGCCGCATCGAGACCGTGGCCGCCGAGGTTAATGACGCGGGCGGCAGGATGATCGGTGTGACGGGGAATATCGCGAAGCGAGACGAGGCAGAGGAACTCGTGCAGCGCGCCATCAACGAGTACGGTCAGCTCGACATCCTGGTGAACAATGCCGGAATCATGGACATGATGGAGGGAGTCGCGAACTTCGACGACGCCACGTACGACCGCGTCTTTGGCGTTAACGTCTACGGTCCGTTCGTAACCTCCCGCGCCGCTGTGCGGCACATGAAGGAGCGGGGAGAGGGCGCAATCGTCAACATAGCTTCGGTGGCGGCAGTGTCGGGCGCTGCTGCAGGCGCTGTCTACACCGCCTCGAAGCACGCCCTGCTGGGCCTGTCGCGTAACACCGCCTATGCCTACGCCCCGTTCGGCATCCGCTGCAACACCCTGATCGTGGGTGGGGTGGAGACCGCGATCATGTCGGGCTCTGACGCGTCAAAGTTCGACCAAGAGGCCTTGGCGCAATTCGGCCGGTGGCACGCGGTAAACCCGCGCACACTGCAGCCGGGCGAGGTGGCAACGCTCGTTCTCTACCTTGCCTCGGATGAGGCGAGCGGCGTGAACGGTGCTGAGGTGGCGGTGGACGGAGGCTGGACAGCCGCCGGCTAAACCCAGGGCTTACGCCACCATCGCCTTACAGAACAGATTCAACAACCGCATTTCCTCGATTGACCCGGGCAGCGTGTCCGCGATGCGTGGATCAGCTACTACTACCGCCAGGCACTTCGCGCGCGATATCGCCACATTCACCCTGTTCTTGTCGAGGATAAAGCTTAGGCCCCGCGAACCGTACTCGCCGGCGCTGGAGCAGAGCGACAGCACGGTGACCGGGGCCTCCTGCCCCTGAAACCCGTCCACGGTCCCCACCTGGGCGCCCTTCGGTAGTGCGTCCTTCAGCGCTCGCACCTGAGCGTTGTAAGGCGCGATGAAGAGAAAGTCTTCGAGCTTCAGCGGGGCAGTGTTGCCGTCCTTGTCGGTGTAGGGCTGTCCGCGCAGCTCCTCGTAGACCTGCACCACGCGCTCAACCTCCTCGTCGCTGCGCTGGATGTTGCCCTCGTGCTCGATGGCGCTGAACTGGATTCCGGCTTCGACATTTATAAGCTCTGGGTGGATCAGCTCTATCCGTTGTTTTTCGCAGTCGGCATACGCTTCAAGGCGGCCCTCGTAGATACTCTCGGAAATGAAGCGGCATACGTCGGGATGCATGCGCCGCGAAGTGCCAAGGAACAGCCCCTTGTTTGGCGGGATCACCGGGTAGTACACCGGAGCGTCCGGGAGGCTGCGCCCCTCGTCTTTAAGGGCGTACTGCAGCACCGACATGCCGGCATCGCCGGGATGTGTACCCTGGATGGGCTGCTCGAGTTGCATCTGGTCGCCCAGCAGCACGAGGTTTTTGGCAGAGCGCGCCATTGCCACCGCATTCGCAATTGAAACCTGACCTGCCTCGTCGATGAACAGGTAGTCGAGTTCGCCTTCCCACTCTGGTCGAGTAAAGAGCCAGGCAGTTCCGCCCACAATGCCACCCTGATGGCGGCCGCGAGCGTCCTTGCCTTTGGGAACGTGCTTCAGGCCCGGGAACCGCCCAAAGATCGGATCATCGCCTACGTCTCCAGCCTTAATTCCCTTAAGTTCGCCACCAATTTCCTCGAGCGCCTCCCCGCACGCGGTCATCAGATTGAGGATGGCAGCGTGGGAATTGGAGGTGATGCCGACGCGTTTGCCAGCGGCAAGCAGCTTGGCGATTGCCCGGGACGCGGTGTAGGTCTTACCCGTACCAGGCGGGCCCTGGATCAGGAAGCAGTCACCGTTCATGTTCGCGGTCACTCGCTTGGCTGCCTCCACCTCCGGTTCGCCTGGCTGGCGTAGCGGCACACCTGGAGGCCTGCGCTCGAGGAGTGCCGCCAAGGCGGCTGGCAGCGGTTTGCCTTCCAGGTGCCTATGGCACACATCTGTAAGTGCTTCAACAATCGATTTACTGCTGACGTACTCGTCGAGCAATAGAGAGCCGCTGGCCGGGAACCCGCCTTCCTCTTTCAGTTTTGCATTGCTGACTGTTAGCGCCAGCCGCCCGTTCACGCCGTCAAACTCACTGATGGTGGATTTCAGCTCGAGGTTGTGCGTGAACCTCACCTTCTTGCCGGGGGCAAGTTTGGTGTCCTGGGTTGGATCGAACTCGTACCACTGTTGCATCGATCTTGCGACAGGCTCCGGCTCTCCTGTTGCGATGAGCCCGGCTATGCATCCGGGATCGTCCCGCAGCTCCTCATTGCTTGCCTGTGCCCGGTCGAACATTCGCCACCACATGGGCTTGTCCTCACGCCGGTGGTAGTCGATGACGTCGCCCAGCACCTGGCATACTCCGCCTTTTTGTCGGAGTGATTCGGCGATCGCTGCGCGTGCCTCCACTTCGGGCTTCACAGTGCGCTCCTCCGGCGGCGAAGCGGTGGACTCCGCTTCCGCCAGCCGCTGTAACCCGTGTTCCTGGGCCACACCGAGCAGCCAGTCACGAAGCTGCGCCGTCGATACGCAATCGTCCTCGTTGTAATCGCGAATGCCCTTCAGAACAGGGCTTTGTAACGGATCCTGCGGCTCGCCGCTGGCCAACCAGTTTGCGTACTGGACGATGGAGTCCACGGCAGTAGCTACATCGGTGCCGCGACCTCCCCGGTAGAGGAGTTCCACCGTCTTGATGGAGTAGCTGTCCTCACCTATCATCAGCCCTTGTCGCACGGTCTGGTAGAGATCGACGAAGACGCCTGCACGCAGCATGTCGTCCACCTCGTCCTGGCGCGTGTCGTGGCGGGTGCTCAAGCGCCTCACCGCACTTACCTCGTAAGGGGCGTAATGGTAGACGTGCATGCCGGGATTTGCCAGCCAGCGTCCGTACACGTAGTCGACGAACCCCTCCAGCGCCACCTTCTCCTGCTCTCGGTCGTGTGCCCACCACTCCTTGAAGTCGTAATCGCCCTCGGGATGCTCACGCGTAACGAGTCCGAACAGGTATTCGAGGCCGCCCGGCTGCAAGGGATAGCCTTCCATGTCGAAGAACACATCGGCTTCGTGCGGCGGGGGCAGCCGGGTCAGGCCGTTGGGGCGACCGTCGGGCAGCACCTCTGGCAGGACCTCGAATACCGGCCGGCAGGCGGGGTCGGTCGCGCGGGCGGTCAGCGTGGCGCATTGAAGCCTGGCCTGTGCGGCGAGCTTCTCCAGAGTGTCGCCGTTCATCTTCAGCACTCTGCTGCCTGCAGCGCCAGCAAGGTCCGTCATGGTGTGGATGCCGGCGTCGCGAAGCTTCTTTATCTGCCCTGTTGTTATGCCCGCCACGCGCACCAGGTGGTCGGTTTCTTCAAAGAAGGCAGCGGCGTGGGACGTCCAGCGGCCGTGATCGGCGCGCGGTTGCGGCTCGGGGCGGTCCTCGAAGAGGCCCGTGAAGTTATCGTGCATGGCCAGCATGTTGGACTTAACCCGGCGGTAGAAGTGGATGAACTCCTCGAGGCGATACTCCACCCGCTCGTTGCTGCCCAGGATCACGCCGAAGCGCTCGGGCAGGTGTCCTGTGGCCTCTGCGAGCATTTCGGAGTAGGCGCAAAGCTGGATGATGTAGAAGGGTTTCGGTGAGCGGGCGAACTTGGTGTCCCATACGAGGTAGCCGCTTTCGGGGCTCAGCTCCACGAAGTCGGCATAGCCCTGGAACCCCTGCATCTTGAGGGCAGCCTGGTAGATGAGTGGGCGCTGCGCGTCCAGCGCCTCCATCGTGGCCTGATGGGCGGCGGCGAAGCTGGGGCCAGCGATCTCGGTTATTTCGATGTCATTGTCGCGGAACTGTGCGAGCACCGCCTTCTCGTGCGCATCACCAGCGTCCCGTATCAGGCGTTGATCCTCGGTGGCAGTGTCTGGTTCGAGCTGGCCTGGGCACTCGAGATGGTAGCGATCCATCCAGGAGGAAAATGGTGAGCTCAGGTAGCGGATCAGATCGGACGGGGTGAAGATGATGTCGCCGGCTTGATTTTTCAGCATTGTTGCTCCAGCAAGTTCAGATTCAATCTCGAGCGGTCTAGCCGTACCCACCGGCAAACATAGATAGGGGTCATCCCGGGGGCGGGCGTCTCGTCGCAACTCCGTCGCGCAGAAATAGGGCTACCGAGAGACGAAGGCAGGAGGACGAGCAGCGCTTTTATGTGTTCGTTTCCCGAACGAACTACTCCTGTAGCAGCGTTAGATAAAAGGGATCCTAACACGCTCGGTTAGACCGGGGTTAGCGCCGCCCGCGTCTACTGTTCAGTTGGCTCCCGAAACAAATTGTGGCCGGATCCACACTTCCTGATATATTTGTAGCACTCGGGACAATTGTCCCGAAATACCAATGGCCATTGCGGCGCGTCCGGGACTCGCCACTCCTGGCGGTCGTGGCACTGGTCAAACCAAGGGGAGATGGTTAGTGGAAAAGGGATTAACCAGGCGAAAGTTCCTGCACATGATCGGCGCGACTGCCGGCAGCGCCGTAATGCTGCAGACGATGCAGGGATTGGGGGTGCTGGCAGAGTCAAGCTATCAGGGCCCCGTTCAACTCGAAGGCTCGGCGAACGGCACGAAAGTCCTGATCCTGGGTGCCGGCCTTGCCGGAATGACGGCAGCTCTGGAACTGAGCAAGCAGGGTTATGAGTGCGAAATCCTCGAATACAACGACCGGGCCGGCGGGCGCGTGTGGTCAGTAAGGCGGGGTACCCGGTTTGAGGAGTTGGGCGGAGAAGTACAGGAGGTCGACTTCGACGAAGGTGAATACTTCAACCCCGGACCGTGGCGCATCCCCTACAGCCACAAGGGACTCCTCGACTACTGCAAGCGGTTGGGAGTTGAGCTTGAAGTGTTCATCAACCACAACCGCAACGCCTTCATTCACCGCACGAACGCGAACAACGGCGAACCGGTGGTCCGAATGCCGGCGACCGCCGATTTCGTCGGCTACACCTCCGAGCTGCTGGCGAAGGCGACAAACCAGGGGGCCCTCGACGAGGAACTCACGAGCGAGGATCGCGAGCGGCTTCTCGAGGCGCTCCGCACCTGGGGTGCGCTGAACAGCGAGTACCGCTACACCGGCGGCAGTCGCCGTGGCTACGACGAGTACATGGGGGCGGGTCACCGCCCGGGCGTCACCAGCGAACCGGACACTCTCGAGGAGCTGCTCGGAACCGAGGCATGGCGCGCGTTCGGCAGCGAGTGGTCGTACGAGGCCCTCACCATGTTCCAGCCGGTAGGCGGCATGGACCAGATTGCGCGGGCATTTGAACGCGAGACGGGCCACATGATCCGTTACCGCTCCAAGGTGACCGAGATCAGGCAGAGCGACAACGGAGTACGCGTCCGCTACGAGAACCTCGAGACAGGGGCGATCGAAGAAGCGACGGGCGATTACTGCATCTGCACTATTCCACTTTCGGTGCTCAGCCAGATCCCTGCGGACTTTAGCCCCGGCTTTCAGGAGGCCGTTCGCAGCATCCCGTACACCTCGGCCACAAAGGTGGGGCTTCAGTTCAAGCGCCGCTTCTGGGAGGAAGACCACCGGATCTACGGCGGTATTACTTCCACCAACTCGGAGATTTCGCAAATCGCCTACCCGAACTACAACTTCTTCAAGGAGAAGGGCGTCCTGCTGGCCGCATACACCTACGGCGGCAACATCTCGCACCATGTGACCGGCATGTCACCGCGCGAGCGCATCCGCTGGGCCTTCGAGCACGGTAGGCGAATCCACCCGGAGTACGACGAAGAGTACGACGGCAAGGGCTTCGCCGTCGGCTGGCACCGCGTACCGTGGACGTTGGGTTGTGCGGCGAGCTGGAGCGGCTCTGCCCGGGAGAACTACTACGACACCCTCCTCCAGCCCGACGGCCGCGTCTACCTTGCCGGCGAGCACCTGAGCTACCTGGGTGCCTGGATGGAAGGGGCAATCCTTTCCGCTATCGACGTTATTCAAGCAGTGCACGAGCGTGCCATGTCGGCACAGGAAGCGGTGGCCTGAGATGAAGGTTGGCAAACTCTTTCTCTCCCTGTTCATCGCTTCGGCACTGTCCCTCACCGTTGCTCAGGGTGACGCCCAACAAGCCCGTCCCGATGGGGCCGAGCAGTACCAGCTCTTCTGCGCCGCCTGCCACATGAGCGACGGACGTGGAGCTGAAGGTGCCGGCATCTACCCCGCCCTCGCTAACAACCCCGCGGTTGCGGCTTCCTCAGACTTCGTCATCCTGCGCATCCTGCACGGTTGGGGCGCGATGCCCTCCTTCCGCTCTCTAAGCGACGAGCAGATCGCGGCAATCGTCAACTATGTGCGCAGCTCGTTCAATGACGTTGAAGAGGAGATTGGGGCAGAGAAGGTCGAAGCCTTCCGCTAGAACGCCCTTCACCTTGGAGGTGGATCGCCACCTTAACGGGCGGGAGCTCCTTTGCCGGGAGTTCCCGCCCCATCAGTTAAGTGCTTTAGCTCGAAGGGAGAGGACTACTCCCAGCGAAACCGACTC
>CALKAI010000100.1 GCA_937983275.1 uncultured Trueperaceae bacterium | reverse complement strand
TTCAGCTTGCAGGCGTACTGGGTTCACTGCTGTTCCTGACGGCATGCGGAAGCAGCGGTACGGGGGGCGTCGGCGGCGCACCCTGGAGCCCGGCCGAGTACGAAACCGTTCACGTTCGCCCCGTCAGCGACAACACACCGGAAGCCCTTGCGAGCGGAACGCTGGAACCACAGAGCGGGGAGCGCTTCTACCGCGTCCAGGTGCCGCGGTCCCTTGGTGAGGACAGCGACGTCGTCTACTTCGAGATAGACGTGGGCAGCGACGGCGATGCCGACACCGGAAGCGACGCAATTGCCCTGCGGCTCTACACCGAGGCCGGCAACATCGCGGCGTCATCGGGCAGCCCCGACGGTTTCTCCACGAGTGACGAGGCCGCGGAGAGCTTCGGGCCAAGATTTCTCCCGCAGGCAATAGGCACGCAGCTGGGGTGCATCGGACCGTGCATCATCTGGCCCAGCAACCCCGGTTACGCCTTCATCTCGCTCGAGAACCGTCTCGAAGTGGGCGGCGAGTTGAGCTACACCCTCTACGCCTACGTCGAGGATTTTCAGGACAGCAACGAGCCCTTCAACGACCGGGCCGCCAACGCCGTGACCATCACCGGCAGCGACTACTCGGGAGCGATCGAGACCCTGGGCGATGTCGACTACTGGCGGGCTCCCTCCTCGGGAACGCTCTTCTTCGACACGGATCCGGACAGCATCCTCGACCTTCGGGCCGAGCTGATAGGCGACCCGCTCGAGGACCCCATCGCCCCGGGCGGCAGCCTGGAGGTCGTGGCGGGTGACCTGATCCGGGTGTTCTCGGCCAGCCGCTGGGCGGGTCCTCCGGCAGCCAGCAACTACTTCCTCGAACTGAGGTAAGGGTCTACCATTGGCCTTGTGAAGAAGTCCCTCGTACTGTTCCTGCTGCTCCTGACCGGGCTGGCTAACGCCCAGCGCTGCGGCCCGGAGCTGGTCAGATCAGCCGCGCAACTGCCGCCAGAGACCCCACCCGGGGTCCTGGCGGCTCACCTCATGGCACGCGCCGTGATGCTGGCCGAGCCAGGCCTGCCCGCCCTGGCCCCGTTTGCCGAGGCGCCCGTCGATGAGGGCCAGCCTGGTTCCGTGGCGGTACGCTACCTCGCCCAGCGGGAGCTGCTGCCGGCAGGCTGGGAGCCCGGCCAGCTGAGCCAGGAGACCTGGGAGGGGATGCTGAACGCATTCCTCGACTGGTACGACCTGCCGCCGGTACAGGCTAGCGGTGGTGCCGCACTGCCCGATCTGGTGGCCGACCTGGGCGCGGCGCTCGACGCGGTCAACGAGCGGATCCAGCCGCTGCTGCTCGTAGCGTCATCCGAGGAGGACCGGCACGAGGTCGCCTTCCTGGGCATGGTCTGGAACTGGACCGTCTACCCCCGGCTCATCGTGCTCAAACCCAGGGAGGAGCACTCGCTGGAGGGCAGGGTCTCGCAACTGCTCGACCAGGTCGGCACCTGCGCAGTGGATCTGCACCACTATGTTCTCGCACCCGAGCGCACCGCCCGCAACCTGTTCCTTGCCCATGCCGACGCCCGCATGTACGTGATCGGCAGCGAACCCGAACGGCGCAACTGGCCGCTGCTGGTAGACGATGGGGCAGAGGAGACCTATTTCGCCTTCGCCGCCCCCGAGGTTGAAGACCTGCAGGCTTTCGCCGCGGCTTTCGACGGGAACCAGCTGGGAGTCAGGGCGCTGGTGACGATGCTGCCGCGGCTGCGTACCAACGTGCCGCCCACGAGGATTCCGGGTATCCTGCGCACACCCGTGAACTGAGGCACGCGGCCGGCTGCCGTCGAATCGCGCCGGCAAACGGCGGTCAGTCCAGCAGGGCGTTCACCTCGTCGCGCAACTGCATTACCGCCTCCCTGGACCTGGCCGGGAAGTCGTCACCGTCACTCTGGAAGGCGAGGGAGCCGGAGGCGTTGACGAGTGCCAGGCCGCCCTCGGCGAACACCGGCGCGACGCTCCTGATGTCGGCCGCTGCCGGGTCGACGGAGGGCACGATGAGAAGCGTGCTGGGCAGGAGCTGCCGGGCGCGCTGCAGCTGTTCGCGGCTGCCCGCGACCGCAGCAATGACGGGGGAGAAGCCCCGGCCATCGAGGCTCTGCTCACTCAGCTCGTCGAGGCGGGCGGCGAGGTGTTCCCAGACGGGTTCTCTGCCTGAAAGTTGCAGCTCCTGTACGTCGCCCGAGCCTGCGTTGCCGCTCTTGAGGACGACGACCACGGCGCGCCCATCCTTGCGGGCGGCGCTCACGAAGGGCCCCAGTGAATCGAAGCCCAGCCAGGGCGTGACGGTCACCGCGTCCGCGGCGAAGACGGCCTCGCCCAGGTAGGCGCCCGCGTAGGCCTGGGCGGCTGCCCCAACATCACTGCGCTTCGCGTCGAGGATGACCGGAATTCCTGCGCCGCGAAGGTTGGCCAGCAGCTGCGCCAGGGCGATGAGCCCCGGGATGCCCAGCCGCTCGAAGCCCGCGCTGGCGATTGTGTAGGAGGCGACCAGCGGGGAGGTCGCCTCCACGACCGCCTGGAAGTAGTGCACCAGGGCGCGGGCGCTCTTGGTGTAGTCGCCGTCGAACCGGTCCGGATGCGTCAGCGGATGCCGGTACGGGTCGGCTTCGAGCTCCAGTCCCAGGTGGGTGCC
>CALKAI010000099.1 GCA_937983275.1 uncultured Trueperaceae bacterium | reverse complement strand
GGGGGTGCCGGCTGCCCGGCGTCGGCAGAGCAGGACGAGCTCCTTGGCCTCGCCCAGGGTGAAACCCGGCACCTCCTCGACCTCACGGGCGACCTGCTGGAGATGGGGCGCCTGCGGGGGGCGCCCGTGCCGCTGGAGCCGGCACCGGTCGCTGACCTTGACGACCTGGTGCACGAAGCGGTGCTGGACGCCCTTGGCCACCGGCCGGCCGCAAACGTCCGCGTGCAGATCGATCCCCGCGCCAGGTCACTGACAGCCGACCGCACGCTCCTGCGGCGCATCCTGGCCAACCTCCTCCGCAACGCCGGGCGTCACGCAGGCGAGGGGGGCACGATCCGGCTGGAGGTGGCGGTCAGCGGCGACGATGTGATCTTCAGCGTGGAGGATGACGGGCCGGGAATTCCTGCGGGGAGCGGCGACTCGATCTTCCGGCCTTTCGTCCGGATGGGCGGGGCGGCCGGGGGGCGCAGCGGCGGCAGCGGACTGGGCCTGGCGTTCTGCAAGGCAGCCGTCGAGGAGCATGGCGGGCGCATCTGGGTGGAGGAGGGGGAGGCCGGCGGGGGCAGGTTGCGGTTTTCTCTGCCCTTAGGGGGTCCGGTGTGAGCGTCCGGGCCGTGGAGAAGACGAGCGGCTGGGAGCTCGAGGAGCGGCTGTGGGAGCAGGGGTACGCTCCGGTAGCCGGTGTCGACGAGGCGGGCAGGGGAGCCCTCGCCGGCCCGGTCGTGGCCGCGGCGGTCATCCTGCCGGCGGGCGGCCCCCGCTTCTACGACTCGAAATGCCTGAGCCCGGCGCAGCGCGAACAGGGCGAACGGGAGATCATCGAGTGCGCGCTCGCGTGGGGTGTCGGCGTCGCCTGGCTGGCGGAGATCGAGGAGCGCAACATCCTGGGCGCCACCCACCTGGCGGCCCGGCGGGCACTGCGCAGGCTCCGGCAGCAGGTCGTGCCGGGCGCGCTGCTCACCGACTACCTGCGCCTGGACGAACCCGAGCCGGTGTTCCCGGTTGCGAGGGCCGATTCCCTCTCGACCCAGGCGGCCGCCGCCGGCATCCTCGCCAAGGTGACCAGGGACCGGCTCATGCGCGAGATGGCGCGCTGCTACCCGGCGTACGGGTTCGACAGCAACAAGGGGTACGGCTCGCCCGCCCACCTGGCGGCGCTGGCGGAGCACGGCCCCTCGCCCCTGCACCGGCGCACGTTCGCGCCCGTGCTGCGTACGATAGAGGCGAGCAAGTAGAATGTGGAACCGCGGCCCTGGCGGCTGTAGTGCAGGAGATATTCATGCTTGAGTGCATAGGCGTCAAATTCGACAACGGCCCGAAGATTCACTACATGGAGGCTCCGCCCGAGGCGCCTGCGGTGGGCTCCCGTTGTGTCGTGAACACCCGCCGTGGCCTCGAGGTGGGCATCATCCGCACGGACGTCGTCGAGCACCCCAAACCCAGCGGCCACTTCGTGCGAACCGCCCAGTCCGACGACCTGGAGTCGTACGAGCGCCTGCGGAAGAAGGCAGAGGAACTCAAGTGGCTCCTCAAGGCCCGCGTGCGCCAGCGGACAAACCTGAAGGTAAAGATCGTGAGCCTCGAGTTCACCATCGACGAGAGCGTCCTGGTCGTCTCCTACTCCAGCGAAGAGCAGGCTCCGCTCAGGCTCATGGCCCAGGAGCTGCTGGGCCACACGAAGGCGCGCGTCGAGTTCAGCAACGTTGGCCCGCGTGACCAGGCCCGGGTGCTGGGCACCATCGGCGCCTGCGGGGCCGGCTCCTGCTCATCCACCTGGCTGCAGAGCTTCACCGCCGTTTCCATCCGCATGGCGCGCGATCAGCAGCTGCCCCTCAACCCCGAGAAGATAAGCGGCCCCTGCGGCCGGCTCATGTGCTGCCTGCAGTACGAGCATGAGATGTACAAGGAGCTGCTGGCCAACATGCCCAAGAAGGGCTCGAAGGTGTGCCACACGGAGAGCGGCAGCTGCGGGCGGGTCGCCAAGCTCAACCCGCTGAAGGGCACCGTGGAGATGCGCACGGACGAGGGCGCCTACGAAGAGCATCCGGCGTCCGAACTCGAACGGCAGCAGAAGAACTGAGTTTTCTCCAGCGCCAGGGCGGCGTTAGCCGTCCAGGCCCTGCAGGGAGCGCAGGCGCAGGGCCAGCACGCGCAGCACCAGTTGCGGCGCTGCGTAGGAGGCGAGGGCATCCTGCGCCTCCAGCAGGGCGTCATCGCCCCGTGAGCGGACCGGCCCCGGCAAGTCCCGCATCGCTTCGCGCAGCAGGTCGACAGGATCCGGACCGTCGCTGCTCTTTTGCCACGCTTCGGCAAGCGCGTCAGCAGCCTCCAGCGCCTCCTGCAGGTTCCCGCGGGTGGCCGGCACGAAGGTAGCGGCCCGCTCCTGCAGGCCCGCCTCATCCTCCCCCCGCTCCAACAGCGGGCCGGGCAAGCCCAGCCGGTGCGCAAAGTGTCCCGGGTCGGGCAGGCCGCTGGTGTCGACCGCGCCGAAGCGGATGACCGCGCACCGCGAGGCGACGGTAGGAAGCACGGTCTCGCGGCTGGGCGCAATGAGAATGATACGCGCGTAGGAGGGCGGCTCCTCGAGCATCTTGAGGAACGCGTTCGCTGCCGCTGTCGTCAGGGCGTTCGCGCCGTCGATCACGCCCACCCGGTAGCTGAACCGGGGCCTTCTCTCCAGCCAGGGCGCCAACGCCTCCTCATCCCCCTCGCCCTCGCGCTGCACCAGCTGGCCTATGCGCAGCTCCCGCTTCTGGCTGCGCCGGCCGGTGGTTGTCGTCGCGCGCGGGGCCAGTTCGCGGTAATCGGGGTGAGTCCCGGCGATGAATGCCCTGCACGAACCACACTCACCGCAGGGCCGCAGCGCCGCGTCCCCCTGGCAGTTGAGGAAGGCGGCGTACCAGCGGGCCGCCGGGCGCCGGCCCACGCCGGCGGGGCCTATGAACAGCAGGGTCGCGGCGCGGTTCTCGCGCAGCAGCTGCAGCTGCTGCTCATGGCCAAGGATGTCGAGCGAACCGACAGGCATCAGTCGGATCGTACCTGCCGATATACTGATTGGCAATGCTGGCTCGCTCCCCCCGCCGTCTGCTCCTCTCGCTGCTGGGTTCGCTGCTCCTCACGGGCGCGGTGGCTCAGGTGTCCATCCCGACTTTCGGCAGCCGGGTGAGCGACGAAAGCGAGGCCGGCGTCGTCGAAGAGGTGATCGGGCTGTTCACGGACAGGCTGCGCCGGGCGGTGCGCGACGAGGGGATCACCGTGAACGAAGGCGAGCTGATCACTCCCGGCATCGCGGGGAGCCTCGACCGCGAGTACGCACGGCTCATCGCCGAGCTGGACGACTCCCGCTTCGCCGTCTCCGGCGAGATCGCGCAAAACAGCGCCGGTCCGCAGCTGCGCGAGCCGTATGTCGTCAACCTTATCGTCGTCGACGTTCAGCAGGACCGGGTGAGCGACCTGATAAGCCGCCCGCTGGCGAACTACTCCATCACCTTCGTCGCCAACGACCTCGCCCGGGAGATCGTCGAGTTCATGCGGCAGGCTACCGAACTGCCCTCCGGCAACGCCGGCGTCTTCGTGTCCAGCGAACCCGAGGGTGCATCCGTCTACGTGAACGGAGTGAGGCTGGGCACGACGCCACTGCCCGACGTGCTCCTCCTGCGCCAGGGGCGGTATGAGCTGGACGTGCGCATGGAGGGGTTCCTGCCCGAGGTGCGCACCATCGACGCCCGCGAGGGGATGACGACCATCGAGCATGTGCAGCTGGCGCCGCTCACGGGCGGGTCGATCCTGGTCGAGAGCACTCCGCCCGCCCGCGTCTATGTGGGCGAGGAGGGGTACGGCTTCACCCCCACGTTCATTCCGGCGCCACCGGGAACGGTGAACGTCCGGCTCGAGCGGGAGGGGTTCAAGGCGGTCACGGCGACGGTTCCCGTGCGCAACTACCGCACCAGCCGGCTGAACCTCGAACTGGAGGCGGTGCAGGAGCCGCTCATCTACTGGTCACTCAACCGCGATCAGCAGATCTTCATCGATGGCGTGCGCCAGCTGGGCGGCTACGCCCGCTGGATCCGCTCCGGCCGCGCCACGGTGCAGCTGCTGAGGGGCGGGACCACCCGCTCGTTCGAGCTGTTCATACCCGAACGCGGCGTCTACGAGCTCGATCTGGAAACGGGTGAGCTGCACGCGCGCAACCCCGGCTAGTTGGCCCTGCTGCCCCCAAGCGGCGTCTCGAGCGAGACACGGCCGCCGAGCTGCAAGGCATGCGCGGAGTCCACCCCGATACGGGCCAGGAACTCGACGCTCCCCTCCCGCGCCACCGGCCGCAGCAGCGAGACCTGAAGGTCGTACGGCCAGCCGCGGACCGAGAAGGGGAGGGCGCTGAGCTGCAGGGCGAAACGGCCAAAGCCGTACTCGTTCGCCCCGGCAACCTGCAGTCCCGGCCGCAGCCCCTCACCCGACGCGCCCAGCCAGGCCACGACCTGCCATGACGGGGCACGCCGCCGGTTCAACTGGTAACCGAAGCCGGCCTGGGTCGACCAGCCGGTTGCGCCGGGCGTGACGAAGGCCCCCAGGTGGTACGTGATGTCGTCCAGCCCGCTCACCCGCAGCCGCCGGTATTCGAGGTCGAAGCCTCCCCCGATGCTTCCCCCGCGCAGCGCCACGGTCACGTCGCCGTCCAGCAGCGCCTCGCGGCCAAGCCGGTAGATGCCGCCCAGATCGGCAGAGAAGAGCAGCGGACCCTCACCCAGCTCCAGCAGCGGCGGCAGGGGCGAGGGGGCGACGGGACCCAGCGGTTCCAGGCCGTCGCTGACGGCGAGGCGGGTCCTGAGCGCGACGGGCCCGACCACGCCGCGCGCCCAGAGCGCCGTCGTGTAGCGGCCCGACGTGCCCGCGTGGGCGGCGCCCGACACGACGAGGTTGCCGACCTGGGCGACCCTGGCCCGGTAGTGCACGGTTACGCCGAACTGCGCCTCCTGCCGGATGGCGAGCCGAATATCCGCATGGCTCCGTTCCAGCGGAAGATCATCGAGCCGGAGCGTCGCACCCGGGTGAGGGGCGGGAGACACCTGCTGATCGAACGACACGGTGACGCTTTGACCGTTTGCCAGCCCTTGTACACACAGTATGAATAGGAGCAGGGCGCGTCTCATGTCCTACAGTGTGCACGATAGAATCATTTGCTGAGCGTCAGCAATTGGAGTTGCAATGAATATCCTCGGTCGATTGACTGTACTGCCTACCCCACCAGAGAAGCTGTCGCGCCTTCGCGAACTGGCGAACAACCTGCAGTGGACCTGGAATTCCAGCGCCGAACGTCTCTTCGAGCGCCTCGACCCGCACCTGTGGGAGGAGAGCAACCGCAATCCCGTGGTCCTCCTGCAGGCGATAGCACAGGAGCGCCTGGATGACGCGGCTACCGATGAGGGGCTGCTGGAGCTCTACGAAGATGCCGTCAGCTTCATGGACGGGGAGAAGCCGGCCGGGGCCGGCGACCTTCCCTTAGGCAAGAACGACCTCTACGCCTATTTTTGCGCCGAGTACGGCTGGCACGAGTCGATCCCCCTCTACTCGGGAGGGCTCGGCATCCTCGCCGGCGACCACACCAAGGCGGCGTCGGATCTGGGGGTGCCGCTGGTTGCGGTGGGCCTCTGGTACCCGGAGGGCTACTTCCAGCAGCGCGTGGCCAGGGACGGGGAGCAGGAAGCCGTCTTCACGTCGCACAGGCCAGAGCAGCTCCCCCTGTCTCCGGCCCTGAAGGAGAACGGGGAGCGTGCGACGATTACCGTGCCGCTCTTTGGCCGGCTGGTCTCGGTACGCGCCTGGTACCTGATGGTGGGTCGCGTGAAGGTGATCCTTCTCGATACCGATTTCGAGGAGAACGAGCCCAGGGACCGGGAGATTCTCAGGCGGCTCTACGGCGGCGATCAGCGCACGCGCATCTCCCAGGAGATCGTTCTGGGCATCGGCGGCGTCCGCATGCTGCGCGCCCTGGGTCTCGCACCCACCTCGTGGCACATGAACGAGGGCCACAGCGCCTTCATGGCGTTGGAGCGCTGCCGCGAGCTCGTGCAGGAGCAGGGGCTAAGCTTCGCGGCCGCGCGTGAGGCGGTGAGTGGCGGGACCGTGTTCACGGTGCATACCCCCGTGGCGGCGGGTAACGACGGCTTCCCCTTCGACCTGGCCGAGCAGGCATTTGCCGGCTACTGGGAGGAGCTGGGCCTTAGCCGCGATGAGTTCCTCAACCTGGCGCGCTCCGACCACGGCTGGGGACCCGTCTTCAGCATGCCCGCCCTCGCTCTTCGGTTCACGAGCGGCCGCAACGGGGTGGCGCAGCTGCACGGCAAAACCAGCCGCATGATCTGGAGCGACCTGTGGCCGGGAGTGCCGGAGGACGAGGTGCCCATTGGCCACATCACCAACGGCGTCCATGTACCGACCTGGATGGCGCCGGAGGTACGCAGTCTAGTTGCGGAGGTGGCAGGCCCGAAGTGGCGCGAGCAGCTGGGCGACGACAAGGCCTGGCAGGCCGTCCATGACATGGACCCTGCTCGGCTGTGGGCGGTCCGGCAGGACCTTAAGCGGCAGAGCCTCCAGTTCCTGCGGGGACGACTTGGCCGGCAGCTGGGCAGGCAGCAGGCGACCGATTCCTCGCTGGCGCTGGCCCGGGAGCTGTTCGACCCACGCGCCCTGACAATAGGTTTCGCCCGGCGCTTCGCCACCTACAAGCGGGCGACGCTGATCTTCCGCGATCTTGAACGGCTGGAGGCGATCCTGGGCGAGCCGGAGCGGCCCGTCCAGCTCATCTTCTCCGGCAAGGCGCACCCGGCCGATCGTCCGGGGCAGGAGCTGATCAAGACGATTCAGCTGCTCTCGCAGGACCCGCGCTTCAGCGGGCGCATCCTCTTCGTCGAGGATTACGACATGGCGGTGGGACGCGCGCTCACTCGCGGAGTCGACGTGTGGCTCAACAACCCGCGGCGGCCGCTCGAGGCATCGGGAACCAGCGGGCAAAAGGCGGCGATGAACGGGATCCTCAACCTCTCCATCCTCGACGGCTGGTGGCCGGAGGGGTTCGAGGGCGAGAACGGCTGGGCATTCGGCTCTGACTCCAGCTACCACGACGAGGAACATGCCGACGCTGCCGATGCGGATCAGCTCTACAGCCTGCTCGAGCGGGAGGTCATCCCGCTCTACTACCAGCGTGACGAGCATGGGGTGCCGGTGGAGTGGATGAGGCGCTCGGCGAACGCCATCGGCAGCATCACCAGGCGCTTCAACGCGCAGCGGATGGTGAGGGAGTATGTCGAGAACTACTACGCGCCCGCATCCGAGCGGGGCCGCAGCTTCAAGGCAGGCGACTACCGGCTGGCGAAGGAGCTTGCGGGCTTCAGGGAGCGGCTCGCTGCCTCCTGGGACAAGGTCTACCTTAGTGCAAAGCCGGGCTCTTCCGGCCCGGTGAGCCGGGAGGAGCCCGTTCAGATTGAAGCCATCGTCAACCTGGGTGACCTGAAGGATATCGATGTACGCGTCGAGGTGGTCTACAGCCACGCCGTGAATGAGCTGCAGCGCGAGCTGCAGGTTGCGCCAATGTCGTGCGTGGAGACCTACACGGACGGGAGCTGCCTGTACAGAGCGAACTTCACGCCCCTGCTCACCGGCGACCTCGTGTTTGGCGTGCGCGCCTACCCGGTCCACCCGGCGATCGCCGACCCGTTCGATCTGCACGCCGTGAAGTGGGCCTGAGCCGAAAGCCGGGGAGTTAGAGTAGACCATGCCAGGCAGAGAAGATGCATACCGGTTGATGACAGAGTGGACGGAGTCGGACAGCTTGCGCAAGCACATGCTGGCGGTCGAAGCCGCCGTGCGGGCCTACGCCCGCAGATTCGGCGAGGATGAGGAGCTGTGGGCGGTAGCAGCCATCCTGCACGACTTCGACTACGAGCGCCATCCCGATCCCGGCGAGGATGGCCACCCGGCGGTGGGCGTCAGGCACCTGCGCGAGCTCGGCTATCCGGAGATCGTTCTCGATGCGATATTGGGCCACGCGTCCTACACCGGAGTGCCGCGGGAAACCCTGCTGGCCCGGACCCTCTTCGCCTGCGATGAGATCACCGGCCTGATAACTGCCGCGGTCCTGGTCAGGCCCGACAAGGACATCGCCAGCCTGCAGCTCAAGAGCGTGAAGAAGAGGTTCAAGGACAAGGCGTTCGCCCGGGGCGTGAACCGGGAGGATGTCGAGCAGGGCGCCCAGGAGCTGGGTGTGGACCTGTGGGAGCACGTACAGTTTGTCCTGGAAGCCATGCAGGGCAGCGCTGCAGAGCTGGGCCTGGACGGCAGCCTGAAGGTCGCCTGAAAAAAAGGCCTTTGGGTCTAGTGTATGAGGCGGGCGTTCAGTTCACGCCCGCCGGTCTCGTTCTGGCGCAGGAGCGGCCAGACGACGAGTCTTGCTCTGCCCTCTATCGACCGTTGGGGGATAGGCCCGAAGGCCCGGGAGTCGAACGAGCCGTAGGGCGCCCGGTTGTCGCCCAGTACGAACACGTGATCCTGCGGGACGGGGGTTGGCGGCAGGCTTATCGCGGCGCGCCAGCCGGGGGGGAGATACTCCTCGGCGACCGGCGTCCCGTTCACGAACAGCTGGCCCCTGCGAAGCTCCACGACGTCGCCCTCTACGGCGACGATCCGCTTTATCAGGTAGGTGCAGAAGAGCGGGCATACTGCGCCCTCCTCCTGATCGGGACTGGGAAAGTAGACGACGTCGCCGGGGGCGAAGCTGCCGATGCCCAGCCGGTGAAGCCAGGTCTCGTACCTGGGAATGAGGACGCGTTCGCCGTCGATCAGGGTGGGACTCATCGAGTCGCCCGAGATGGAGATCGCCGTCACCACAAAGGTTGTGACCAGGACGGCGATGAGGAGGGCCTCCAGCAGAACCCTCAACGGTGAGCCGGATCGGGCCTGAACATCCCGTTCACCCGGAGATTCGTTCACCTTCAGTTCGCTTGCGGTGACTCAGGTATTTCCTCGAAGGCCGCAGGAGCCGACAGCCCCCGCCAGTTCCAGTCGCCATCGCGCCGCGGCGGCCAGATGACCGCTGTGGCCTTGCCGGCAACGCTGATGGCGTCGATGGGACCGAAGGCGCGGGAGTCCTCGCTGCCGCCCTTGGCACTCTCACGGTTGTCGCCCATCACGAAGTAGTGGTCCTCCGGGACGATATGGTCGATGACGAACGGCTCTCCTTCGGGTGCATCCTCGTCCAGGGGGGCCAGTGAGGCCAGCACCTCGCCGTAGTAGAGCTGCACACGGGGATCCTCTACGGGAACTGCCGACGGCATGTAGCTGCCCGTCGGTATTTGCGGCGCTACCGTCGTCGGTCCGGTGGGCACGAAGCCGACGTTCATGCCCAGCAGTTCGCCGTCCCTCTGGGTGATGACCGGGAAGTGCACAGGGTCGGGTGTGATCTCGCCACTGTCGGTTATGAAGCCCTGGTCAACCGGGTGGCCGTTCACGTAGACCTGGCCGCTTTCGATCCGCACGTGATCACCAGGAATGGCGATCACGCGTTTGATGAAGAAGGGCCGGTTGTCGCGCGTCTGGCCCATGGGTGAGTTGGCAGGCTCGCGAACCACGACGATATCGCCCCGGTTATAGGGGCCCAGGATGCCCGCGCGCCTTAGCCAGGTGTCGTATTTCGGTATGAATACCCGGTCGCCTGCCAGCAGCGCCTGGATGAACGGCTGGCCGGAGTCGCCGCCCTCGAGGTTGGGCCGCATCGAGGCTCCCACCACCCCTACCGTGTTGAAAAGGAACGTGATGACCAGATAGGCAATGACCAGGGCCTCGGCGTAACCCCGGACCTCTGCCCAAAAGCGTTGGCCTGCGGGACCTTTCGCCTCATTACCCTGTTTCGCCTTGGTGCTTGCCATGGGCGCCAGTTTACCGAATATGCATACGGTGCAGTGGACTTGCGGATGCGCGCCTCCCCGCGGACGAACCCTCAGGCGTCCAGCTCGGGCACCGACTGCAGCCGGGCGACAGCAGACTGCGGCAGCAGCCCGCTCTCAGTGAAGGTGCGGATGGCAATCTCCTCGCCGATGCGCACGATCTCGTCGTAGTCGCGGAACGACTCAACATGGATGTCCGGCATTTCCAGCTTGACGAGGATGTCGGCCGGATGCATGGTGTGCTGCAGGTCGGTGAGGATGCTCTGCATGATGTCGGCCGACCGCAGCAGCATCTGCAGCAGCGGCGAGCGCCGTTCCAGCCGCACGGTCGAAACCATGCGCTCCCACCAGTTGCCCTGCTCTTCACCCTGGTACTCGGAGCGGCGCGGGGGCGTCGTGTCGCTGGCGATGGTGTAGTTGGCGCCCAGGATGGCGGCAGCGTCGACGGGGAGGTTGTTGATTATCCCGCCATCTGCCAGCAGCCGCCCGTTGATCTCAAGCGGCGGGAAGGCTCCCGGAAAGGAGCTCGAGGCGCGAATCGCCCTGATCAGGTTGCCCTCGGTAATGATTACCTTCTCGCCGGTTTCGACGTCCGTCGTCGTCACCGCGAACGGTTTCTGCAGCTGCGCGAAGGTGTCGGGCAGCAGGTCGCTCAGCACGTTGTCGAGCTTCTCGCCCTTGATGAGGCTGCCCTGGAGCGACAGGTCGATTACGTCCCTGCTCCTTATGGAGGAGGCGAGGTCGTGAATCTCCAGGGCGGAGTAGCCGGCGGCATAGAGGCCGCCAATGATGGCGCCCATCGAGGTTCCGGCGACGACGTCCGGTTCGATGTCCGTCTGCTCGAGGACTGAAAGGACACCTATGTGCGCGTAACCCCGCGCACCGCCGCCAGAAAGGACGAGGCCTACCCGTCGATCACGATTTACGTGCTCCATTGGCTGAAGATATCACCGTTCTGCCGTGGCTGGCGTGTTGGCTGGCGGCATCTGAAAAGGGTCCGGGGATTGTTCCCCGGACCCTTCCCGCTCCCACAGTTCTTGCGGTCAGTCGTCCTGCGACCCGTCCTGGCCTTCGTCCTGCTCCGGGACGGAAACGGCGCGCAGCTCGACGTCGACTGTCATCTCCTGGCTACCACGAAGGATCGTCAGCTCCACGATGTCGCCTTCGCGCTGCGAGTAGATGTACTGCTGCAGCTGGCCAATGCTGGTCACCTCTTCGCCGTCGACGGCCGTGATGATGTCGCCGGGCGCCGGCACCTGTGCGTTCCGGAACTGGATCGTGAACTGGCTACCCTGGAGGCCAGCCTCATCGGCAGCCGATCCGGGCTCGACGGTAGTGATGGCGATGCCCCTGTTGGGGATATTGAGCTGATTGCGGACCGCCTGCGGGTAGTCGCGCACGTCAATGATGCTGACGCCAAGCCGCGGCCGGGTATCGAGGTCGTCGATGCCACCGCCGATGAGGCGGTCCAGGTTCTGCGCGAGGATGTTGCTGGGCACCGCGAAGCCTATGCCCAGGAAGCCCCGCTGTCCGGTGGCCGAGACGGACGGGAAGATCGCGGTGTTGATGCCGATCAGCTCGCCCTGCGAGTTGAGCAGCGGACCCCCCGAGTTGCCCGGGTTGATCGCGGCATCGGTCTGGACGAGGGGTATGAGGCTCTCTGCGATCTGGAGGTCACGGCCCAGCGCGCTCACGATGCCCGTGGTGACCGTCGACTGGAAACCGAACGGGTTGCCGATGGCAATGGTCTTCTGACCAACCCGTAGGGTGTCGGAGTCGCCAATGGGGATGGGATTGATATCGTCAGGGAGGTCCTCGGGATTCTCGAGCTCCAGCAGCGCAAGGTCAAAGAGGGCGTTGCCACCCACCACGCGCGCCGGCAGTTCCCGGCCGTCCTGATCGGGGAAGACGACGTTTACTGAGGCGCCTTCCAGCAGATCGGTGGAGCCGTCCTCCAGCGCCTGCCGCACCACGTGGAAGTTGGTGACTATCCGGCCCTCGTCATCCACCACGAAGCCGCTGCCGCTGCCCTGCTGGGGCGGCGTCTCGAACTCCTGCTGGGGCCCGAAGAAGCGGTAGAAGAACGGCGGGATTTGCCCTTCCGGTATTCCCTCGAAGGGATCGACCCGCTGACCGGCCACCTCGACGAGGATCGACACGACGCTGTTCGAATAGCGGTCCACGATGTCAATGGTGTTCTGCTCATACTCGAGGAGTGCCTGCGTTTCGTTTTCGCTCTCGTCGTTCGCCTGGGCCAGGGCGGGCTGTACCAGCACGGCCGCGGCGACGCATAGTAGCGCAGCCAGGAGTGCCCCAAGCCAGAGTGTGGCGTTCCTGCGATTTGTCATCCGATCTCCTTTCCGTGAATGTCGTACATCATTGCGGAGTGTCTGAAAAGAGTCGATGTCCTACGGCTCAATCGTATTTATCGCACAGGTTTTCGAGTATATTGTGAGTTCCCGCTCATTTCCGGATGGGTCGCCGCTGGACGGCTCCGCTTGCGCGATCACCAGGCCCGCTCAGTCGCTGCCGCGCCGCTCCAACCGGTGCAACAGGAGGACGATGGCGGCGCCTGCGACGGCCAGGAGCAGCGCCCACGCCCATCCTTCTGGTGTGCTCCAGGCGCCTGCGCTGGGCAGCACGTTGATGCTCTGACCTTCCCCGGTCTGGGCCTGGTACGGCCAGACACGCCGCAGCGATCCAAGCAGGACGCCGCTCAGAACGGCGAGTGTGGCGTTGCGGTAACGCCTGAAAAGCCAACCCAGTACCTGGGCGAATGTGAGCAGACCAAAGCCGATCCCGAGCACCAGGGGCAGCAGGGCGAGGATGTCGAGATTGCTGACGGCTGTGAGAGCATATTCGTACTTGCCAAGCATCACCAGCAGGAACGCGCCAGACACGCCCGGCAGCAGGAGCGCACTGATGGCGAGGGCGCCACTGATGAAAACGAACCAGGGGGCGTCCGGAGTCTGCGCAGGGGAGAGCCCGAGAAGCAGGAAGGTACCTGCGGCACCGACGACAAAGGCCACGAGCAGTCCGCTTTCGAAGCGATCGATCCGGGTGGCTACGGGGACCACCGAAGCCGCTACCAGGCCAAAGAAGAAGGAAAAGACGAAGACCGGGTAGTCGGCAAGCAGGGCGCCCAGCAGGTTCGCCAGGGTGAAAACGGAGGTGAGGATCCCCGCAGCCAGAGTGCCCAGAAACGCCAGGTCTCCGGTTCGCGCGACCTCTCGCCACTTGCGGGCCAGCAGCGCCCTGAGCAGTTGCGGCCGCGTCAGAGAGCGCAGCGCGTCGATGAGTCGCTCATAGACACCCAGGACGAGCGCGATGGTGCCACCCGAGACCCCTGGCACCGTGTCCGCGGCACCCATGGCCATCCCCTTCAGGTAGATGGCGGGCAACTCCCGCGGGCTTCTTCCGCTGTCTGCGTTGGACCTGGAATCTGTCACCATGCTTGTCGATTCGGACTCGGGCACAGCAACAGAGAGTACCACGGGCCTCCGGCACTCCTGCGGTTCGCGTTCCCGTGCGGTAACCTTCAGTAATGAGCGAGGCGAGCATGAAACAGGCCGTGGACGAGGCGCTGGAGGAGCAGGGCCTCTCCAGGAAAACGATCGAGGCGCTGGCCGGTCAGCTGCTCTGGCGGGTTGGCCGGGTGTCGGATGACTCCCCGGTGACCGTGCGGGTCGGTTTTGCCACGGACGCTGCCGCCTTTGCGGAGCTGCCCCGGCTCAGGAACGCCACGGATGCCGAGGTCGAGGCGGCCATTGCAGAGGGTGAGGTTCGCGTCGAGTGGGTGGCACGCCGCGGCTAGGCGCCTACGGTTGCTACTTGCCGACGCAGAAGTTCGCGAAGATGTGCTCGAGAGTCTCCTCGGCGATACCTTCCCGGCCCGTGATCGACGCGAGCGTACGCAAGGCCTCCTCCAGGTCCAGAGCGGCCAGGTCGTCCGGCGCGCGCAGTGCCTGACCGGCGAGCTCGCGGGTCCGCTCCAGGGCCCGCGCGTGCCGTTCGTTCGTGACCCACAACTCGCTGCTGCCGGCGTCGCCGGTGAGTCGTTCGCTTATCTGGCTGCGTAACTGCTCCAGCCCGTCCCCTGTCACGGCGCTTACCCTGAGGTAGGTGAGGTTCCCGTTGCCGAGCTCGCTCCAGGCGTGCGGCAGGTCGCTCTTGGAGGCGAGGACCAGCGTTCGCGAGGGATCCAGGGAGGAGAGCAGCTCGTGCTCCTCGGCCGACAGCTCTACGCTGCCGTCGAGCAGGCACAGGGCCAGGTGCGCGTCGGCCGCCAGCTGGAGCGCCCGCTCGACGCCGCTGGCTTCGATCTGATCGCCCGTCTCCCTGATGCCCGCCGTGTCTATGGCGGTGATGGGCACCCCGTCGATGTTCATGGGCGCTTCCAGGTAGTCGCGGGTGGTTCCGGGAATGTCGCTCACCAGCGAGCGCTCGTACCCCAGCAGGGCGTTCAGCAGGCTGGATTTCCCGGCGTTCGGCGGTCCCACCAGCGCCAGCCGTGCACCGTCCACCGCGATGCTGCCAGCCCTGGCCGTCGCCAGCAGGGCATCGATGCGGCCTATGACTTCCTCGAGCGGGGCTATTCTGTCGCTGTCCTCCACGCCCTCCTCCGGGTAGTCCACTACCGCCTGAATGTTGCCATAGACACGCGTAAGGGCCGTCTGGATGTCGTCGAGCTGCCTGCTCAGTTCACGTGACAGGCCGAAGGCGGCCTGGCGCCGTGCGGCCTCCGACTGGGCATTGACCAGGCCCAGCACGCTCTCGGCCTGAACGAGGTCGATGCGGCCGTTCAGGTAGGCGCGCAGGGTGAACTCCCCGGGGCCCGCCAGACGCGCGCCGTGGCTTACCGCCAGCTCGAGGACCTGGCGCAACACTGCCGGCCCGCCGTGGGTCTGGAGCTCGATCACATCCTGGCCCGTATAGGAGCGCGGAGCCCTGAAGTTCAGCATGATCGCCTCGTCGACCAGGGTCGCGCCGTTCACGATGCGCCCGAAGGTTGCCCGGTTCGCCGGGAGTCCGCTCGGTTTCGCACCGCCGGCGGGAACGAACAGCGCATCGGCAACCTCGAGGGATGACGGGCCGGATATCCTGACGATCCCGACCGCGCCTGTCCCGGGTGCGGTGGAGATTGCGGCAATCGTGTCGCCGGTGGGAGGCAGCGCCATCTAGGCGACTCCCTGGCGGTGAAACCTTGGGCAAGGGGCGTTCATACCCTTCAATGCTCTCACGCGTCGTGACCAGCCACAACTCCTGGCCATACGTAGGTTCCGCCGGGCCCCATTCGACGGCTGCGCGTCCTCCTGTAGAATCCGTTAGCCTGTTGCCTGGCTCTCAACCAATGGAAACGATCGCTTTCTTACAATCTGCTGCAAGTCCGCTCCTCGACCGTGTCGCCCTGGCCATAACCAACCTGGGCAGCGAGTACGCCTACATAACGCTGCTGATGATCGCCTACCTGGGCTTCGATCCGATGCGCGGCAGGCGGCTGGGGATGTACTTCCTCGTGTCCGTCTACGTGAACGCGCTACTCAAGGAGTTCTTTGCGACCCCGCGACCCTTCGTCATAGATCCCGACATCCTCCGGCCGGGAGCGGTAGCGGAGACTGCACCGGGTAACGGTTTCCCCAGCGGGCACGCGCAGGGCGCCGCCACCTACTGGGGGATCGCCGCCCTCTACGTGGGCCGGCCCTGGTTCTGGGTCCTTGCTGCCGTACTGACGGTGGCGATAAGCCTGACCCGCCTCTACCTGGGTGTGCACCTGCCCATAGATATCGTCGGCGGGCTGGCGCTCGGGGTCCTCGCCGTGCTGCTGGTGCCGTTCCTTGACAGGCAACGGATTGCTCTGCCTGCAGGATTGCAGATCGTGCTCGCCCTTGCCCTGCCGTTGCTGCTGCTGGTCATCTATCCCGTCGAATCGGGTGAGGTCTACCTGGGAGGCCTGGCGGGCTTCATGCTGGCACCGTTCATCATGCGCCCCAGGGCAGGCGTGTCGCCCCTGGGACTGGCGCTCCGCTGCCTGCTTGGCCTGCTACTCGCCGGGCTGCTGCTGGTAACCAGCAGCCTCCTCCTGCCCGACACCCTCAAGGAGCTGCCTCCGGTCGGCTACCTGCGTTACCTCCTTGTGGCGCTCGCGGGGCTCGTCGGTGCGCCCTGGCTCCTGGAGCTGGTGGGAGGCAGGCGCGAACCGAAGACAAGGCCCGATGCGTAGGGTTCGCCTGCACATCGAGTTCGACGGCACGGACTTCTACGGCTGGCAGAGGCAAACGCGAACCGGCGAGCGCACCGTCCAGGGCGTGATAGAGGACGCCTTCGCACGGCTGCCGGGCGAACACGGCACGGTCATCGCCGCCGGTCGCACCGACGCGGGAGTGCACGCCCTGGGCCTGGTCGCGCATGTAGACACCGACAGCCGGATTCCCGACGAGAAGCTGCGCCTGGCGCTCAATGCCCACCTGCCGCGGGACGTTGCCATCCTGGCTCTGGAGACGGCCGCCCCGGATTTCCACGCCCAGTTCGATTGCCTCTACCGGCGCTACGTGTACCGGATGCGGGTGGTGCGGGAGCGCCCCCGCGGGATGGCTCTCGACCGCCGGCGGGTCCTGGCCGTCTACCGCAATCTGGACGTGGGGGCGATGAAGGAGGCCTGCAGGCACATCGTGGGACGGCACGACTTCACGTCGTTCGCGACCCAGGAGACGCGCGA
>CALKAI010000098.1 GCA_937983275.1 uncultured Trueperaceae bacterium | reverse complement strand
GTCCTGCGCATCTCCCGCGAGATGGGTGTGCGCCCCGCGATCGGCGTGCGCTTCAAGCTGCACTCGAAGGGCGCGGGCCAGTGGGAGGCGTCAGGCGGAGACCACGCCAAGTTCGGCCTCACCGCCGCCGAACTCCTCGACGTCGCCACCCGCCTCCAGGCGGAGGGCCTGGGCGACTCCCTGGTCATGCTCCACACCCACGTGGGCTCGCAGCTCACCGACATTCGCCGCATCAAGGCGGCCGTGCGCGAGGCCACCCAGACCTACGTGAGCCTGCGCAAGCTGGGCACCGGCCTCACCTACCTGAACGTGGGCGGCGGCCTGGCGGTCGACTACGACGGCTCGAAGACCACCTACTACGTGAGCGCCAACTACGGCCTGCGCGAGTACGCCGACACCGTCGTCTACACGGTGATGGAGGCGTGCGACGAGGCAGGTGCGCCCCACCCGACCATCGTCACCGAGTCGGGCCGCGCCCTCACCGCCCACCACGCGGTGCTCGTAATCCCCGTCATCGACAGCATCCGCGCCGGCCAGGCGCAGGCGCAGCTGCCGGAGCTCGACAGGGAAGAGGCGCACGCGCTGGTGCGCGACATGCACGAGCTGCTGGATGACATCACCATCAAGAACTACCGCGAGGTCTACAACGAGGCCGTCTCCAACAAGGAGACGATGCACTCGCTCTTCGACCTGGGCTACCTGACGCTGCTCGAGCGCGCCTGGATCGAGGACCTCTACGCCCGCATCCTGCAGCGGGTGGCCACGGTGATCTCCTCCCTCGATTACGTGCCCGACGAGTTCTACGAACTGCCCCGGGTTCTGGCAGAGAAGTACATCTGCAACTTCTCCCTCTTCCAGAGCCTGCCCGACAACTGGGCGATCCAGGCGATGTTCCCCATCGTGCCGCTGCAGCGTCTCGACGAGCAGCCCGACCGCGAGGCCACCCTGGTGGACATCACCTGCGACTCGGACGGCAAGATCGAGCGGTTCATAGACCTGCGGGATGTGAAGAGCACCCTGCCGGTGCACGGGCTGCGCAAGGGCGAGCCGTACTACCTGGGCGTGTTCCTGACCGGCGCCTACCAGGATGTGCTGGGCAACGCCCACAACCTCTTCGGCCGCGTGAACGAGGCGCACATCAGGCTCACGGACGGGGGTTGGGAGCTGGAGCGGTTCATCGAGGGCCAGAAGGCCCGGCGGGTGCTGCACAACATGGGCTACGAGGAGCCGCAGCTGCGCGGCTGGCTGGACGAGACGATCGCCGAGGCGATCGACCAGGGCCACCTGGCCAGCGACGAGGCCCAGGGCCTGCGCGACCTGTATGGGGCAGAGCTAACCGGTTACACCTACCTCGAACAGGTCGGCTGAGGCCCGCACGGGGCAGGCCTGTGGCGCAGGCAGGCCCTGGGGCGCGGGCGTCCGGCGACCTGGCCGGAGCTTCTCGCCCCTCACCTGTCCTGCCGGTCCCGCCTCTCCTTGTCCTTCTTGCCCGACTGCCACTGCGTGAGCAGGTAGAAGCCCACCCCGATCATGGCGATCGGCACCACCCAGCCGGGCGAGCCGCTAAGCGGGTCGTTCGCCAGGACGGTAACGATGATGAGCACGACCGCGGGGATGAGCGCCCAGCGCTGGCCGCCCCGCTCGCTGGGCATCAGGTAGAGCAGCGTGAAGGTGCCGGCCAGGAAGAGCAGGAAGAGCGGGCCGGTGTCCCAGCGGGGGAAGAGAACCTCAAGCGCGGTGATGACGCTAAGCCCGCTCATCACCCCGCCGGGGATGAGCGCCCACCAGTGCCGGTTGTCCCGCAGCCACACCAGCAGGAAGGCCATGGCGATGAAGCCCAGCACGGCCGTGCCCGAGAAGCGGCCCGAGGTGATCGTCGCCAGCAGCCCCACCGCACCGAACAGGACGATCCGCTGGCCCAGGTTGAACTTGCCTTCGCCGTAAACCCAGATGGCCGCCCCCAGGACGAACAGGCCCGTGACCCACACGAAGCTGGGCAGGGCACCGAAGATCCCCGTTTGCCCCAGCATCGCCAGCGCGCCAAGCCCCAGCAGGGCCGCGCCTACAGTTCTCGCCCGATCCGGATTCACGACCGCTCCTCCTTGCCCCAAATCCTGGGTCCCGCCTCGTCGAGGCGCTGGGCCAGCGGCACCCGCGCGGTTACCCGCGTGCCTGCCCCGGCCGAACTGACTATCTCCAGCCTGCCGCCCAGCTCCTCCACGCGCTCGCGCATGGAGCGCAGGCCCAGATGGCCGGTGTACTCGAGTGTCGGGTCGAAGCCCACACCATCATCCTCCACCTGCAGCAGCAGGGAATCGCCCAGCCAGCCCAGCGAAAGCAGCACCTTGCTGGCGTGGGCATGCTTCACCACGTTGTGGGTCGCCTCCTGGGCGATCCGGTAGAGCACCTGCTTCAGCGCCAGCGGCACCTCCGGTTCGCCCGGATGGGCGTACTCGGTGTCGAGGTTGTGGCGCGACTCCATCGCGTCCAGGAGCTTCTGCAGGGCGCCCACCAGGCCGTCCTGCTCGAGCGCCTCGGGGCGCAGCTCGAAGATGAGCGCGCGCATCTCGGCGATCCCCGCCTGGGCGAGGCCTTCGACGTAGTTGAGCGCTCCCAGCGCCGCCTCGGGCGTCTCCAGCTGCCTCTTGGCGGCGTTGGTGCCCAGCAGGATCCCGTAGAGCGCCTGCGAGACCGAGTCGTGCAGCTCGCGCGCCAGGTGCTGGCGCTCCTCCAGGGCCGCCTGCTCGTGGATGCGCTCGAGCAGCTCCTGCAGCTCGGCGGTGCGCTCCTGGACGCGCTTCTCCAGGGTGTCGAGCATCTCGAGGTAGCGCTCCTCCGAGAGGCGCAGAGCCTCGTTCGATTCGGTGAGTTCGCGGGTGCGTTCCTGGAGGTTAAGGGACATGGTGTTGAAGGCCTCGGCCAGTTTGCCCAGTTCGCTGCGTGAGGTGACGGGCAGGGTGACGCCCAGGTTTCCCTCTGCCAGCTCCCGCGTTGCGCGCTCCAGGTTGGAGATCGGGTCGGTGAGGAGCGTGCGCGAGAACATCGCCGCCGCGATGAGCGTGAAGAGGAACACCGCGACCATGTTGATGACCGTGCCGCTGATGATCGCGTTCAGCTCGTCCCGCGAGGTGATCAGGTCGACGTTTCCGTTCTGGGCGACCGCTTCCAGCAGGCCGGCCTGCACCAGGTCGAAGGCGCGCACCAGCAGGATCGCTGCCGCGCCCGCCAGGACGATCACCACGACGAGGATCAGCAGGGTGAGCCTCGTCGACAGGCGGTGCAGGAAGGGGACGGAGTCGCTGTTCACTCGAGACCTGTGATGCCCTCCTTGAGAGCGAACAGCGCGGCCTGGGTGCGGCTCTGCAGGTTCAGTTTCGAAAGGATGTTCGACACGTGCGTCTTTACGGTGACCTCCGAGACCTCCAGTTGCGCCGCGATCTCCTTGTTGGAGAAGCCCCTGGCCACGAGCTTCAGCGTCTCAGTCTCCTTCGGGGTGAGCGCCTCCCGCATCTCCGGCGTGCGTATCTCCCGGGCCAGCCGTCGCTTCGCCTTCGGGTCGAGGTGCACCTCACCCCGGTAGGCCGCGCGGATCGCCTCGCCCAGCACGTCCGGGCCGGTGTCCTTCAGCAGGTAGCCGCTGGCGCCCGCATCGATGGCGTCCACAACCAGCCCGTCCTCGAGCACGCTCGTCAGGGCGACCACCTCCACGTCGGGGTGCTCGCGGCTGAGCTGGCGTATCGCCTGCACCCCATTCATCACGGGCATGAGCAGGTCCATCAGGACGACATCGGGCTTCAGCTGTGCGACCAGCTGCACCGCCTCCTGCCCGTTGGCGGCCTCGCCCACCACCTCCAGGTCGTCCTCCAGGGAGAGGACCATGCGCAATCCCTGGCGCACGACGGTGTGATCGTCGACCAGCAGGAGGCGAATCTTCGCGCTGTCGGCTTGCGCGCTGTCAGAGCTATCGTTCACGCCCTCAAGTTACCCTGCCCGCCGCCCGCGGCGCGTCCCACCAAAGTCTTAGGTGAACCACCCGGGCCCGTGCGCGGCCGGAGGCAACGACGGGTCGCCCGGCTGCCGGCTTCCCCGACTTTTGAATGATGAAGGCCGGCAATCCGGCCGGTAGCGTGTTAAGCATGGAAAGAGTCATCAAGGAAAGTCAGAGAGCACCAGTGGCGATACTGCTTCTTGCAGTCGGCGCGCTGGCCCTGCTGGGACAGGCCGGGCTGGTGCAGGGAATGGGGAACTTCGTGGGCGCCGCCCTCTTCGGCGCGATCGGCTACTACCTGCTGAGGGAGCGCAACCGGGGCAGCCGCGACCTGGGGCGGCTCATTGGCGGCTACGCCCTCTACGCACTCGCCGCGGCCGCACTCCTCGACACCTTCAGCGGCGCCGCCTTCTTCGGCGTGCTCGCCTACGGCTTCTACCTGGCCTACCGGGAGCGGCGCAGCAGGATGTGGGCCCTCATCACCGCCGGCACGCTGCTCGTCATCGGTGTCACCAGCCTCGCGGGATCAGTGTTCATGCCCTTCTCCGGCAGCGTCATCTTCTTCTTTGGCCTGGCTGCCCTCTTCTGGTACCTCTACACACCGGGCGGCTACGGGCAGGCCTGGGCCTTCTACCCCGCGGTCGCACTCGCGGCGATCGGACTCCTCAACCTGCTGGTCGGCGGCGGCTGGCTATTGCCGCTCCTGCTGATAGGCGGAGGCTTCTACCTCCTCTCCAGGAGGGAGGAGAAGCAGGCCTGACCTGACCCCATCCCAACCTCACCCTTCGGCGTTCACTCTGTGGGCGCCGGAGTTGTTGTGCCTGCCCGCCATTCCTACCCTTGGGGCAATGAACCGGCTTTCCCGCACGTCCAGACTCGCTCGTTGGCTGCAGCGTGCTGCCGGTGCGGTTGCAGAGCACCCCCGAGGTCGCCCTCTTCGAGCTGGCCGCGGCCTGACTCAGAACTCGTAGCCGCAGGCTTCCTCACCCAGGCGCAGTTGCGGGAATATCTCCCGGGCCCGCTCCAGCTGGGCCTCATCCAGCTGTGCGCGGGGTGGCAGGTGGACGAGCAGCAGCTCCCTCGCCAGGCCTTCACGGGCGACCCGGGCGGCACCGGGCGCGTCCGAGTGGCCTTCGATGGCGCCGCTCGCCTCGTGCACGAACAGCTCGGTGTCGCGTGCCAGCCGGGCGATGCCTGGGTCGGGGGAGGTGTCGCAGGAGTAGCCCACCGACCTGCCGCTAGCCTGGTCGGTCGCGCGCAGCCCCACGCAGGGAACCGTGTGCCTTCCGGGGGTTGCGCTGATGCTCCAGCCGAACTCCTCGAGGACGACGGCTCCCTCCTCGTAGGCGACCTCCCGGTAACTGACGTCGGGGTAGCCGGGCCAGGTGCTGGTGTCGAAGCTGTCGTGGATGGTGCGCGCCTGCCCGATGGCGGTTTCGATACCGTAGACGGGCAGCGGCTCGCGCCGGCCGTACAGCCAGATCTTCTCCATCAGGAGGGGGAAGCCGCTCACATGGTCGGCGTGCTCGTGGGTGACGATGAGTGCCTGCACGCGGCGTGGGTCGCCGCCCGCCTGGGCGAGCCGTTGCAGGGCGTCGCCCCCGCAGTCGATGAGGACGATTCCCTCGTCGTTCTCGAGCGCCAGCATGGTGGTTGTCCGGTGGGGGTCCGAGACGGCTGCGCCGGTTCCCAGTAGGTAGAGCTTAGGCAAGAGTTCCTCCCAGGCGATGTTATAAGGGGCCGCTGCCCGCCGTCCCGCAGTGGGCACAGGCGCGCACGGGGTCCTGTTGGATACTCGTTGCAGGAGGGCGCGGGGAAGGTGGCTTCAGACGTAGCTAAGGACGCCGTTGTCGAGGCGAAGCAGTGGGTCCGCTGGCTGGCCCGTTTCGGCTATGCGGCCAAGGGGGTCGTATACGTTGTGGTGGGCTGGCTGGCCTTCTCGGCCGCACTGGGCGTGGGCGGTGAGACGACCGACACCGAGGGCGCCTTACGCTCGATCTTCCGGCAGCCGGCCGGGCCGTTCCTGCTCACGGTGGTGGGGCTGGGGCTCTTTGCATACTCGGCCTGGCGGCTTGCCCAATCGCTGCTCGACGTCGAGGGGAAGGGCACCGGCGCCCGCGGCCTGGTGAAGCGCACCGGCTACCTCTTCAGCGGCCTCGCCTACGCAGGCCTCGGTTGGACGGCCATTACCTATGCGATCGGGATAAGCACCGGCGCGGGCCGCAGTCAGGAGGACTGGACCGCGATCGTCCTCGCGCACCCGTTCGGCAGCTGCGCGGTGTTCGCGGCGGGCCTGCTCCTGTGCGGGCTGGCGCTGAACGCCGCCATTGTCGCTTTCGGCCGCCTCTTCAGGCGCAAGCTGCGCGAGCGGCAAATAAGACGGCCACTGCGGGCCCCGATCGAGTTGCTGGCCATGGTGGGCCTGCTCGCCCGCGGCACGGTGTTCGGTCTCCTGGGTGCATTCTTCATCCAGGCCGCAATCAATTTCGACCCCTCCCGGGCCGGCGGCCTTTCCGACGTCCTGGTCGCCATCGCCGGCGCTCCGCAGGGTCCATTCCTCCTGGGTCTCATGGCGCTGGGGCTCATGGCTTACGGGCTCTTTGCAATGGTGCAGGCCCGCTACAGAAAAATCCCGCGGCCGGACAGTCCGGCCGCGGGATCGGGATAGCGTGTGCCGGGCCTACTTGAGCGGTATGCCCTGCTTGGGAAGGCGCATCTCCACGAAGCGCACGATCTGTGACGAGATGAGCGTGAGGATCAGGTAGAGCCCGCCAACCATGGTGAGCGGTACGAAGTAGCGGAAGGTGCGGTCGCCAATGATGCGGCCCACGTGCAGCATCTCAAGCACGGTGACGGCCGAGAGGATCGCCGTGTCCTTCAGCATCGACACCAGGTAGTTGCCCAGGGCGGGAACAATGCGCGGTATCGCCTGCGGCACGATCACGTCACGGAAGGTGACCAGGACGGGCAGGTTGAGCGCCCGGGCGGCCTCATACTGGCCGCGGGGGACGGCTTCGAGGCCGGCCCTGTAGACCTCTGCCGTATAGCCGCAGTATTGGAGGCCCAGTGCGATCGCCCCGGTGAGGAAGGCCGGCAGGACGATGCCGTACTCGGGCAGCACGAAGTAGAGGAAGAAGAGCTGCACGAGCAGCGGCGTGTCGCGAACGAACTCGAGGAAGAACGCCACCGGCCAGGAGACGATCCTGAGCGGCACCATGCGCAGGAGCGCGAACACCAGGCCCAGCACGATGGCGATGACGAAGCCCAGCGCGGTGGCCTGGATGGTGATCCACATGCCGCGCAGGAGGATCGGGATGATCGATATCGCGAAGGCGAGGTCGCTTGAGGTGTCCCATTCGATTCCGAAAAGCATCAGGCCCTCGACCTCCCCTGCGCCACGCCTACGCGGTGGGCGATGAAGCGCTCGAGCCAGCGCATGCCGGTGATCATGATCAGCGCGAGGACGAAGTAGATGATCAGGGTGAGGGTGTAGATGGGCACCGAGTCGAGCGTGAGGTTACGCAGGTTCTGGGCGCGGAAGGTCAGGTCGGCGATGGTGATAAGCGAGACGAGCGCCGTGTCCTTCAGGTTCTGGACCACCAGGTTGCCCATGGGCGGCATCATTTCGACGAGTGCCTGGGGCAGGATGATCCTCCAGAGGGTGTAGGTCTTGCCCATGTTGAGGGCGATGGCCGCCTCATACTGTCCCGGTTCGACGGCCTGGATAGCGCCCCTCACGACCTCGGCGCCGTAAGCACCGATGTTCAGTGAGAGGGCGAGGATGCCGGCCATGGCGGGGCTAAGTGTAACGCCCAGTAGGGGCAGTGCGAAAAATAGCCAGAACATCTGCACGAGCAGTGATGTTCCACGGAAGATCTCGATGTAGATGACCGAGAGCCACCTGATAAGTGGGTTCGAGGATAGCTTGCCAATGCCCGCCGCGAAGGAGAGGATGCCGCCCAGTACCGTCGAGGCGAGGGCGAGCTGGATCGTTACCCAGGTCCCCTCAAGAAGCGGCGGAAGCAGGTTGAGTATGTTCTCCATGGATGGTGCTGGGAGGTTGAGTAGTTGAAGGGGGTGGCGCCGGAAGCGCCACCCCTCAGATCAGCTACTTACCCGGCGCACATCTCCTCAGTGGTGGTGTTGAAGACTGCGTCAACGTCCTGCTCGGAGAGTCCGTGAGACATCAGGATGTCGCGCCACTCCTGGGTTTCCTGGAAGGCGGCGAGTTCCTCGTTGAAGGCCTCGATGAACTCGGTCGAGCCCTGGTTGAAGGTGAAGGCGCCCCAGCTGCGCACGGTTTCGCCGTTGACGACGGGGTCGTTGAACGGCTCGGCGAGCTCGGCCTGGTCGCTGTTCTCGGCCAGACGCGCCGCGGTGAGGCCCGTGGCTGCGTAGGCGTCGACGCGGCCGGTGGTCACGGCGCTCAGCGCGTCCGTGTTGGACGGGATCGCTACGATCTGGCTCTCGGGGATGCCGTAGGCCTGCGCGAAGTCGATCTGGTCGGCGCCGGAAACGATACCCATGGTCAGGTCGCTGTTCTCGACGAAGTCCTCGTAGCCGTGGATGTCCTTGGGGTTGCCTGCCTGGACGAGGAAGCCTTCACCGTAGCTGGAGCTTAGCCTGGAGAAAGCGACCTGCTGGCAGCGGTCGGGCAGTACGGCCTGCTCGGCGGCCACCATGTCGAAGCGGTTGGCGATGAGGCCGGGGATCAGCGATCCGAACTCGGTCACGGTCCACTGGATGTCGGTGACGCCCATGCGCTCGAGAACTGCGATGGCTACGTCGGGGCCAATGCCCTGTGCGACGCCATTCTGATCAACCCAGCCGTAGGGGATCTCGTTTGCAGTTGCGATGTGGATCGATCCGGATTCGAGGATCTCGTCAAGATTGGCCTGTGCGAAGGCTGCGGAGCCTACCAGCAGCATTGCCAGGATCGACGCGGTCATTGTGCGAAATTTGCTGAACATTCTTTGTTACCTCCAGGTCTAGAAACGTGTGGGGGCGTCGTAGTGGCCAAACCACCATCCGAACCGCAAGGGTGGCGAGCGGCCGGACGCCCGCGGACTGCGGCTCCAGTCAGGCGTCCAGTTGATACAGGTCTCCGGCGAGCGGGGCATTGCAGGCACCAGCCTCTCGGATGCTCAGTAGTCGAGAACCGCTCGCAGGAACTCCCGCGTTCGCTCCTCTTTGGGTTCGGTGAATATCTCGGAGGGCGGTCCCTCCTCTGCAACCTGACCGGAGTCGAAGAACACGACCCTGTCGGCGACGTCCCGGGCGAAGTTCATCTCGTGGGTAACGATCAGCATCGACATCTGGGTATCCCTGGCGAGCTTCCTGAGGATGTTCAGGACCTCACCCACGAGCTCGGGGTCGAGGGCCGAGGTGACCTCGTCGAACAGCATCACCTTCGGTTCCATCGCCAGTGCCCTGGCGATCGCGACCCGCTGCTTTTGCCCGCCCGACAGTTGCGCGGGGAAGCTCTCCAGCTTGTCGCCCAGGCCCACCATGTCCAGCAGCTCGCGGCCACGTTCGTTGGCTTCCTTGCGGGACAGCCCCTTGACGTGGACCGGCGCTTCGGTGACGTTGCGCAGGACGCTCATGTTTGGAAACAGGTTGAAGTGCTGGAAGACCATCCCGATATCTTCGCGGACATCGCGAAGGTGCCGCTCATTTGCAGGCAGGATCTGGCCGTTGTTCTCGCGGTGCCACAGGGGCCGGCCGTCAACGTAGATCTTGCCGGAGTCAGGCTTTACCAGCGTCATGAGGACGCGCAGGATGGTTGTCTTGCCCGAGCCACTCGGGCCAATGATTGCGATCTTCTCGTTCTCGGCAACCTCGAAGTCGAGGTCGTCCAGGACAACCAGGTCGCCATAGGTCTTGCGGACTTTCTCGAATTTGACCATCGGAGTAGCCCCGGAGCCCGTTCCGGAGCGCGACGGTGACTCTACGGCAGGTGCGGCGTCACTCGGCATCGTTGCCTCCCAGGAATATCTTTGACTCGAACATCACTTCGGTAGAGAGCGATCCCGCGGGGGCGATAGCGTGCCCTCCCGCACTCCTGCTACCTTTTCTGCATCATCTCCTAACAGCCCCCGATAGAACCAAGGGCGGGTTATCTCCTAAATACTGCTTTCCTAGCTACTATCACCACTGACGCACTGTTAGGTCAGAACCTAGGCGCAAACATGGAGTGAAGACGCCAAAAAACCAGATCAAAATGCCATTCGGCAAGATCCTTTCAGAGTCTCCTCTCACTACCGATGGGGCTTACCATACTGGCTGCATGGCCCAGAATCAAGCCCATGAGTACCTGAAAAAGCGAGCGGGCCTTCACGGATTGATAAGAATTCTGTCCCTGACGGTCCGCAGCAAATTGGCGCCAGGCCACAATCACCTGGTTTCTCATAAAAGTGCAGGGCGTTCTCATTCGCTGCCCTGCACCTGAAACCCGGCCGGGCCTGTGGCCCGCGGCCCGGATCAACCGGTGGGCAATCCGGCCGCCTCCCGCAACCTGCGCAGGTCGCGCTGGTGCCCCAGGTCGTCATCGCCCAGCGGGGTCTCGAGGACCATTGGGCGGCCCTCGAACTCCCCGGCATGGACGATCCGCACGAACGTCTCCATCCCGATCTCGCCCTCGCCAATGTTGTCGTGACGGTCCTTGTTCGATCCCAGCGGGTGCTTCGAGTCGTTCAGGTGCAGCGCCTCCACGCGGTTCAGCCCCAGTGCCCCGTCGATGACGTCCAGCATCTCCCGGAAGCCCGACTCGCTGACCAGGTCGTAACCGGCTGCATAAGCATGACAGGTATCGAGACAAATTCCGAGGCGCTCCTTCTGGTCAACCAGATCGATCACGCCGCCCAGTTCGTCGAAGCTGCGGCCCATGGCGCTGCCCTGCCCCGCAGTGTTCTCGAGGAGCAGCCGCGTGGAAACGTCGGGAGTTTCGCCCAGGATGATGTCCAGCGACCGGGCGATGCCCTCCACCCCCGCCTGCACGCCCTCGCCCAGGTGGGCGCCGGGATGCACGACCAGGGCGTCCACTCCCAGGGCATGGCAGCGCTGCAGTTCGTCGATCAGGGCCGCGCGCGACTTCTCTATCAGTTCCTCGTTGGTGCCGCACAGGTTGATCAGGTACGCCGCATGAGCGATGACCGGCTGGGGCGCGGCCTCGCGGGCCTCCCTGAATTTCCCGATCTTCGGGGCGTCCAGTTTCGCGCCCTTCCAGCGGTTCGGGCTCTTGACGAAGATTTGCAAGGAGTTGCAGCCGATCGCCTCGCCACGTTCGAAGGCCGTGTGCGGGCCGCCGGCAACGGAAACATGTGCACCCAGTAGATCCATGCCGGGAGTCTATCGCAGGAGGCGGCCAGCCCGGACCCGGCGGAGTGGTCTTGGCCAGGCGGGCACAGCGGACGGGCCAGGCTCGCAGGCCAGCTGACCGCACCCGGCACACCGGGCATTGCAGTCCTGGCCGCTCATGAGGGGAGCGAGGGGCCGTGGTAACCTCGGCTGTGCTTCACGGGCTGCTCCACGACCCTGATCCCAACGGCCTGAACGAGTTCCTGGAGGAACACCTGCGAGGCCCGGACAGCGTCGTACAGATAGCCGGCGAGTGCGAGATCATCTATCACGGCCGCGCCGCGAGTGTGGCCGAGGCCGGCGATTACATAGTACTCATCAAACCCGACGGAACCCTCCTCGTGCACGGGCATCGCGGCGTCAAACCCGTCAACTGGCAGCCCCGCTGCGACGAGCTGCGACCAGTTATCGAGGACGGCCGCTGCGTGCTCTACGCCGAGCGTTATTCGCCCAGCGAACTGGTGCGCATCGACTTCCTGAGCCCCATCTTCGCCGCGGCCGTCTCCCTGCGGGAGGCGACCGGCTTCGAACTGATAGGAACCGAGGCGCAAATGCAGGAGGCGCTGGCCCGCACGCCCGAGCTCATCGAGGAGGGGCTAAGCCTGCTCGACCGGGAGCTGCCCACTGAGGTGGGCGGCATCGACCTCTACGCCCGCGACCGGAGCGGCCGGCTCGTCGTCGTCGAGCTGAAGCGCGGCAAGGCCGGGCAGGAGGCGGTGCACCAGCTGCAGCGCTACGTCGACCGGGTAAGGACGCTGAACGGCGGAGACAAGCCGGTGCGCGGCATCCTCGCCGCACCCGACATAACCACGCCCGCCCTGCAGCAGCTGCAGCGCCAGGGGCTGGAGTTCCGCGAAGTGAAATCGTTGCCTACCGAGGAGGAGCAGGAACAACCCGGCCTCTTCGGGTGAGCCCTGCTAGACTTCAGCAGATGTCGGGCTCCAGCAGTCGCCCTGCCTGGGGGGCGCGCCTCCTCCTGGTGCTGATCATCATCGTCGGCACCATCCACGCCGTGTTCATGATTGGCGTGGAGCTGCTGCGCTGGAGCGAAACCGAAACCGAGATAAACCGGCTCGAGGTCGACGTGCGCGAGCTCGAGCGGGAGGCCAACCAGCTGCGCAGCATTACGGAGAACGGCGACGACCGCTCCTTCCGCATCCAGCTGGCGCGGCAGCAGGGCCACATGTTCCCCGACGAAGCGCGCATCATCACCATCCCCGACTCCGTGCCGCCGCCGGAGGAACCGGAGAGCCCGGCCGCTCCCTGAATACGCCCTGTGCACAGCCGGGCGGCAGCGGGCCCGCTTGCGGCGGGTCCTCACGGTATCCTGAGCGCCGGAAGGCGGAACACAAATTGGCAGACGACACACTGGCTTGGATGAACGAGCTCACGGCCGAGATGGAGGAGCGCCGCAAGCGTGTAGAGCGTGGCGGCGGGCCGGAGCGGGTGCGCAAGCAGCATGAGGCCGGCAAGCTGACCGCCCGGGAGCGGATCGATGCCCTGCTCGACGAGGGCAGCTTCGTCGAGATGGGAGCCTTCGTCCAGCACATGGGCGGGGAGCTCATGGAGGGCGTGGACGCGCCGGGGGAGGGGGTCGTGACCGGCTACGGCAAGATCGGCGGCCGCACGGTGTTCGTCTTTTCGCAGGACTTCACCGTCCTGGGCGGCTCGCTGGGCAAGATGCACGCACAGAAGATCGGCAAGGTAATGGACATGGCGGCGCAGACGGGTGCGCCGATAATCGGGCTGAATGACTCTGCCGGAGCCCGCATTCATGAGGGTGTCGACGCCCTCTCCGGCTACGGCGAGGTCTTCTACCGGAACGCCGTCTACTCCGGGGTGGTGCCGCAGATTAGCGCCATCCTGGGCCCCTGCGCCGGCGGGGCCGTCTACAGCCCCGCCCTCACCGACTTCGTCCTGATGGCCCGCGGCTCCTCGTACATGTTCATAACCGGCCCCGAGGTGATCAAGCAGGTCACCAAGGAGGAGGTGACATTCGAGGAGCTCGGTGGCGCCGACGTGCACGGCCGCAAGTCGGGCGTCGCCCACCTGGAGGGCGAGGACGACGAGGACGTGCTGCTGAAGATCCGTCAGCTGCTCGGCTACCTGCCGCAATCGGCCCGCGAGAAGCCTCCCCGGCTGGAGACCACGGATCCGGTTGATCGCGAGACCCCCGAGCTGCTCGAGGTGGTCCACCCCGACCAGCGGCGCCCCTACCCGATGCACGAGGTCATCAGCGCCCTTGTCGACGACAAGGAGTTCCTCGAGGTGCAGCCGGACTTCGCGAAGAACATCATCGTGGGCTTCGCGCGGCTGGGTGGTGACACCGTCGGCATCGTCGCGAACAACCCGCGCAACCTGGCGGGCACGCTTACCATCGATGCCTCGGACAAGGCCGCCCGGTTCATCCGCACCTGCGACTGCTTCAACGTGCCCATCCTGACGCTGGTCGACGTGACCGGCTTCCTGCCCGGCGTCGCCCAGGAGCATTCCGGGATCATTCGCCACGGCGCGAAGATGCTCTACGCCTACGCCGAGGCGACGGTACCGAAGATCACGCTCATCACCCGCAAGAGCTACGGCGGCGCCTACCTGGCGATGAACTCGCGTGATATGGGCGCCGATGTCGTCCTCGCCTGGCCAACTGCGGCAGTGGCGGTGATGGGGGCAGAGGGCGCAGCGAGCATCATCTACAGGCGCGAGATCAACGAGTCAGTCGACCCGGCCGCGACGCGCGTGCAGAAGATCAACGAGTACAGGCGGCGTTTCGACAACCCCTACTGGGCTGCCGGGCGCGGCTACATCGACGACGTTATCGACCCAAAGACAACGCGCAAGCAGCTCATTGGCCACTTGCGCATGCTTCAGGAGAAGGTTATCGAGCGTCCGTTCAAGAAGCACGGGAACATCCCGCTCTGAGCGGCGCCCGGCTTTCAGGCTAGAAGACCTCGCGCAGGTCCTCGAAGATTTGCCAGCCTACGCCCTCGGGCGTGCCCTCGAGCTTCGCCTGGAGGGTTTCGGCGAGCCAGGGGATGAGGCCGGCGAATTCCTCTGCCTCCTCATCCTCCTGGAGCAAACGCAGCACGGTGAACTGGTAGACCTGCTGCGTCGCCGAGAGGGTACCGTCATCGAAGAACGTGAAGGGGGCCTGCGGCATTGCGTCCCACAGGACGTGCAGGCCCCCCTCCATTTCGCGGGGCAGGTAGTCGCCCAGCTCGATCGCGTCCTCGCGCGGGTGCCAGATGTAACCCTGGAGAAGCCTTACGGCCCGTTCACCCGTCGCCACGGTCACGCCTCCTGGCCGGGTGCCGGCACCAGGGCCCGGAACTCGGCATGGAACGAGTCCCACTCCTGGTAGTGGATGCCGGTGATGCCCAGGGCGTTGGCGGCGTCGATGTTCGCCCTGTTGTCGTCGATGAAGATCATCCCGTCGTAATCCAGGTCCAGCTCCTTACGCAGCCGCTCAAAGGCGCCCACGTCGGGCTTGCGTACGCCGATCTCGTTGGAGAAGAGGAAGCGGTCGACCCTTTTCATGCGCGGGTCGTGGCGTACCCGGTCGCAAAGAACCGGGACGTTGTTCGAGAGGATGGCTACCGGGGTCTGTGCCGGGATGGTCGCCAGCAGTTCGAACATTTGCGGCCGGTCGATACCCGAGGAGAGGAAGGTCTCCTGGAACTGCTCGCGGGAAAGGGAAAGACCCGACTCCCTGAGGAATCGGGTCGTGAACTCTTCGATGTCGAAGGCTCCGGCTTCGAACTCTTCCATGAGCGGAAAGTAGGTCTTGCCTATCTCCTCCTGCGTCGCACCTGCCTGGTTGGCGAGGTTGCGTACCGCGTCGGCGTCGAAGGTGCCTTCGGTGAAGATCCCGCCCCAGTCGAAGACTACGACTTTCGGGGCGGGGTGGATGGTTTCGCTCACTGAGCCAGCGCTGCGCGGCGTTCGAGCAGGTCGCCGGGGTCCTGATCGCGGTGCTGGGCGACGTCTTCTTCGGTGACGACCGCGAACTCGTCGAGCTGCTCCTCGTTGCCCCAGGCGGTGGCCATGTGGTTCACGACGGCGGCAATGTCGTCATCGGAGAGCTGCTGCCAGGCGGGCATCACGCCGTTGTAGGTCTGGCCGTCAACCTCGATCGGGCCCTGGAGGCCGTAGAGGACCACGTCGATGACGTAGTCGCGGCCGCCGGCGTTGATTAGGTCGGGGATGTGACCTGCGAGCGGCGGGAAGACTCCGGGGAGCCCTTGCCCTTCGCCCTGATGGCAGCTGACGCAGTTGGCGGCGTAGACGGCCTCACCCTGCTCGCGGTCGAAGTCGATTGCTCCGGCTGCTGCGGGTTCGGCCTCTTCACCCTCGTCTGCTACGGCCTGTGCGTCTTCGTCGGCCGGGGCTTCGCCTGCCTGCGCCTGGGCCTCTTCGCCGGTCTCCTGTCCGCCGGTCGAATCGGCGTCGCGTACAGTGGCGTCGGCTGGAGCTGCGCCCGGAGCCTCGATCTGGGTGGAACGGTCAGCGGGCGGGGGAGTGCTCAGGTCTCCGTTGCCGGCTTCCTGTGTCTGCTCTGCCGCCTGTGCCCGCACCTCAGGCCCGATCGGGTCGGGGATGGAGGCCACGGTGAAGAGGATGGGCAGGACGATGAAGGTGCCGAGCGCGAGCAGCATGCCGCTGGAGAAGAACCCCGTGTAGGTGAGTTCGTCATCCTTGAGGTGCATGAAGATCGCGACGACCATGATGAACTTGACGACGGAGAGGGCAATCAACCAGAAGAGGATTGCGGCCGAGGACAGCCAGGCAATTTCATACTCGATGATCGCGAACTCGATGTACGTGATGATGGCGAGAATGATCGCCGTAATCACGTAGGTGGCTACTGGATTGCTTTTCTTCTTCTGACTCATCTGGTCATTGCTCCTAGACGAACTCGATGAGGTAGATGACCGTGAAGATCACGATCCACACGATGTCAACGAAGTGCCAGTAGAGGGCAATGACGTCCAGGTAGACCGCAGAACTCTCCCCGGTTGTTGGCCTCAGGTAGGAGGAGATCAGGAAGCCCAGGAGCATGAGGACCCCCAGCGCAACGTGAACCCCGTGGGTGCCGGTGAGGATGAAGAACGTCGTGCCGAAGAGGTTCTGGTGGACGGTGAGGCCCAGGTCGACGAAGTGCCGGAACTCGTAGATCTGGAATCCAAGGAAAATGGATCCGAAGAACGCTGTGCCGAACGTCCACAGCCGGAACTTGGGAATGTCGTTGACGCGCAGGTAGTGCAGCGCCAGAACCATCAGGAAGGAACTCATCAGAAGCACGAAGGTGCTTACCGTGGTGAGCGGGATGTCGAACACGTCGACGGGGAAGGGGCCAACCAGGCTGCGTTCCCGGTAGATCATGTAGGTGGCGATCAGGGCGCCGAACATCATGCAGTCCGACGCCAGGAACAGCCACATCAGCAGCTTGATGTCAGGCAGGTTGGTGGAACGGTGGTCCCCCTGCGCCTGCGCAGCGGCAACCGTAGCGGAACTCATGCTTGACCTCCGGCCTTGATGTCAATCTTTTCGGCTTTCACCTTCTCGTAGTGGCCGCCTACGCCTTCGAACGCCCAGCCGAAGCCGGTAAGGATCACGAAGAAGGCCGAGGCGATCATGAGCCACACGTTGCGGTAGACCAGCGCGTACGAGCCGACGAAGATCGCGGCCGACATGAGGAACGGCCACCAGGACTGGCCCGGCAGGTGGATCATTACTTCCCTGGCCGGTTCGGGCTGGGTGTCCTCGTCGACGGCCCTTGAGATCGCGTCGCGGGTTTCGAGAAGTTCGGGATGCTTCCAGGCCCATACGGGGTCGCGGTCGGTGACCTGCGGGAGCACGGCAAAGTCGTAGTGAGGGGGCGGAGAAGTCGTTGCCCACTCCAGCGTACGGCCGTCCCAGGGGTCGTTCGGGGCCCACTTGGGCTTGCGGAGCTGGCGGAAGACGTCGAAGGCGAGCATGATCACGCCGATAGCCATGATGAACGTCCCGGCCGTTGACAGGAAGTTGTAGAAGTCGAGGCCAATGTTTGCTTCATACGTCTGGATACGGCGCGGCATGCCCATGAGGCCCAGGATGTGCTGCGGGAAGAAGATGGTGTGGAAGCCGATGACCGTGAACCAGAAGGAGACCTTGCCCAGGCGCTCGTCGAGCATGCGTCCGGACATCTTGGGGAACCAGTAGTAGAGGGCACCCAGGTAGGCCAGCAGCGCCCCGCCACCCATGACGTAGTGGAAGTGTGCGACCACGAAGTAGGTGTCCTGCGCCTGCGCATCGAATGGCGGAATGGCCACCATGATCCCGGTGATGCCACCCAGGGTGAACGTCACGAGGAATGCGACGGCGTAGAGCATCGCGACCGTAAAGCGCACGCTGCCGCCCCACATCGTGCCCAGCCAGTTGAAGATCTTGATCCCCGTGGGAATCCCGATCACGAACGAGGTGAGCGCGAAAGCGGTGTTGGCAACCGGACCCAGGCCGGTCGTGAACATGTGGTGGCTCCAGACGGCGAAGCCCATGAAGCCGATGAAGATCCCCGAGAGGACCATGATCGGGTAGCCGAAGAGGGGCTTGCGGCTGAACGTCGGGATGATCTCGGAGATGATCCCGAAGGCCGGCATGATGATGATGTAGACCTCGGGGTGACCGAAGATCCAGAAGAAGTGCTGCCACAGGATGGGCAGTGCGCCCGCCTCGGGCACGTAGTGCAGGGTGCCGAATACGCGGTCGAGCGTGAGCTGGAAGAGCGCGATGGTGAGCGGCGGGAACGCGAAGATGATCAGGAAGGACATCACCACGACCATCCAGGCGAACAGCGGGATGCGCATCATGGTCATGCCCGGTGCACGCATGTTGACGACGGTGACGATGAGGTTGATCGCCGTTACGAGCGTACCGAAACCGCTGGTGAGCAGCGAGATCGAGTAGAAGTCGATGCCGTTGCCAGGGTTGTAGGTGAGCGAGGTAAGCGGCGAGTAGCCGAACCAGCCTGCGTCGGGCGCGCCACCCAGGAACCAGCTCGTGTAGAGGAAGATCCCTGCCAGCGAGAACACCCAGTAGCCGAAGGCGTTAAGCCTGGGGAAGGCCAGGTCCCTGGCCCCGATCATCAGGGGCACGAAGTAGTTCGCCAGACCGATACCGAGGGGCATGATGGCGAAGAAGACCATAGTCATCCCGTGCATCGTGAACAGCTGGTTGAAGACGTCGGGGGAGACGAGCTGCTGTTCGGGACGGGCGAGCTGGAGGCGAATGATGAACGCCTCGAGACTGGCCAGGCCCATGAAGATGAACGAGCTGATGATGTACATGAGGCCCAGCCGCTTGTGGTCGACGGTTGTAAGCCAGCTCAGCCAACCCGTCGTCCAGGTGGGACGCGGGAAGAGGCCGGCCCTGCCGGCCGGGGCTGTTTGCCTGCCGATTGCCATTAGTTACTTCCTCCTGAAACTGCAGCCTGGGACTGTTGTCCACCTTCGACACCAAGGCTTAGGAGGTAGGCGGCGATGGCCGTTGATTCCTCTTCGGCGTTGGGGTCGTCTTCCTGCCACAGGGACGGCATGTAGTTGCCCGGCTTGATTGCCTGAGGGTCGCGGATCCACAGCGCGAGATTCTCGAGGGTGTTGGGCGCGACAGCCGCACCGACGGTGGTGCGCAGGCCAAAGTTGGTGAGGTCGGGGTAGTTGATCGAACCCATGCCTTCGGCATAGTTGTCGATGGTGTGGCAGCCGATGCAGCCCTTCTGGGCAACGAGGGTGCGGCCCTGGTTGATGAGCTGCTCGTCCTGCACGAGCTGAGTGTCACGCGCGGGCACGGCGGCTTCCTGAGGGTTCTGGAAGGCGGCAACCCACTCGTCGAACTCATCCTGCTCGTCGACGATCACGTTGAAGCGCATGTAGGCGTGCGCCCCAAGGCAAAGCTCAGCGCAGTGGCCGTTGAAAACGCCTGTTTCAGGCGAGGTGAACCACAGCTGGTTTACCTGGTTGGGGATGAGGTCACGCTTACCGGCAAGCTTCGGCACCCAGTACGAGTGGACGACGTCCGCAGTCTCCAGGTAGACGACCACGCGGGTGTCGACCGGGACGTGCATCTCGTTGGCCGTGGTGATTCCCAGCTCGGGGTAATCGAAGCGCCACCACCACTGGTAGCCGGTGACGTTCACGACCACGTCGTCTTCGGTGGGTTCGACGCGGGTTTCCGTGTCAAAGATCGTGCGCACCGTCGGAATTGCGATCAGGATAACGATGATCACCGGGATGAGCGTCCACGTGATCTCCAGCGGCACGCTTCCCTCGGTCTGGTTGGGGATCGCATCGGGGTCACCTGTCTCGCGCCTGCGGAATCGCAGGATCGAGTAGATCAGAACTCCCAGGACGATGGCGAGCACCCCGGCGCTTAGCCACAGGGTGAAATTGAAGAGCTCCATCTGCTGCACGGCCACTTCGCCGACTGGATGCAGCGCGGAGCGCGGACCATCGGTGACGCAGCCGCTCAGCAACACTGCCAAGGCGAGCAGTGGCGCAAACCGACGATACCTACGAACTACCGGCACTTGTTCCTCCTAGGGGCTTTGGGATGGACTCGAACTCAATTGCCGCGAGAGACGGCACTTTCGACAAACACCGTGCCCAATCTAACACAAGCTGTCGCAGGATAAAGGCTCCACAGGGATGCCGTGCAGATTTTGCCAATTTGCCCTCCCAGCCGAAGTTCGTTGCTCCCAGAAACGCCACCCGACGCAATGTGACTTTGTTGCAGCTTATACCTTCAAGCCGATGTGAACAAATAGATCACGTAAGCACCGTAGCCCAGGAAGAGGAGCAGCCCCTCGAGGCGTCTCAGGCGCAAACCGGTGAAGAGCACCGGCAGGAGGATGACGCTGAAGGCAACCATCAGCAGCGCATCAACTTGCACGCCGCTGTTTGCCGCCGCCGGTATCGGCTTGATGATCGCGGTGGGACCCAGCACGAACAGGACGTTGAGGATGTTGGAGCCCACGACGTTGCCCAGCGCGATGTCGGCATGGCCCTTCAGTGCGGCGATGACGCTGGCGAAGAGTTCGGGCAGGCTGGTTCCGGCTGCCACCACCGTCAGGCCTATGACCAGATCGGAGACTCCCAGGGCGCTGGCGATGCTGGTCGCCCCCTGGACGAGCAGGTTTGCTCCCCCGGCCAGGAAGACCAGGCCCACGATGACGAGGACCCAGGACCGCCACAGAGGTACCGCCTGGGCGCCTTCAAGCTCCTCCTCGAACTCCTTCTCCACCTCCTCCTTCTCCTGTCCGCGCAGCAACAGCAGCAGGTAGGGGATCAGCAGCAGGGTGAGCACCACGCCCATGAAGCGGCTTATTCCCCCGGCGAACACCAGCAGCGCCAGCAGCACGGCCACGCCGATCATGAACGGAACCTCGCGGCGCAGGAAACGGGCCTCGGTGAAGATGGGCGAAATCATCCCGGTGACGCCGAGAATGAGGCCAATATTGGCGATGTTGGAGCCTATGACGTTGCCCAGCGCGAGATCGGTCGTTCCCTGCAGCGCGGCCGTCACCGACGCGAACAGCTCGGGACTGGAGGTTCCCGCGGCGACCACTGTGAGGCCAATGATCATGGGACTCACTCCCCACCTGCTGGCAAGGGAGGAAGCCCCGGAGACGAGCCAGTCGCCACCCAGGTAGAGAAGAACTATGCCGGCGACGATGAGGACGATATCCAAGATTCAGACTCCTGAGACTCAAGTGAAGACCCATACGCCTGTTGACGATGTGGGACATGCCACAATAGTATTTCCTGCAAGCCTTCGCGATTTGTCTCCTGTAGCTTCCCGGGCACGCCGTGTGTAGCCGGGAAGGGGAGTAGCTGAAGGATTCGGAAGGAGTCAGAATGCCAAGTCGGATCAAAAGGGCCTTGCTACTCGCACTGCTCGCACTCCTGGCGGGCGGGGTTTCCCTCGCCCAGACCCTGATCATCGCTCAGGGCACGGACGCAGTTACACTCGACCCGCACGACTCGACAGACTCGCCCAGCGCAACCGTAACCAGCCACATCTATGAGACCCTGTTCGAGCTCACGCCCGACGGGGAGATCCTGCCGCATCTGGCCGAGAGCTACGAGCTCTCCGACGACGGCCTCACCCTCACCCTGACCCTGCGCGAGGGCGTCACCTTCCACGACGGCACGCCTCTCACTGCCGAGGTCGTGGAGGGCAGCCTGCAGCGTTTCCTGAACCCGGACAACGCCTTCTCGTTCCTCTTCCTCCTCGAGCCCATCCAGGAGATCGAAGTCCTGGACGAGATGTCCCTGGAGCTGCGCCTCAACGAGCCGTTCGCGCCGCTCATGAGCAACCTGACCCACAGCAGCACGGCGATCGTCCTCCCCTCGGCGGTCGAGGAGCACGGCGATGACTTCTACCGCAACCCGGTAGGCACGGGCCCGTTCAAGTTCGTGAGCTGGGAACCGAACCAGTCAATCGACCTCGAACGCAACGACGACTACTGGGGCGGCGCTCCTGAACTCGCCGGCGTGCGCTTCCTGGCCGTGCCGGAGAACACCACCCGCATGGCGATGGTCGAGAGCGGTGAGGCCCACGTGGCCGTCCGTGTCCCGCCGCAGGACATCCAGCGGCTCGACGCGCTCGACAACATCACCGTCGAGAACGTCTCCAGCGTGCGCACGATCTACATCTACTTCAACCACAACATCGAGCCGTTCACCGATCAGCGCGTACGCCAGGCCGTCAACTACGCGGTCAACAACCAGGACATTGCTGACTTCGTGACAGGCGGAGCAGTACGTCCCAGCGACGCCGCCATCTCGCCCGGCATCTTCGGCTACACCCCGGTCGGTCAGTACGAGTACGACCCGGAGCGCGCCCGTGAGCTGCTTGCCGAGGCCGGCTTCGAGGACGGTTTCTCGACCACCCTCTACAGCCCCAGCGGCCGCTACCTCCAGGACATCCAGATTGCCGAGGCAATCCAGAGCATGCTGGCCGAGGTGGGCATAGACGCCCAGATCGAAACCCTCGAATGGTCGGCCTACCTCGATCAGACCAACCGTGCGGCCGAAGAGAACAACGTGCCCATGGGCCTCATGGGCTGGGGCACCGTCACCGGTGACGCCGACTACGGCCTGTTCGCCCTCTTCCACACCAGCGAGCACGTGCCCGCCGGCTCCAACCGTGCCTTCTACAGCAGCGAAGAGATCGACTCGCTGCTCGACCAGGCGCGTACCTCCACCGACCCGGCCGAGCGCGAAGAGCTCTACGCCGAGGCGCTCCAGATCATCCATGACGATGCGCCGTGGCTCTTCCTCCACAGCGAAACCCAGCTCGTGGCAGTGAACGACGCCGTAGAAGGCCTCATCATTCACCCCACCGAGCGCGTTCTCGCGTTCGATGCCAGCCTGAACGAGTAAGCGTTCGTCACTTCCGGTCAGCGATCCCCTGCGGGTCGCTGACCGGTCTATATAGCTTAGTTATCTTGCGCAAACAGCTGTCGGTCGCCCGCAGGGCTTCCAGCTGTCCGACTGAGGTTCCCACGTGTTTGGATACCTGATCCGGCGTATTCTCACTGCCGTACCGGCAATCATCGGTGTGGTCATCATCGTTTTCCTGATGGTGCGCCTCGCCCCCGGAGATCCTGCCCTGCTGCTGGCGGGCGAGTTCGCCGATCAGGCGACGATCGAACGGATCCGGGTCCGCTACGGCCTGGATCGTTCACAGCCCGAGCAGTTTGCGCTGTTCGTATCCGGACTCGTGCAGGGTGATCTTGGAACGTCCACGAGGACTAACCGGCCGGTTACCAGCGACCTGGCCCGCTTCTTACCCAACACCCTCGAACTGGCTGCCGGTGCCGTCCTGGTGGCACTGCTCATAGGCATCCCCGCCGGCATTATCTCGGCCGTTTACCGGAATACCTGGATCGACATGGTGGTCACCTTCATCGCACTGCTGGGCGTTTCCATGCCGGTGTTCTGGTTCGGTCTGCTGGCCATCCTCTATTTCTCGGTGAACCTGTCCTGGTTCCCCGTGGCAGGACGGGGAACGTTGCAGCACCTGATCCTTCCGGCCATCACGCTGGGCGTCTCCTCGACGGCGATCATCGCCCGGATGACCCGCTCGGCCCTCCTCGAGGTGCTTAGCCAGGACTTCATCCGCACCGCCCGCGCCAAGGGCGTGGAGCGGCGGAAGGTGATCGGGAAGCATGCGCTTCGCAATGCGATGATTCCCGTGGTTACCATTGGCGGGCTGGAGTTCGGGCAAATGCTGGCGGGTGCAGTGCTGACCGAAACGGTGTTCAACTGGCCCGGCATCGGGCGCCTGCTGGTCGACTCCATCCTCGCGCGGGATTATCCCGTCGTGCAGGGCGCCGTGCTGCTGATCGCCATCGCCTTCATCCTCATCAATATCGTCATCGACCTCCTGTACGGGGTGATCGACCCAAGGATCCGTTATGACTGAGTCCCCTGCCGGCACGAAGACAGGTCGACGCGCAAGGGCGGTACCGAAGTGGCGCCGGCGCCTGTTCAGCAGCCCACTGGCCGTAACCGGCATGGTGATAATCGGGTTCTTCCTGGTCGTCGTGGTGGCGGCGCCGTTCATTGCCCCCTACTCCCCGTCGCAGCAGAGCCTGCGCACGACCTACATACCGCCCGGCACCGGCGTCTCGTTCCGCGGTCCGGATGGGCAGCTGGGGCTGTGGGTTTCTCCGGCGACGCGGACGCCGGTGGGCGGAGTGACCGTCGACGAGAGCGAGCAGTACCCGGTGAAGTTCTTCGTCCGGGGTGACAGTTACGAGTGGCTGTTTGGCCTGCTGAAGTCCGACCTGAAGCTGTTCGGGGTGGACGGGCCCGTGAAGTTTTACCTGCTGGGCACCGATGAGCAGGGCCGGGACCTCTTCTCCAGGCTCGTCCATGGCGCCTGGATCTCCCTGTTCATTGGCCTCATCGCCGTCGCGATCGGCATCCTCATCGGCGTGCCGCTGGGGTCGGTGAGCGCCTTCATTGGCGGCAGCTTTGACCTGGTCGTGCAGCGGATCGTCGACATCATGCTGGCGTTCCCGGGGATCCTGCTGGCCATAGTCCTGGTGGCCACCTTCGGCACGGGCCTGCGCAACGTGATGATCGCTGTCGGCATCGCTTCGATCCCCATCTATGCGCGCATCGCCCGCAGCTCGGTCCTGTCCCTGAAGGAGCGCGAGTTCGTCGAGGCGGCGGGAGCGCTGGGGAGGCCAAGGCTTTCGACACTATTCCGCCACGTCATCCCCAACTCGCTGGCGCCCATCATCGTCCAGTCGTCGCTGCAGATGGCCGTTGCGATCCTCTTCGCTGCGGGCCTCGGCTTTCTGGGTCTGGGCGCCCGGCCGCCGCAGCCGGAGTGGGGTCTCATGCTCGCCCGGGGGCGCGAGTACCTCGCGGTAGCGCCGCACGTTGCCACCTTCCCGGGTCTGGCCATCGTGGCCGTGGTGCTGGGATTCAACCTGGTTGGTGACGGCTTGCGTGACGCCCTGGATCCGCGCGGCTAGGCCAGCGGACGGCCTCAACATTTGTCAATGGTCGGATGGTTGGTTCGCTTCTAGCGGCAGGCAGGCCCACGGCTTATCCTTCTACTCAAGGGGGCAGCGGACCACCTGAACGTTAGGCCGGGCAACGGGGGCGCCCGGCCTTTCTTTTATCTGCCGAGACGTCAGGCGGTTCAACCGTTCCCCGTCAGTGAGTTTTCAGGGGGCACACATGACTGGATCCGCATTGCGAACAGACGATTCGAGGGGCAGTACGACATTCTGGGTCGCCGCGACCATCCTTGCGTTCGTGGCCATGCTTGGCGTCAACGCGCTGGCCAACCTCCTGCCGATTGCAGGCAGAGAAACCGGCGATGTCTCAGCCAACTACCCCATCCTCGTGACGCCGGCGCCGTTCACCTTCAGCATCTGGGGCGTGATCTACCTCGCGCTGGCGGTGTTCGTGGTCTACCAGGCCCTCCCGGCAGGCAGGACCGCCAACCTCAACCGCGTCAGGCAGCTCTTCGTGCTGTCGTGCGCCTTCAACATAGGCTGGCTGCTTGCCTGGCATAACCTGCTCATCCCGCTTAGCCAGCTGCTGATGTTCGGGCTCCTGGCCACCCTGATCGGAATCTACGTGCACCTGCGCCGGAACCGGGAGCTGAAAGAAGGGACGAGCCGCTGGCTTACCCGGATTCCGTTCAGCCTGTATCTGGGTTGGATAAGTGTCGCGACGCTGGCCAATCTTGGCGTGCTTCTCTACGACTGGGGCCTGCTCGTCGATGCGACCTACGACTTCTCCTGGGCACTGATTGCCCTTGCGATCCTGACGTTAGTGAACCTGTGGATCCTGGGCGCACGAGGCGACGTGGTTTTCGCCGCCGTCGCGGTGTGGGCGAGCGTAGGCATTCTCGCCGCCAACCTGGGCGTGTCCAGCGCGCTTGCGGTGGCGGCAGGGGTAGCCGCGGCCGTTGTGGCGCTCAGGGCCGTCTTTGCGCTGCTGAGGTCGGGGAAGGTCGAGTTGCTTGCGTGACTTCAGCAGCAGTGCGGCATCTTTGCGCCCGGCCGCGGCCAGGAGGGCGTTATGGCTGGTTCCAGCCCCCGCCTGTGGGGTTACTTGAGCTCGTCCGGCTCGACCGGCGTGAAGTTGATGAACAGGTGCGTGGGCTGGCCTTCGCCGTCCAGCCTGTAGGAGCTGACTGAGGTGATGGTGACGGGGATTCTCTGCCGCTTTTGCCCGCCAAGCGGATCGTTGACGGGTCCGTCGTAGATCACGCCCTCAGCACCGGCAATGCTTTCCTTGAGTTGCTCGCGCACTTCCTCACCGGGTGCGGCGTGCCAGCTGCCGGCGATGCCCAGGATGTCGTTGCGGCGTCCCCGCCACACCTGCAGCACGCCTTTGCCCTTGACGCCTTCGAGGTAGGCTTCTTCGGTTCTCGCTTCGTTCTTTACCTCGTCGTAACCGAGGCGATCGGTATTGATCATGGCTCTGCCTTTCTCCCCCGGCTATGCAGGGCCGGGTCTGATTCGTTCCTCAGCACGGTCGCACCGGGCTGCCGCCGAGTGGATGCAGGCGGCGAGGCCGTTAGTCGAATGGACTGTCAGTCGGAGTGTCAGATATAGGCAGAGTTATGCCTGTAGATGCAGGCGACCAGATTGTAGCGCCAGGTGGGGAGCAGGGGAGGGGGTGTCGCCGCCACGTGTTCCAGGTCGGCAGTGGTGCTCGTGGGTAACGGCACGGTCGGCTGGTGGCAGGGAACTGCGTCCGGCGTCTCGACCTGCACCTGGACTGGCAGGAGACGGTTGCTGAACAGCGAGCGGGCGATGGGCCGTGCGTTCAGGTTGCGGTTGCCGTCGTCGAATTCGGTGATCGACAGGAAGAGCTGCGGGACGCCACTGAGCAGGACAAGGAGGATGGCCAGGACGACTTGGCTGGCCGTGTGCCCGTGCCTGTCTGTGGTGTTCCTAATCCGCATTTCGTGTAACCGCCTCGTGGCATCACCGTAGCAGATGTCCGGGTGTTGCCGGACCCGTTGGTGTGACGGATACGGCATGATTGGCGGCGCGGAAGGCACAAAAAAAGAGGCCGCCGGTTTGTTGGCGACCTCTTCTTTATTCTGTTGGTTGCGGGGGCCGGATTTGAACCAGCGACCTTCGGGTTATGAGCCCGACGAGCTACCAGACTGCTCCACCCCGCGGTGGTGGGGAGCCCTTGTGGGGCTCCCGTGGACCTGCACCTTGGTGCGTGGTCCTGTTGCGCTAAATAAGTCCTTCGCGCTGTCCTACTCTTCCGGGGGGTTGCCCCCCTAGTACCAT
>CALKAI010000097.1 GCA_937983275.1 uncultured Trueperaceae bacterium | reverse complement strand
CGGGCCTGCCCACTCCCCGGGTAGGGCCGACACGGGCTTTCTACCGCGGCTAAACAAACATCGCCAAGCGTGACGCGGGCTCGCACGCGACCTCGGCTTTACCGGCCAGGCTGTAGTAATGGTCTTCTGGTGCCACCCACATTGATTCTGCTACCACTCAATTAAGGGTCTCGTTCGAATCGCCCGGCCGCAAGCCTAATTAAGAAGTGTGTCATAAGCGGCCCGTTTTAGGATTCAATATTCTAGGTGACGGCTTTTGTCCAAGGTCATCACCAGGGTTGCTGGGCCAGCACCGCACGGAGGCCGTTCTCCAGGTGCCTTATGTCGTCTTGCGTGTAGATGACCCGCATCCTTCGGTCGGGGCCGAGGAGCGCGACGGGATCGGAGTGCGCCACCAGGCCGTCGGCAATCGAGTTGAAGCCGACGTAGAAGCGCTGGGCGGCGTCCGCGATCTCGCTGTTCGCACCGCCGAGGCCCAGGAAGTCGGGGTGGAACGCCTTGGCGTACTCGTGGACGCGCTCGGGGGTGTCGGTCGCGGGATCGACGGTGATCATAACCACCTGCATCTCGTCCGGCTCGCCGAGGGACCGGTAGGTTTCTGCGAGGCGCGTCATGGTGAGGGGGCAGACGTCGGGGCAGTTCGTGTACCCGAAGAACACCAGCAGGTAGCGGGCGTCAAGGTCCGCGAGCGCAAGTCGCTCTCCTCCTGCGCCCGTGAGTTCGACGTCACCCATAAGTGGCGGGTTGTCGAGAAGAATGCCGTTGCTTGGGGGCGAGGAGTTTCTTTGGGTTCGGTATAGGGCGAAGCCGCTGACGAGTAGGGCGAGCAACGCCAAGAGGGCGAGAGTCCAGATGAACGGCCGGTTCCTAAGCATGGGTTACCTCCGGCTGGCGCGGGTGGCGCCGAAGAGCAGGAGCGTGATCAGCGTGAACGCGGTGAGCGCCAGGAATGGGATGGTGATGAACCCGAGCCAGTTGATGTACTCCGTGCTGCAGGGCACGCCCGAGCGGCACACGGCCGGCGCTCCGAAACCGGGAATCTTCTGTTCGAGGTAGTGGAATAGTGACACGCCGCCCCCAATGACGCTCAGGGGTAGCACGTAGGGAATGACTACTGTGGATTGGCGGTAGGAGGCCAGGCCCAAGATGATCACAAGCGGGTACATGAAGATGCGCTGGTACCAGCAGAGCGTGCAGGGCACGAACGATCGGACCTCGCTGAAGTAGAGGCTGCCGCCGGTCGCGACAAGCGCGACGAACCAGGCGAGGTAGAGGCCATAGGTCCCAAGGAGCCTGCGCACGCTACTCGCGTGCGGCGAGGAGCTCGTCTATCGCCGCCGCGACCGTCTCGTAGCTGGGGCCTTCGAAACCCTGGTCACCGATCACCAGCGAGGGGGTGCCGCGCACTCCAACGGTATCACCGAGCTCCAGGTCACGCTCCACCTCACTCAGGTAACGCTCCTCCACGATGCAGCTCTCCAGGGCAGCCGCGTCAAGGGTGGGCACAGCATCACTGGCGATACTCACCAGGTTGCCGGTTGTGGCCCAAGCTCCTTCGTGATCCGTTTGGGCCGCGAAGAGGGCGCTCTTGTAATCCCAGAATGCTTCTTCGTCCTGCCGGTAGGCGCACTCGCCTGCCAGGCCGGCGGTGGTGGCGTTCTCGGAGCCCCAGGCGAGGTTGATGTAGTACGCCTCCACCTGGCCAGTCTCAATGTAGTTGCTTCGGATCCGCGGGAACGCCTCCTCTTCGAAGGCCTTGCAGTGCTCGCACAGGAAGTTCTCGAACAGGATCAGCTTCACGGGCGCGTCGTCGCTTCCCAAAGTGGGCTGGCCAGCGTAGCCGCTCGCTGCGCCGGCATCCACGCCAGCCGTGGGGGCGATGAACTGGCGGTAGCCGAGGAAGCTCAGCAGGGCGAGCAGCAGCAGGCTGGCAGTGGCGAGGGTGAGGCTGCGGGGGTTCATGTGAGGGCACTCCTTTTCTGTGCGTGCACGCAGTGTCGTGCGCTGCGGATGATCCTAACCTTGGGGGTCTTTCGGCTCGGGGTGCTCCATCTTGCGCTGCACCTTGCGATCATCACGAAGCATGATGACCGTCAGGTAGATGAGGAAGCCGGTGATGGCGAGCATCACCAGTACCCATAGGAGGGTCTTCATGGCTGGCTCCAACTGCCCGATAGGGCCTGACCTAGGTGCGCTCGAAGTTCGGCCTTGCGGCTGCGCGGCGCGCGTCCGTTCTTGGCACGCCTCATGCTGCTTTAGTCTGGGGCTTGAATCTCAGTAGGCGCAGGGCGTTGGCGACCACGACGAGTGTACTCGACTCGTGCAGGACTATGGCAATGCCTATTGTCGCTAGTCCGAGCAGGGCGCTGGGCACGAGCAGGGCGATGACGCCGAGGCTGATGGCAAGGTTCTGTACGATCATGCGGCGGCTGGCGCGCGAAAGGGAGATTGCATAGGGCAGCTTGGAGAGATCGTCGGCCATGAGGGCTATATCGGCGGTCTCGAGCGCCACGTCGGTACCCGCACCGCCCATGGCGATGCCAACATCGGCGCTGGCCATTGCAGGCGCGTCGTTCACACCGTCGCCGACCATGACGACCTTGCCGTAGCGCGCCTGGAGCGCTTCGATCTGCGCGACCTTGTCCTCGGGCAGCAGCTCGGCGTGAACCTCGTCGATGCCGAGTTCCTGGCCGACCGCCTCCGCCACCCGGCGATTGTCGCCGGTGAGCATCACCGTGCGCTTCACACCCTGGCGTTTAAGCGCCGCGATAGTCGCCCGGGCGGCCTCTCGTGGCTCGTCGCGCACGGCGATAAGGCCCTCGACCTGGCCGTCCTTGGCGACCAGCATGCTGGTCTTGCCGGCCTGTTCGAGCGCTTCGTGGCGTTCCTTCAGGGCTGCCGGCAGGGCGAGTTTGGCGTCGCGCATCAGCTTGTCGTTGCCGACGACCAGGCTCGCTCCTGCTACCCTGGCGCGGACGCCCTTCCCCTGTATCGAGTCGAAATCATCAACTTGGGGAAGCTCGAGGTCGAGTTCTTCTGCGGCGCGGACGATTGCCCTGGCGAGCGGGTGGCCGCTGCGCGTCTCGACTGCCGCCGCCAGCCTGAGGAGTTCACCTTCCTCCAGGTTGTCGTTACTCCACACGTCTGTCACTTCCGGATTGCCCTTGGTGAGGGTGCCCGTCTTGTCGAAGATGATGACGTCGGCCGAGCCGGTGTTCTCAAGGTGCGCGCCACCCTTGATGAGCACGCCACTGCGGGCCGCGCGTGCGATGCCAGCCAGGACGGCCGAGGGGGTGGCCAGCGCCAAGGCGCAGGGGCTGGCGGCGACGAGCAGAATCATCGCACGGATGAAGCTCTCGTTGAAGGGCACGCCGAACAGGGGCGGCACCACGATCACGAGTGCCGTGACCGCAAGGATGATGGGGGTGAAAGTGCGCTGGAAACGGTCGGTGAAGCGGTGGCTGGGCGCCTTGGCTGCCTGGGCGTTCTCAACGGTTTTGATGACGCGCGCCAAGGTGGTGTCCTCGGGCGCTTTTGTGGTCTCGATCTCGAGTGATCCTTCACCGTTGATGGTCCCCGCGAAGACGGTGTCGTCCACCTCCTTCGCGATCGGGAGGCTCTCGCCGGTGATGGGCGACTGGTCGACGCTGCTCGTGCCGTGAACGACGCGGCCATCGGCGGGCAGGCGTTCGCCGGCCCTGACCACAACGGTGTCGCCGACACGGAGTTCGCTAACGGCTATCTCCTGCTCGCGTCCCTCGCGTCGCACGCGCGCCGTTTTGGGGGTGAGGTCGGCCAGGGCGCTGATGGCGCCACGAGCGCGGTCCATGGCGTAGTGTTCGAGGGCGTGTCCGAGGCTAAACAGGAACAGCAGCAGCGCGCCCTCGGCCCACGCGCCTAAGGTGGCGGCGCCGAGCGCGGCCACCACCATCAGGATGTCGATGTCGAAGCGGCGCTTGAGGGCGGCGCGAAGGGCGTGCTTCGTCGTGTCCCAGCCGCCCGCCACGTATGCGAGCAGGTAGAGCCCGAGCGCCACGCCGGCTGACAGCCCGAGAAAGGTCTCGCCAGCCCAACCGATCGTGAGTGAAAGGCCGGAGAGGAGGCTCAGGAACAACTCCGGTGAGAGGCCCAGCACCCGCCTACCGTGCTGTTGCGCGTGAACCTCCGGCCCACCGGCCTTACTGGACTGGATGGGCTCATCGTTGCGGACGCGGTAGCCGAGGCTGTTAGTCGCACGCACGATCGAGGCCCGGTCCACCCGCGTCCGGTCATACGTGAGCCACACAGTCTCGGTGACGGAGTTGGCGCTCACATCGTGCACGCCCTCTAGCCGACCAAGCTCGGTTTCAACAAACGTCGCACGCTCCGAGCCTTGCAGCTCAGCCATATTCAGGCTCTCGTGCCGGTAGCGCGCCTGCACCTCGCCACCCGCGGCGCGGGCGAGGCGGTTCAGGTGGGGGACGGGCAACTGTTCGGGCTCATGGTGGACACAGAGTTCAGGCTGGCCAGCGGACGTCTCAAGATGTACCTTCTCTGCTCCGCGTTTCGCCCCGAGGAGCGCAGACAGGCGCTGAATGCAGACATCCTCCTGCTCGGGATGGCCGGGCAGGACGATGCCGAGGTCAAGCCGGGTAGTGGTGGTCACGGCGGGCACCCTTCCTCATCACAACCCAAAGCTTATATGAGCAGCCGCTCATACGTCAACCGATGCCGCATCCTCGCACTGCCGGTCAGCAAACCTCGCGGCTGTGCGACAGGACGCTGTCCAGCATCCCCCGGACGTGATCGTCAGCGAGACGGTAGTAGACGTGCCGGCCGCGCTTCGTGAACGCAACCAGGCGAGCACCGCGCAACGTGCGGAGCTGATGGCTCACTGCCGACTGTGTCATCTCCAGTGCCTCCACTATCTGGTGGACGCACACCTCCCCCTCGCCTAGCAGCGCGAGGATCTTCAGCCGAGTGGGGTCGGCGAAGCCCTTGAGCAGCGCAATGGCCTCGTCAAGCACCACTTCTTCAGGCAGGGCCCGCATGAGATGCTCGGCGTCCAGATCGCAGGGTTCACGGGGAACGGTGTCAGCCATGACCTCATCGTAGCGACCATCGCCACTGCCCGCGGCATTACGGGAAGCGCTGGAGCCACTTGCTAACGCACGCGTTCCCTACCGTTTAGCCGTGCCGGTCGAGAAGTAGTGCGGGATCATGAGTCCCAGCGCCGCACCCTCCTCTTCGTGAATCCGCACTTGGACGCGAGGTAGGCAAGCGACATCGCGACACCGGAGCCATGGCCAGTGATGGACTGTCCCACACCTGACAATCACCCTGCATGTCTAACCGCTCTTGCATAGCCAGCCCGACGCGGCGCAGACCCCACGGGAAGAACATGAGGACACGCCCGCCTGGCATCGTACTAACCACTAGTGAATGCTTACGGCGCTTACTCTTCGCTCAGCAACTCGCTGCGCTCCGTATGCACCTCACTGGGGGTGAGACCGAGATCACGTTCGGCTGCAACTTCCTCCGCAGTGAACGCCTCGAACCCTTCGGGTAGCGCTGCCTCGTTCTCCCAAGCGGTAGAGATGTAGTTGAGGACGCCTGCTATCTGGCCGTCATCTAGTTGCGCCCAAGCCGGCATCAGGCCGCCATACGTCTGCCCCTCGACCTCAATCTGCCCCTGGAGGCCGTACAGGACCACGTGGGTGAGGTAGGCACGGCTGCCCTCGATGACGAGCAGGTCGGGCACGTGACCAGCTAGGGGCGGGAAGGCAGAGGGGATGCCTTGCCCATTGGCCTGATGGCAGGCGACACAATTGGCCTCATAGACAGTCTCTCCCTCGTTCTGAGCGAGAGTCACGCCGAGACTCAACATTGCTGCAGCAGCGATGAATCGCAAGTATCGGTTCATTGATTTCCTTCCTCACATGCTTCCATAGGTGTTCGACAAACGCGATCGGGCGCTTGACGGTGGCATGCGCCGCGGGTGCTGTTGCTCCCCGCAATTCTTCCTGCAACGAGCGCGCACTCTAAAACCAGGTCTCATTCCGATTGAAATTTTGCGCTTACTTACGCCCATCGCGGTGATCATACGCATCAAGAACCACTGACTTCACCCGTGTGACGTTCGTTGCCAGCGCTGCGAAGCCTTCTTGTGGCCCCGCTGTCACCATAGCCGCGAGATGAAGGTAGAGCGGGCGTGTCACAGTCACGACACGAACCGTACTCACGCTCGTTTGGCGTTGCTGGTCTCGCTTGCATGCCTCCCGGGGTCCTCGTCAGCCCTACTAGCGTCGTTGTTCCCGCGGAGCACGACCAGCGTCACCACGCAACCGATAACGAGCGGAACACCGACGAGCCAGATCAGCCACGTCAACAGATTCTGCGGTCCAATGGCAGTGGGCGGGAAGATGAAGGAGAGTTGTTCAGCCTGCGCATCCTCACCCACCAGCAGAGTAATGCTGGCGCGCGCCACCTCCTGACTGAAGGTCTGATCACGGAACACCAGGACCCAGGTGCCTTCCTCGGGGAGAACCAGGTCCGTTCGGTAGAGACCCGGCTTCACCTCCTCGAACTGGTCGCTGCTCACCAGCGGCTCAGGTGGCTGGGTCTGAGGCTCCTGCGTGCCTGACTCCGGCATCGCCTGCTCTGCGGGAACGGCATCAACGAAAACGATCGCATCCTCTACCTGAGCCTGGGCTGTGTCGCTCATCTCCAGCCAGATCGTGAACGGTTCAGCCGCGAGCGGGGGCGCGGGTTCGGTGGTGACGGTACCGAAGACCAGCGTTGCGTGCGCCAGCGCTGCCCCCGTGCACCCCAACGCCACCGCAACCAACAGGGCGAGCAGCGCGCGAGTGCGCGCCCCAAGCCGCCGCGCAGAGGCACGACGCGGCCAGTTCACGCCATTCGGCTGGCCCTCAGTTTGAACGCGAGAGCTGGGTCCTCGTGTGGGTGAGACGCCGACCGCCAACCGGGCCGGTCTCCCTCGAGCGCCAAACGCACAGGGGCCACCAGAAAGGGAGTGCTCGGGCCTGTGCTTCATCGCTGTTGCAGGCCCTGCCTCGGCGGCAGTCGTAAGCGGGCGTTTTCCGCTAGGCGGTGCCCCCTCTCTTCCCGGGAGTACTCGTTGAATGCCCGCCTTCCCCAGTGGCGGCAGTCCGAGGTGGGTGATTCTTGCGCCCATGCGAGCTTGCTGGCGAAGAGGCGGGCCTCGGCCACTAGTGGGGTTGGCGAGAAGGGCATGCTGAGAGATCTTACCCCCAGACTGGACAGCGGGAGCACACCCGACCCATGTCTGCGGCACGTTCACGTGCCCTCCGCAGAATCGCAACATCCGGCAGATAACCGAACAGGAGAGCGGGAACGCATTCCCAGAAAGACTAGTATTCGCCATACACCGCCGGGCAAACTCTCCACAGCCCGAGGGTCCGTTTGGACCCACTGCGGCAAAGTAGGGCTGTGATACCGACGGCTCCCACGAAAGTGACGGAGTCTGGGGTGACCTGCAGTTATGCGGCCGAAGTCTCGTTCGAGCGAAAGGATGTTCAGTGCCGCCGCCGAGTATGCGAGCAGACCACTCCCGACTTGCCTTGCGCCGTGAGGTGATCCCCGATGCGTGAATACCTGATCGCCTTGACGATCGCGGCGCTGCCTGCATTCGCGAATTTCGCCGGAGGCGTCCTGTCCGAAGCCGTGCGGGTGTCCCAGCGGACCCTCAGTTTGGCCTTGCACCTCGCCACAGGAATAGTCTTTGGGGTCGTCGGCATCGAGCTCATGCCACGGGCCCTTACGGCGGAACCAGCCTGGGTCGTCATTCTCGCCTTCGTTGCAGGTGGTGGATTCTTCATGTTGGCCGAGAAGTTCATCGGCACCATCCGCACGCGCATGGGTGCCGATCCGGCTAGCGCCGGCCCGTGGGTGATCTTCTTCGGTGTTGCCGTCGACCTGTTCAGCGACGGGGTGATGATCGGGGCCGGCTCCACCCTTAGCCTCAGCCTTGGCCTCCTTCTCGCCCTGGGGCAGGTCCCGGCAGACGTTCCAGAGGGCTTCGCGACGATAGCCGTATTCAAGAACCAGGGGGTACCGCGCCGCCAACGCCTGCTACTCGCTGCCGGACTGATGATCCCGGTCTTCGTGGGCACCACCATCGGCTACTGGGCCGTGCGGGGCCAGCCAGAAATCGTTAGCATGAGCCTTCTCGCGTTCACAGCCGGGATCCTCGTCACCGTCGTCGTCGAGGAGATAGTCCCCGAGGCGCACGAGGTCGAGGAGGCCCGCTGGGCGGTCGCGGCTCTGGTCGGAGGCTTCGCCCTCTTCGCGCTACTTAGCGTCTACCTCGGTGAATAGTTACAGACACTTGTAGTGCTTGTGCACAGTTCGTATACCGTGGCACCTCGTGAGGTAGCCGGCAAGAGAGGCCGGCAGCATGACGGCGGGTGTTTACGCGACGTTAATCGGGTTGTACCCACCTGGATTCAGGTTGCGGTGGTCCCTAAGCTGACGATACCTGGCTGGATGATAGCGTCGCCCGGCCGGGAAGTGCGGACTTTTAACAGTCTCAGCACCGGAAGTCTCGTGAGCGCTCGGGGCAATAGTCCCTGAACGCCGGGCTAGGCTGAACGGAAGTTGTTGCGGCCCCGAAGAGACCGACCGAGAGCCCGCAAGGTCCGCAAGCGAGCGGCCCGCCGAGCTGGCTTCGCTATCTTCCTGGCTTTCTCGCTGACGTCTTCACTCTTTGCTGCACCACTAGTCGCCACGCACCTGGACGTCAACCACACGCATCCCGTGGACACCGAACCCCACCTTCATAACATCAGT
>CALKAI010000096.1 GCA_937983275.1 uncultured Trueperaceae bacterium | reverse complement strand
ACGGCCACTGGCCAGGCCCCGGCAATGCCGCCGTAGTGCAGCCGTAGTGCAGCCGGCCCGCTCCGGCGCGGAGTAAGCTGCAGGCCAATAAAAAGGGGTGGGGCAGGAGCGAAAGCTCCTGCCCCACCCATCCGGGTCCGGTTTGTGCGGGCGCACCCGCCGGACCTGAAGTCAGGTCACCGAACCGCGGCCGCTACTGCCGGTCTTACTCGAGCCAGCCCTCGACAGTGTCGCGGTTATCCTCGATCCACGCGCGCGCGGCGTCGAGGGGTTCCATTCCTTCGTTGATGATCATGAGCATCACTTCACCCATGTCTTCACCGGTCCAGTAGAAGTTGTCGAGGAAGTCGATGGCATCCTGGGGACCGTTCTCGGCGAAGTCTTCGCTGAGAAGGGTGTGGATCTGCTCTGCCTCACCGAAGACGCCTTCCGGGTCCTCGAGGTACTTGAGGTCGTAGGCTGCCCACTTCCAGTGCGGACGCCAGGCGGTCACGATGATGGGCTCTTCGCGGTCGATCGCGCGCTGCAGGGCGGCGGCCATCGCGGCGTCAGAACCGTCGAGCAGCGTGAAGTTGCTCAGGTCGTAGACCTCGAAGGCGTTGTCGCTCGCGGCCATGAGGCCGGCGCCGGGGTCGATGCCGATGATCTCGCCGTCGAACATGTCGGCGTTCTCGTTCAGCTCGGTGATGCTGTCGACCTCAACGTATTCGGGAACGGCCCAGCCGATGTCGGCACCGTCAAGGTTGGGGCCAAGGTCGACGAACTGGTCGCCGTACTGGTCGCGGTAGGCCTCGTGAGTGGCCGGGAACCAGGCTGCGACGATCGCATCGAAGTCACCCTGGGCGAGACCGGTGAACATGGGGCCGGCGTCAACCGAGGTGAGCTCCACGTCGTAACCGAGCTCGTCCATGAGCACGGCCGCGACTACGTGAGTCGAGGAGATCTCGGAGTCCCAAAGGACGTAACCGAGGTGGATGCTATCGTCCTGGGCTGCTGCCGCCCCCAGTCCGACGGTCACCAGAAGTGCCGCTAGAAATCTTTTCATTATGGTATTCCTCCAAACAGAATGTGAACGAAAGTGCTAACGAAGTCGCATGTATTGCGAGCGCACTATTGAGTGCCGGCCCTATTCTGGGCTGTTCGTTGCGGCCATCTACGACCCTATCATGATGCCGAGGATGACGCAAAGGGCACAGGTACCGAATGCACAGACTTCCTATCCGGTCTTCGGGCCGCCTGCCTTGCCGAACGAAGCCGTGATGCGGTCGAGGACGATGGCCAGGATGACTACCGCCAGGCCGGCCTCGAAGCCCTGTCCCACGTTGATTCTCTGAATCCCGCGCAGCACCTCGGCGCCCAGGCCGCGGGCACCGATCATGCCGGCGATGACGACCATCGAGAGGTTCAACATTATCGATTGGTTAATGCCGGCCATGATGGTTGGGAGGGCGACCGGGAACTGGACCTTGACGAGTTTTTGCCAGCCGGTCGACCCGAACGCCTCGGCCGCCTCGACAAGGTCCGAGGGTACCTGGCGTATCCCCAGGTTGACGAGTCGTATGAGCGGCGGCAAGGCGAAGACGAGCGTTGCCACCACGCCGGGGACGAGGCCAATCCCGAAGAAGATTACCGCGGGAACCAGATAGACGAAGGCCGGCATCGTCTGCATGAAGTCGAGGATGGGGCGCATTATTTTCTCGGCCGTATCGCTGCTGGCCGAGAGTATGCCCAGCGGAATCCCCACGATCATGATCAGGATCTGGGCGGTGAGCACCAGCGCCAGCGTCTGCAGGAAGGGCGTCCACAGGCCAATGTTCTCCACCAGGAAGAGGCCCAGGAGCGCGAACAGGCCCGTGCGCCAGCCGGCCAGCCAGAACGCCAGGAGCGACAGGACGACTATGACGACTATGGAGGGGGAGCCCTGCAGCACGGCAAGGAGGGCGTCGATGATCGTTTCGGTGACGTCGGCGAAGCCGTCGAAGAATGCCCCCAGATACGTCTGCAGGAAGTCGACGAACGCCTCTACCCAGTCTCTCAGGGGGATGCGGAAATCAAACACTGGTGGCCTCCTGGGAAGCGGCATCGGTCTCGGTGTCGGTGGGGGCCAGCGCCGCCAGGATCGAGCCCTTCACGACCACGCCGCGCAGGCGCTGCCGGTCGTCGACCACGGGCACCGGTCCGGACGTTTCGCTGGCGATGGCGATGAGGTCCTGGAGCGGCGTCTCCTCGGACACCGTGACGATCTCGTCCACCCGGGCCATCTCCAGGCGCTCCTGGGAGGCGCGGGCGCTCTCCAGCTGCTCGACCAGGTTCTCGGAGGTCAGGTAGCCCTGCACCTGTCGCTCCGAGTCGACCACGAGAATGCCGGAGAGTCCGGAGCGACGCAGCTTGGTGAGGATGGTGCGCGGACCGTCCCGCACGTGGGCGGTTTCCTTCACCGGCTGCATGATGCTGCCGGCCGTCAGCACACCGGTGCGGTCGACCCCCTCGACGAAGGCCTTTACGTAATCGTCGGCGGGGGCGGTCAGGATCTCCTCGGCCGTACCCACCTGCACCACCTGGGCGTCCTTCATGATGGCGATCCGGTCGCCCAGCTTCAGCGCCTCGTCCAGGTCGTGGGTGACGAAGACTATCGTCTTGTTCATGCGCGACTGCAGCTCGATGAGCTCGTCCTGCATCTCCTTGCGGATGAGCGGGTCGAGCGCGCTGAACGCCTCGTCCATGAGCAGGATGTCGGCATCGACCGCGAGCGAACGGGCGAGGCCCACGCGCTGCTGCATGCCGCCCGAGAGCTGGCTGGGGTAGCTGTCCTCCCAGCCCTTCAGGCCCACCAGCTCGGTCGCCTCGAGCGCCTTTTCGCGGCGCTGGGCCTTGTCCACGCCCTGCACCTCCAGGCCGTACTCGACGTTCTCCAGCACGGTCCGGTGGGGGAGAATCGCGAACTGCTGGAAGACCATGCCCATGAACTTCGTGCGCCGCGCTTCGATAAGCTCGCGCTTGTTCAGGGCGGTCAGTTCGATGTCATCGATGAAGATTTGCCCGGCAGTGGGCTCGTGGAGGCGGTTGAGGAGCCGCAGCAGCGTCGACTTGCCGCTGCCCGAAAGGCCCATCAGAACGAAGGTTTCGCCCTCGTAGATATCCAGTGAGACGTCGTATACCCCGACCGCCAGGCCCAGTTTCTCCTGGGCTTCAAGCTTCGAGCCGCCCTCCTTGAGGAAGGTAAAGGCGCGCTCTGGCCTGGGTCCAAAAACCTTCGAGAGGTTCCTGGTGCGAATCTTCGGTTTTCGGTCCATACTTCTTTCAACTCCGTTGCGGTCGAATGTTAGTGCGGGGGCTTCCGGTCCAAATCCTGAAGGCTACCAAGGATGGCCCTGATGAGAACAATCTCATAATACACGGGCGCCGTTGCAGGACAGGAGGCTGGTTCGGCTTTGTAGGCCCCGTCTACAACGTAAAGGCGCTGCGCCCCGTAGTGTGCGATGCCGTCAGCAGCCTTGCGCGCGGGGGTACAATTATAGACAAAGATCAGCTTCACCTTGCCTCCAGCGGCATGTCGCCGGTGGAGGCAAGCGTGCATATAACCTCCGGGAGGAAGAGATGGCAAGGCAAGTTCGCCTTACACAGGAAGGGTATGACCGTTTGAAGGCGCAGTTGGAGCAGGAGTACGAGAGGCTCGAGGAGGCGACGCGGATTCTGCGTGAGCTTACCGGGACCTCCGACGACTACGACGACTCGGGCCTGGAGGAGGCCAAGCAGGAGAAGGCCCGCATCGAGGTCCGGATAGACAACCTCGAGGACGAGTTGAACAGGGCAGAGATCATCGAGGGCTCCGGAGCGGACCAGGTCGACCTGGGCGCGGTCCTTACCCTGCAGGACACCACCACGAAGGAATCGTTCGAGATCCAGGTGGTTTCGCCCGTTGAAGCGGGCGTCCTGGACAGCGACATTCCCAAGGTTAGTGACGAGTCACCGCTGGGCAAGGCCGTGATGGGCCGCAAGCCGGGCGAGCTCGTCGAGGTCGTGACCGGCAACGGCAAGACGACCTACACCCTCATGTCGATAAGCTGAGGCGGCACCGATGGGGGAGGCGTGGAGCACCGCGATTGCGGCAGGTTCCACGCCTCGCTTCATTTGTGGCTGCATATAGCGCGTAAACTGGGTACTCATGTCGGAGAAGTCCCTCGCTGAACAGCGGCAACAACGTATACGGAACCTGGAGGCCCTGGAGGAAGCGGGCTTCGACGGTCACCCCTACACCTACTCGGTAACCCACACGGCCAGTGAGCTGCAGGAGAAGTATGCCGGCGGCGAACCCGGTGACGAATGGGATGAGGAGGTCGTGGTCGCCGGCCGGGCGATGACCATCCGCTCGATGGGCAAGGTCACCTTCGCCACGCTCGCCGATTCATCGGGCCGCATCCAGGCCTACTTCCAGCGCGACGAGACAGACCGGTACAAGGCCCTCAAGAAGCTCGACCTGGGCGACTGGGTGGAGGTAGTGGGCACGCTCTTCATTACGAAGACGGGCGAGCTGACCGTGAAGGCGCGGGAGTTCCGGCCGCTGGTGAAGTCCCTGCGGCCTTTGCCTGACAAGTACCACGGCCTCTCCGACAAGGAGCAGCGCTACCGCCAGCGGCACCTCGACCTGATGGTCAACCCCGAGGTGCGCCAGGCGTTCGTGCTGCGTTCGAAGGCGATCGCCTACATTCGCCGCTACCTTGACGACCTGGGCTTCCTCGAGGTGGAGACGCCCGTGCTGCAGGCCATCCCGGGTGGGGCCGAGGCCCGGCCGTTCATCACCCACCACAACGCCCTCGACTTCGACTTCTACCTGCGCATCTCCCTCGAGCTCTACCTGAAGAGGCTAATCGTGGGCGGCTTCGAGCAGGTCTACGAGATTGGCCGCAACTTCCGCAACGAGGGGATCTCCTACAAGCACAACCCCGAGTACACGATGCTGGAGCTCTACTGGGCAGGCAAGGATTACCTGGACATCCTGGCCCTCGTCGAGGAGCTCTACTCGGGCCTGGTGCAGGAGCTGACGGGCAGCATGAAGCTCACCTACCAGGGGCAGGAGCTGGACTTCACCCCGCCCTGGCCGCGGGTCGACTACACCACCGAGCTGGCCCGCCGTGCCGGCATTGAGTTCGACCTGCTCGACGAGCCGCGCCTGCGGGAGTGGGTCGGGGAGCACCACCCGGGCGGCGACGAGCCGCTGGCCCAGGCGCCGTTAAACCAGATCCTCGACAAGCTCTACGACATCTACCTGGAGCCGCACCTGGTGGGCCCGGTATTCGTCATGGACCACCCGCTGGCGATAAGCCCGCTCGCCAAGAAGCACCGCAGCCGGCCCGGCCTGGTGGAGCGCTTCGAGCCGGTCGCGGTCGGCATGGAGCTGGGCAACGCGTTCAGCGAGCTGAACGACCCCCTCGACCAGCGGGAGCGCTTCGAGGAGCAGCAGCGGCTGCGCGAGGGGGGCGACGAAGAGGCCCACCAGCTCGACGAGGAGTTCCTGGCCGCCCTCGAGTACGGCATGCCGCCCACCGCCGGACTGGGCCTGGGCATCGACCGCCTCGCGATGCTGCTCGCCGATGTACCGAGCATCAGGGACGTGATCCTCTTCCCGCTGCTGCGCCCGGAATGAGATCCGGAAAGGCGCCTGTAGGCCAGCTTACAGGCGCCCCGGAAGTGAGGGATTTCATCTGTTTCTAATTACCCCTTGCAATGGGCTCATCTTTCGTGCATAATTCAATCAAGCTTTGAGGAGACTCCGCACCCCGCTGCCCCCCCGGCGGAGATTCTCAAAGCTTTTTTTCTTTTAACTACCCGACTGGCTAACGTCCACAATCGACAATCAAATGGCAGAGAAGAACCCCGTCAGCTAGGGCCCGCCGTCCGCGACGCTGCCCTGCTCCTCGCCCGGCTGGGAGCCCAGTTCGACGGGCGGCAGGCTGGAGCTGATGAGCCGGACCGGCGTCTCCTCGACGGGCGTTCCGGTCAGGTAGACGGTGCTGATGTAGCCCGGCACGAGCTCGAGCTCGCCCAGGTTGGCCAGGGCGACGTCGGAGCTCGAGAGGAACACCTGCACCTCCTCCAGCGGCCGGCTTATCCCCAGGTAGCCGCTCACCTGGCCAAAGCTCACCGCTTCGACCAGCATCTCCTGTGAGTCTTCAGCACCGATGCTTATGTCGTCCGTGCCGGGCGCCGCATGGAAGACGCGGACGTTGCTGACGCCCTCCTCGGGTGCCACGCTCAGCTCCTCCTCGAGCAGGTGGAACTGCAGGCCCAGCTGCTCCGTACCCTCCTCCATGGAGAAAAGTCCCAGGAGGAAGTCGAAGAAGCCGTTCTCCTGCGACTGCTCCTCGCCCACCTGCTCGGGTGACAGCAGCCCCATGAGTACGAGCGTGTAGTAGTTGCCCCGACCCAGGCTCAGCTCCTCCTCGACGGGTACTCCATCAGCCAGTGAGGCCAGGTAGTTCCCCGTAGGCACCTGCACGAACTCGGTGAACACCCCGTACTCGAGCTCCTGCGCGCCGGTGCTGGCCGCGCCGTTCGCCTCGTCGATCCCCTGCAGGGTGATTCCCGCAGTTCCCAGGTTGGGCGCCAGGTGCGCAACCCTGATCCAGGCGGCGTCCGGCACATCCTGGCCCGCCTGAACGAGCCCGGAACCGCTGTCTTGCCCGTCAGGCGGGCCGGCAGGTGCCTGCCCGAAGCTGATCCCCAGGGCGGCGCCGGCGAAAAACAGACTCATCGTCAGCAGACGTAAAGATCTCAAGGAAAACCTCCCCCTGCCCCCTTGCGACCGGCGGCAGCCCGACCTGAAGAGTACTAGCGGGCACCGGCCTGCCGGCACCGGTCCGTCACCGAATCGTCAGAGCCTGTGTTCTGGCACGCACTCAGGCTCACGGTAGTCGCGCCCTTCTCATGTACGGCGGCGGCACGCTCGGGGTGTGTACAGCGAAGGGGGGCGGGAGTGATGAGCGAGAATTTCCTGCAAGGCAGTCCAAGGGGCTGGGGGAACGCAGAGCAGTCCCGTGAGGAGAGTTCCGCGCACGATGCGGCGCTGTGGCGTGCGGTCGCGACGCAGGCAACGCACCTGAGCAAGGGCGAGCCGCTATATCACGAGGGCGACGGGGCGACTACCCTCTTCAGGGTCAGGTCTGGCCTCATTCGACTGCTACGCATCAAGCCCGACGGGCGCAGCGTGACGCTGCGCCACGTGCTGCCCGGCGACCTCTTCGGCGAAGAGGTGTTCATTGGCGCCCAGCGCTTCGCCGACGCCCAGGCGGCAACCGAAGCGGTGATCGAGCTGATCGACCCGGAGGCGGTCGATCCGGCGAACGTCGTCAGCGTCGTCGAGTCGCTGGTGGAGCAAACGAAACGGATCCTCAACGACGAGTACGACTTCCAGGTGGGCTTCCTGCGCGAGCGGATCGCCCGCTACCTGCTGAAGCTCCTGCGCACGCCGCTCGCCCGCAAGAACGAGCTGGGCCAGTGGTGCGTCTACGCCTCGCACGAACTGATCGCCGAAGGCACCGCCTCGACCCGCGAGAGCGTCTCCAAGGAGCTGGCCGAGATGCGCCAGGACGGCATCCTCGACACCGGTTACCGCTGCATAGCGATTGTCGACGCGCGTACCCTGCGGGCGCTGGGCGATCCGGAGGGCGTGCTGCACGGTTAAGGGGCCGCCCGGAAGGCCATAGAATGGCGTCATGCCATTCAGCGACCCTCCCTCCTGGGTGCAGGAGGCCGTCTTCTACCAGATCTTTCCCGACCGGTTCGCGCGCAGCGGGCGGGTTCCCAAGCCGGCGCACCTGGAGGAGTGGGAGAGTGCGCCCACCACGTTCGGTTACAAGGGCGGTGACCTCCTGGGCGTAGTCGAGAAGCTCGACTACCTGCAGGACCTGGGCGTCACCGCCCTCTACTTCACGCCGGTCTTCCAGAGCGCCAGCAACCACCGCTACCACACGCACGACTACTACCGGGTCGACCCCATGCTGGGCGGCGACGAGGCGCTGCGCGAGCTGATCGAGGCCGTCCACGAGCGCGGCATGCGCATCGTCCTCGACGGCGTCTTCAACCACGCCAGCCGGGGGTTCTTCCAGTTCTCCGACATCCTCGAGAACGGGCCCAGCAGCGCCTACCTCGACTGGTTCCACGTCCACCACTTCCCGCTCAACGCCTACGGCGACGGGGAGATAGGCTACGGCGCCTGGTGGAACCTGCCGGCCCTGCCCAAGTTCAACACCGACACGCCCGCGGTGCGCGAGTTCCTCTTCGGCGTGGCCGAGTACTGGCTTCAGTTCGGCATCGACGGCTGGCGCCTCGACGTGCCCAACGAGATCGATGACGACGCCTTCTGGCAGGAGTTCCGGCGCCGCTGCCGCGAGCTCAACCCGGAGTGCTACATCGTGGGCGAGATCTGGACCCCTGCGGACCGCTGGCTGCAGGGCGACCAGTTCGACGCCGTCATGAACTACCCGATAACCCGCGCGATCTTTGGCCTGGTCGGCAGGAAGATCGACCAGACCCAGTCGGCCAAGTCGGGCTACGGCCACATCAAGCGACTGGACGGTCGCGGCTTCGCCCAGGAGGTGCACAGCGTGGTGGGCCGCTACCGCTACGAGACGGCGCTGGCCCAGCTCAATCTCATAGGCTCGCACGACACCCCGCGGGCGCTCACCATGGTGCGGGACGACCGGGCGGCCGTGCGCATGGCCATGGCGCTGCTCCTCACCCTGCCGGGCGCCCCCTGCATCTACTACGGCGACGAGCTGGGCCTGGCGGGTGGCCACGACCCCTACTGCCGCGGCACCATCGACTGGGACGACCGGGCACAGTGGGACGACGAGCTGCGCCGGTACGTGCAGGCCCTCATCGGCATCCGCAAGCGGAACGAGGCCCTGCAGCGCGGCAGTTTCACCATCCTTCACGCCAGCGAGGAGGTCGTGCTGTTCGGGCGCTCGGACGGGGACAACCGGGTGATCGTCGCCGTCAACACGGCCCAGCGGCAAAGGCCGCTGGACCTGAAGGCCTCTGCCTACCTGGCTCCCATCCCCGCCACCGGCCCCGGTCACGCCTTCGACGGCGAGTACCGCGACGCGATCGGCGGCCTCACCCTGACGGTGAAAGGCTCGGTCGTAACCGGCCTCGACCTGCCCGCCCGGCGGGTGGTCGTCTACGAGGCCGGCTAGAATGGCCCGGTGAGCAAGGACAGCAACGCACTGAAGGTACGCGAGTTTCACGAGGCGATCGGGGAGAAGCCGCCCCGCTCGCCCGTCTATCCCGACCGGGCGCTCCTCGACCTGCGCCGCACCCTCGTGCGCGAGGAGTACGAGGAGGCGATGGAGGCGCTCGCCGGCCTCGAGCGCGCCCTCGACGGCGAGGATGAGGCAGAGAAATCCCGCCGCTTCACCCAGGCCAGCCACGAGCTCACCGACCTCCTCTACGTCACCTACGGGGCGCTCCTCTGGTTCGGCGTCGATGCCGACGAGGTGTTCAGGGAGATCCACGCCGCCAACATGCGCAAGACCGAGGGCCCCAAGCGGGCCGACGGCAAGCAGCTGAAGCCGGAAGGCTGGCAGCCCGCCGACGTGGCGGCCGTGCTCGAGCGGCTGCGCAAGGAGAACGCCGGCTAGCGGCAGGGCGGCGCGAAACCGCCCGCATGGCGGGTGGCAGGGGCCGCAACGCAATCCCGGAATGGCTGACAGTTTCCTGACAACCCGGGCGTAACCTCCCCTTGGAGGTACGAGATGATCAAGAAGTTCAGGTTCCTGCTGATCGCTGCTCTGGCCGCGCTGCCCCTGGCAAGCGCGCAAGATCTCACCGGTGCCGGCGCATCCTTCCCCTTCCCGCTCTACTCGACGATGTTCGACGCCTACAACCAGGAGACCGGTATCCAGGTCAACTACCAGTCGATCGGTTCCGGCGGCGGGCAGCGCCAGCTGCTCGAGCAGACCATCGACTTTGGCGGCAGTGACGCCCCGATGACCGACGAGGCCCTCGCCGACGCCCCGGCGAGTGAGGCCCTGGGTGGTCCCAACCCCATCCTGCACATCCCGGCCGCCCTCGCCGCGGTCGTCCCCACCTACAACCTGCCGGGTATCGACCAGCCCGTCCGCTTCAGCGGTGAGGTCCTGGCAAGCATCTACCTTGGCGAGATCACCGAGTGGGACGACGAGCGCCTCGTCGAACTGAACCCCGACATCGAGCTGCCCAGCCTGCCGATCAGCGCCACCTACCGCTCTGACGGCTCCGGCACCACCTCCATCTTCGTCGACTACCTGGCGAAGGTTTCCGACCGCTGGGCCGAAGAAGTGAGCACCGGCCCGCAGACCAGCATCAGCTGGCCCACCGGCTTCGGCGCGCGCGGCAACGAAGGCGTCTCCGGCCTCGTCTCGCAAATCCCCGGCTCGCTGGGCTACGTCTCGCACGAGTACGCCGTCGCCAACGACCTGGGCGTAGGCACCATGCTGAACGCCTCCGGCAACTTCGTCGAGCCCACCCTCGAGGCCGTTGCCCTGGCCGCCGATGTCGACCTCCCGGAGGACATGCGCGCCACCTTCACCAACACCGACAACCCCGACGGCTACCCGATCGCCGGCTTCACCTGGGTGCTCGTCTACCAGGACCAGGAGTACGGCGGCCGCAGCAAGGAGCAGGCGCAGCTCACGGTTGATACGATCCGCTGGATGATCACCGAAGGCCAGCGCTTCAACAACGACCTCAACTACGCTGAGGTTGTCGGTGGCGCACAGGAGGGCGGCCTGCGCCTTCTCGACAGCATCACCTACGGCGGCGAAGAGCTCGACTGAGCCCTTCCCCCTGAAGAAAATCAGCATCGAGTCCAGGGTGCCGGCCAGCGTGCCGGCCCCTGGGCGCTATGGGACGGCAGGTTGAAGGTGAACAGGATAACGGGAACTGACGGGGTTGCGACGGGTGCCGGTTCGCCGGGCGGCGGGCGGCCCCTGGAGAGAAGGGGCGGCAAGGGGTTCGCCGCGGGCGACAACATCTTCCTCGGTGTACTGGTGATCATCGGTGCGCTGATCCTCGTGGTGGCCGGCGCCTACCTGGTGGTGCTCTACCAGCGCGGCGAACTGGCCCTGTCGACCTTCGGGCTGGGCTTCCTGGTCAGCAGCGACTGGAACCCGGTGCGCGGCGAGTTCGGGGCGTTGCCGTTCCTCGTCGGGACGCTCCTCACCTCCCTCGGCGCGCTGATCCTCGCGGTGCCGCTCGCCCTGGCCAGCGCCCTCTTCGTCACGGAGTACGCGCCGCGCTGGCTGGCGGGGCCGGTCAGCTACCTGGTGGAGCTCCTCGCCGCCATCCCCAGCGTCGTCTACGGCATGTGGGGCATCTTCGTCCTCGTACCGTTCGTGCGGCAAATCCACCTGGCCCTGCTGACCACCCCCGGCATCGGCGAGCTGGCGTTCATCCGGACCCCGCCCAGCGGCCTGGGCCTCTTCACCGCGATACTCATCCTCACGGTGATGATCATCCCCTTCACGGCCTCGGTGGCGCGGGACGTCATTACCCTGGTTCCGGCAGAGCAACGCGAGGCCGCCTACGCCCTGGGTGCCACCAAGTGGGAGGTGCTGCGCACGGCGGTGCTCCCCTACGCCCGTGCCGGGATCATGGGCGGCGTGATCCTCTCGCTGGGCCGCGCCCTGGGCGAAACGATGGCGGTGACCATGGTGATCGGCAACCGCACCGACCTGCCTGACGGGCTGTTCGCGCCGACCGCAACTATGGCCAGCATCATCGCAAACGAGTTTGCCGAGGCGGTGGGCAACCTGCACGTCAGCTCCCTCATGCTCATAGGCCTGGTGCTCTTCCTGCTCTCCATCGTCATCAACCTGCTGGCCCGCTGGCTCATCGGGCGGCTGGCGCCGCGGAGTGTGGCGTGACGGGGGTCTCTGCCCGGAACAGGGGGCGCCGCCGCGTCGCCGATGCCGCGGTCGCCCTCCTCATCGCCCTGGGCACGCTGGTCGTGCTCGTGCCGCTCTTCCTCGTCCTCTGGTACCTGATCTCCAGCGGCATCTCCTCGATCGACTGGGCGTTCTTCACGCAGCTCCCCGCGCCGGTGGGCCGGGAGGGTGGCGGCGTCGCCCACGCGATCGTCGGCAGCCTGCAGCTGGTGGGCATCGCCAGCGTCATCGGGATCATCCTGGGTGTCGGCTCGGGAATCCTCGTTGCCGAGTACCCACGCAACCCCATCGTCGCCCCGGTGCGGCTCATGTCGGACGTGCTCGTGGGCGTTCCCGCCATCGTCACCGGCCTGGTCGTCTACGGCGCCGTGGTGGTGGCCATGGGCCGCTTCAGCGCGCTCGCCGGTGGTATCGCCCTGGGGCTCATCATGATCCCCTACGTCGTTCGCGCCACCGACGAGGTCCTGCAGCTGGTGCCGCAATCGGTGCGCGAAGCCGGCCTGGCGCTGGGCCTGGCCCGCTGGCGGGTGACCCTCTTCATCGTGCTCCCGGCGGCCGTGAACGGCATCGCCACCGGCGTGCTGCTGGCCGTCGCCCGGGTCGCCGGCGAGGCCGCACCGCTGCTCTTTACCGCCTTCGGCAACCAGTTCTGGAGCCGGGGGATCGACCAACCGACGGCCGCGCTGCCGCTCGTCATCTACAGCTACTCGATCGCGCCCTACCCGGAGTGGCACCGTCTGGCCAGCGCCTCATCGCTCGTGCTGGTGGCGCTGATTCTCGTCACCACCCTCCTCACGCGGCTCGTATTCAGGAAGAGATAGCTGAGATGATCAAGGAACCGTCATTTATGTTGGATGATGTGAGTGTGAATGGAACGCCCCAGGCGACCGGCGCCGAGGACCGCGCCGCCGCCCAGCCCATCCTCGAGGCCCGCAAACTGAACGTCAGCTACGGCAGCAACCGGGCCGTGCGCGACGTCTCCCTTGCGGTGCAGCCGAACACGGTGACGGCCCTGATCGGGCCCAGCGGCTGCGGGAAGACGACCTTCCTGCGGGCCCTCAACCGGATGCACGACCTCACCCCCGCAGCCCGGGTGGAGGGCGAGGTGGTCTTCGACGGTCAGGACATCTACGCCCGCGGTGTCGATCCCGTGGAGGTGCGGCGCCGGATAGGGATGGTCTTCCAGAAGCCCAACCCGTTCCCGACCATGAGCATCTACGACAACGTCGCGGCCGGCCTGAAGCTCGCCGGTATACGCAAGCGCGCCCAGCTGGACGAGATCGTCGAGCGTTCACTTAGCCAGGCCGCCCTGTGGGACGAGGTCAAGGACCGCCTGCGCTCACCCGCCACGGGCCTCTCCGGCGGTCAGCAGCAGCGCCTGTGCATCGCCCGCTCGCTGGCGGTTGGCCCGCGGCTGCTCCTCATGGACGAGCCCACGAGCGCGCTCGACCCGCAGGCGACGCAGCGGATCGAGGAGCTGCTGGGCGAGCTGAAGCAGCACGTCACGATCGTCATCGTCACCCATAACCTGCAGCAGGCCGGCCGCGTCTCCGACAAGACCGCCTTCTTCCTGCTGGACGAGACCGTGGGGCCTGAGGACAGCAACCTCATCGAGTACGCCGAGACCGATCAGATGTTCATGAACCCGGGCGACGCGCGCACGGAGGCGTACATCACCGGCCGCTTCGGCTAAGTTCGCCCGTCTTTGCCCAAAGGCTTGTAGGTGGCTGGGGCAGGCGCTGGCGCCCGCCCCGCACTGGCCTCACTCCAGGCTAAGCTGGCTCTTGTCCCCGACCACCAGCGAGTAGTGTTCGTTGCCGTTGCCCTGCAGGACGACCTCCTCGCCAATGAGGCTGGAGCGCAGCGGCTTGCTCAGCTTCTCCAGCACGGTGCCGGCGCCAATCACGCTGTACTCGATGTCGCACTTCTTCACCGTGCACTGGTCTCCCACGGTCGTGTAGGCGCCGATCGTGGAGTCCTCGATGACCGTGCCCTCGCCAATGTGCGCGGGTCCCCTGATGGTGCTGCGGCGTATCACGGCGCCCGGTTCGACCACCACGGCGCCCTCGATCTCGGAGTCGATCACTTCACCCTTGATGTCGCGCGTGGCGCGGTCGAGCTGCAGCCGGTTGGCGTCGAGGATGTCCTCCGGGTTTCCGGTGTCCTTCCACCAGCCGCCCACCACGACCGGGGCCACGTTGTAATCGCGCTCGATAAGCCGCTGGATGGCGTCGGTGATCTGATACTCATCCTTGGCTCCAGGCTGCAGGCCTTCGATGGCGTCGTGGATGCTGCTGTCGAAGACGTACACGCCGGCGATGGCGAGGTCGCTGGGCGGGTCCTTGGGCTTCTCGACGAGATTGACCACCCGGTTGTTCTCGACGATGGCCACGCCGAACTGCCGCGGGTCCTCCACCCGCACGAGGGCGAGCACGGAGTTCACGCCCTCCTCGGGCCTGAAGGCGTCGACGAACTGCTTGATGCCCTGCTGGAAGAGGTTGTCGCCCAGGTACATCACGAAGGGAGAGTCGCCCAGGAACTCCCGCGACACTTCGACGGCGTGGGCCAGGCCCAGCGGCGGGTCCTGGATGATGTACTCGAAGCGGGCCTTGCCGTAGTTGTCGAGGCTCTTCTTCAGATAATCGATCGTGTCGTAACTGACGACAATGCCAATTTCCTCCACCCCGGCCTCCACCAGGTTGTCAACCGCATAGTGGATGAGCTGCTTGTTGGCAACGGGGATGGTGGGTTTGGGGCGAAGGCTGGTGATAGGCCTGAGGCGCGTGCCGTGCCCGGCCGCCAGGATCAGGCCTTTTAACTTGGGATTTGACATTCTAGGCGCAAGGTTACCCCACAAGCGCAGCAGGGGCGCTGCATTCGGTACCCGTAACAGGGTTCCCGGAATGGGTAGACAGGCGTGGGGTTATAGGTTAGAGGAGTGCAGTTACTCCACACCAGGCCACGCCTGTTAACAGTTTGTAGTCCTTACCGGCTCACCCGCGGGTACCGTACCTGGAGCGGTACGTCCCCCGGCGTGCCTGAGCTGTGCCGCAGCCGCGGCCCGGCTAGGCCCTGCTGAACAGCCGGACGAGAAACAGGATTACACCGACAACCAGCAGCAGGTAGATGAAGTTGCCCAGGGTGTAACCGGTGACCATTCCCAGGAGCCACAGGACTATCAGGATGATCGCAATGGTTTCCAGCATATTGCCCCCCTAACTGCCAGCGCAGGACGGTGTGGACACCCGTGCCTGAGCCGGCTTGCCTAATCATGGGGGAAAGCGCGTCCAGAACGTAACGTACTCGTCACAGGCCCGTGGGTAGGATGGAAGTGTGACCAGATCCGAAATCCGCATACGTGTCGACCGATCAGAGGAAGCCATCGAAGCCATCGAGTGGGATGCTGACGAGGCGCCCGAGCCCGGGGTCCAGGAGGCGAAAGGGATGCTGCTGGCGCTGTGGGATCCCAAACAGCGCAACGCCATGCGCATCGACCTGTGGACACGGGAGATGACCATCCAGGAGATGAACGAGTTCGTCTTCCAGACCCTGATGTCGCTCGCCGACTCCTACACGAGCGCCACGCAGAACCGCAATATCGGGGCCGAGATGAAGATATTCGCCCGCGAGTTCATCGAAAAGGCCGTGCAGGAGGAGGCCAGGGGGCGCCAGGCCTGACCCGGCCACTCTCCGTAAGGGCTGTTACCTGGGCCGTCATCCCGCAACGGGGGGGCGGCCCTTCTCCTGCCCCACTCCGCTGCTGCGACTGCGCCGTTACGACCGATCTCATAGACGATATGCCGGTCGGGTGCTACCATTTGCCCACGACAAAATAGCTGGCAGGCCAATCAGCCGACTAGTCACACCTGTTGTGGCGTTAGCAAAGAGTAGGGGTAGCCCTGATGGCCGAACTTCAGAGGGACGCGACGTTTGACGAGGTCGTGTCCGTACCGGTTCATACACCTTTTGCCACCGAAAACAGGGAGATGCTGGGCCGCACGCTGGTTCACCTCCTCGACGAGGCAAGCGAGCTGAACCCGAACCCGCGGGCGTTCAACCAGCTGCGGGGCGGCCGCTGGGAGTCGCTCAGCACCGACGAGTTCAGGATTGGGGCCCAGGAGTTCGGGCTGGGCCTCGAACCCCTGGGCCTGGAGCGCGGCGAGCACGTGGCGTTCTTCACGGAGAGCGACATCTCCTTTTGCCTGCCCGACATGGCCTGCCTGCTCGCCGGCCTGGTCACCGTGCCCATCTACCTCACCCACGCGCCCGACAACATCCACTACATCCTGAAGGCGGCCCGCGCGAAGGCGCTGGTGGTCACGGACGCGCAGCTGTATGCGCGCATTGAGGGCTTGCTGGACGGCACTCAGATCCACACGGTGATCTTCATGGAGGGCGAGCCGCCGGCCGCCCGCGAGGGGCTGCAGTTCCACACCGCCGCCCAGGTGCGCGAGCTGGGGGCGCAGCGGATCGCCTTCGAGCCGGGCGCCGCCCAGGGCCTGCGCGACCGGCTCGACGCCCAGGACCTGGCGACGATCATCTACACCTCCGGCACGACCGGCACCCCCAAGGGCGTCATGCTTACGCACGAGAACATCTCCTCGAACGCGATCGCCTCCTTCAGCGCCCTGGAGGGCTTCGAGAGGGGCGCCCAGGAGGTGGTCCTCTCCTTCCTGCCGCTCACCCACATCTTCGCCCGCACCCTGCAGTACGGCATGATGTGGTACGGCAACAGCGTCTACTACACCGACCCCGACTCGCTAAGCGAGCACTTCCGGGAGGTGCGGCCCACCCTGATCGCCTCCGTGCCACGGGTGCTCGAGCGCGCCTACGAGCGCATCCTGCAGCGTGGCGAGGAGCTGACCGGCGCCAAGCGCGCCCTGTTCGACTGGTCGGTCGCGCTGGCGGGCCGCTTCGACGTCGAGAACCGGCCGCGCGGCGCGAACGCCCTGCAGTACCGGGTGGCCGACAGGCTGGTGTACAGCAAGTGGCGCGAGGCGCTGGGCGGCCGCCTGCGCTTCGTGATCGTGGGCGCCGCCGCCCTGCGGCCCGAGCTGGTCAACATCTTCGGCGCGGCCGGCGTGAACGTCCTGCAGGGTTACGGCCTCACCGAAACCAGCCCGGTCATCTGCTTCAACCGGGCGCACTTCAACCGGCCGGGCACGGTGGGCCTGCCCATCGACGGGGTCGAGGTGAAGGTGGGCGAGCAGGGTGAGATCCTCACCCGCGGTCCGCACGTCATGCGCGGCTACTACGAGATGGAGGGGGAGACCGCGAAGGCGATGAAGGATGGCTGGTTCCACACCGGCGACGTGGGCTCCATCGACGGTGACGGCTACATCACGCTCACCGGCAGGCTCAAGAACCTGTTCAAGCTGTCGACCGGCAAGTATGTGATGCCGCAGGGCCTCGAGGGGAAGCTGGAGGCGAGCACGCTCATCGATTACGCGCTGGTGGTTGGCGAGGGGGAGAAGTATTGCAGCGCGCTGCTCTTCCTCAACCCCGAGGAGGTGCAAAAACGCTCGGGCGGCGGCCCGTTGCGGGACGAGCTGGAGACTGGCGAGCTGGGCGAACTGGTCAGGTCCGCAGTGGCGGCCGCAAATGAAGGTGAACCACAGTGGAGCACGGTGAAGCGCGTGGCGGTAACCACCGCCAACTTCACGATCGAGAACGGCTACCTGACGCCCACCCTGAAGGTGCGCCGCAAGAACGTGCTGGACGATTACGGCCACCTGGCACAGGCAATCTACAAGGGCACCCCCCTGGAGTCCAGCGACGAGTGCCTGCTCGACGTGAGCGTACCCAGGGAGGCGGCGATAAGGGCCTGAAGGCCTCAGCTCATCTGGGCAGGCCGGTGACGGTCACCAGGTCATACCGGCCGCCCCAGTCAGCCGGCTACCTGGGCAGGCCGGTGACGCCGTCGAGGGTGAGCAGCCGCTCGTAGAGGGCCGGCCGGCGGTCGCGGAAGAAGCCGAAGCCCGCGCGGAAGCGGCGCGCCCAGGCGAAGTCGAGGTCGGCGTAGATGAAGGTTTCATCCTCGGTGTTGGCCTCGGCCAGCATCTCGCCCCTGGGGTCGCAAATGAAGGAGGAGCCGTAGAAGGTGGCGTCCCCCTCCTGACCGACGCGGTTGGCCGAGCCCACGTAGACGCAGTTCGCCACCGCATGCCCGATCATCACCCGCTGCCACATGTCGCGCGTGTCGAGCTCGCCCGCCTCGATCGGTTCTGAGCCGATCGCGGTGGGGTAGAGGAGCAGGTCGGCGCCCTGCAGCGCCATGATGCGCGCCGTCTCCGGGAACCACTGGTCCCAGCAGATGGCCACGCCGATCGTGCCCAGGCTGGTTTTCCACGCCCTGAAGCCGCTGTCGCCCGGGTTGAAGTAGTACTTCTCCTCGTAGCCGGGGCCGTCCGGGATGTGGCTCTTGCGGTAGACGCCCAGCTGCGAGCCGTCCCGGTCGAACATCATCAGGCTGTTGTAGTACGCCTGGTTGGAGCGCTCGAAGAAGGAGATGGGCAGTATCACGCCCAGCTCCCGCGCCAGGGCGCCGAAGCGCTTCAGGAAGGGGTGCTCGTCCACCGGGTGTGCCAGCTCGAACATCTCCTCCCGCTCCAGCTGCGGGAAGTAGAGGTTCTCGAACAGCTCCTGGAGGAGCACGATCTGGGCGCCCTGGGCGGCTGCCTGGCGTACGAGGTTCTCTGCCTTGTCGAGGTTCTCGTCCAGGTTGTCGCTGCACGACATCTGGGTTACGGCCAGCCGCACCCTGTTCTGTTCGGTCGTCACTCTGTCATCACCTCTCCGGCGGGCTGCTGCTGGGTAATGCAGTGGAAGGCTCCGCCGCCGGTGATGAGGCCCAGTGCCGGCAGGCCCACCACCTCGCGATCCGGGAAGTACCGCCTGATTATCTCCAGCGCCCGCTCGTCGTTCTCGTCCTCGTAAACGGGTACGGCCACGAAGCCGTTGCCCACATAGTAGTTCGCGTAGGTAAGGGGCAGGAGCTTGCCGTTCATCTCGATGCGCCGGCGGGGCAGGGGCAGCTCCACCACCTCGTACGGGTTGCCCTCGTGGTCGCGCAGGTTCTGCAGGGCGACCAGGTTGTTGTGCAGGGTCTCGTAGTCGGGCCCGCTCTCATCCTCGTCCACGCTGCAGAGGATCACGTCGTCGCGTCCGGCGAAGCGCACGATCGTGTCGATATGGCCGTCCGTGTGGTCGTCCTGCATGCCGCCCTGCAGCCACACCACGTTGCTGACGCCCAGGTAGTCGTGCAGCACCTGCTCGTACGACTCCTCGTCCATGTTCGGGTTGCGGCGCTGCGAGAGGAGGCAGGAGCGGGTGGTGAGGCACACGCCGTCGCCGTTCAGCTCGATCGCGCCGCCCTCCAGCACCACCGGGATCTCGAAGCGGCGCATGCCCAGGTGGAGCCCGACCCGGCCCGGCGCGCCGTTATCCATGCGCCACTCGTACTTCTCGCCCCAGGCATTGAAGCGCCAGTCGGTCATCGCCACCCTGCCCGCCTCATCACGGATGAAGAGCGGGCCGTTGTCGCGGAACCAGGCGTCGTCGAGCGGCAGCCGCAGGAAGGTGACGTTCGCCGGGACGCCGCCATGCTCCTCCACCGCGTGCAGGACGACGTCCGAGTCGCCTTCCTCTGCGATATTCACCCGCACCGGTTCGAAACGCGAAATGAAGGCGATGAGCCTGCCCACATCCTCGCGTACATGCTCCAGGTGCCCCTCCCACAGCTCGTCGTTGAAGGGGAAGGAGATCCAGCTGCGCTCGTGCTCCTCCCACTCCGGGGGCATGCGAAAACCTGCTGCAAAGGGGGTGTCGCTTGAGGATGGCTTCATCAATGCTCCTATGACCGCACGCGGACGGTCGTGTTCGTGATAGGCTCCGCTGCCAGTATTCCGGATTCACCGGCAGCGTCACAATTTTCGCCCATTGGAGTATGCCCTCACCGTGAGGGCGATGGGAATGTGCTTTGCTGCAGGCACGGGGGAAGTATGAAAGTATCACCTGAGAAGCGAATGACGCCAACCCAGCTCGACGACCACTACTTCATCAGCAAGTGGAGCAACGGCTACTTTGTGCCCGGCGAGAACGGCCTGCTTGACGTGAAGGCCCCCCAGGGCCAGGCGGCACTGCGTGAGATCGTCGACCGGCTGCGCGAGGACGGCGTGCAACTGCCGCTCATCCTGCGCTTCCCGCAAATCGTCGAGGACAGGCTCGAGCGCATCAATGGCGAGTTCGACGCCGCTATCGAGGAAGCCGGCTACCAGGGCGACTATCAGGGCGTCTACCCCGTGAAGGTCAACCAGCGGCGGGTCATCGTGGAGACGATCGCGCAGTCCGGCGAGCGCCACGGCACCGGCCTGGAGGCGGGCTCCAAGGCAGAGCTCGCCCTGATCCTCGTCGAGGACATCGCCCCCGGCGCGCTCATCCAGTGCAACGGCTTCAAGGACGACGACTTCGTGCGCCTCGCGCTGTGGGGCCGGAAACTGGGCAAGAACGTGGTGATCACCCTCGAGAAGCACTCCGAGCTCGAGCGCGTCCTGCGCATCTCCCGCGAGATGGGTGTGCGCCCCGCGATCGGCGTGCGCTTCA
>CALKAI010000095.1 GCA_937983275.1 uncultured Trueperaceae bacterium | reverse complement strand
CGTAAGAATGGACTTCAACCGTCGGATCAGCAGCCGCAGCAGTGTTTGAAATAGCGGCCGTAAGAGTCGTCTTGCCGTGGTCGACGTGACCGATGGTTCCGACGTTTACGTGCGGCTTTGTGCGCTCAAAGGTAGCTTTCGCCATAACACTTTCTCCTTAGAAAGCTCGGTGGGCCGGACCTGCCGGCCCACGAGATTACTTCTTGACCAGTTCTTCCTGAATGTTGCGGGGGACTTCGGCGTAGTGATCGAGGAACATCGTGAAGGTCGCACGGCCCTGGGTGAGGCTGCGCAGGTCGGTCGCGTATCCGAACATTTCGGAGAGCGGCACGAGTGCGTTGATCACCTGGGCGTTGGCACGGGGCTCCATGCCCTGCACCTGACCGCGCCTGGAGTTGATGTTGCCCATCACGTCACCCATGTACTGCTCGGGGGTGACGACCTCGACACGCATGATCGGTTCGAGGATGACTGCCTGACCCTTCTCCATTGCGTTGCGGATACCCATGGAGGCAGCGATCTTGAAGGCCATTTCCGACGAGTCGACCTCGTGGTAGGAGCCGTCGTAGAGCGAGACCTTCATGTCGACGATCGGGAAGCCCAGGAGCGGCCCGTTCTGCATGGCCTCTTCGATCCCCTTCTGTACCGCGGGGATGAACTCCTTGGGAATGACACCACCGACGATGGCGTTCTCGAACTCGAATCCGGATCCACGCTCGAGGGGCTCGGCCTTGATCTTGACGTGACCGTACTGACCACGACCGCCGGACTGGCGAACGAACTTGCCCTCGACGTCGGCATGCTGGGTGATGGTTTCGCGGTAGGCGACCTGAGGAGCACCGACGCTTGCGTTCACGTTGAACTCGCGGCGCAGGCGGTCGACGATGATCTCCAGGTGAAGCTCACCCATGCCCGAGATCTTCGTCTGGCCGGTTTCCGGGTCGGTTTCGACGCGGAAGGTGGGGTCTTCCTCTGCCAGCTTGGCGAGACCGTTGGAGAGCTTGTCCTGGTCGGCCTTCGAGGCGGGCTCGATGGCCACGGTGATGACGGGCTCGGGGATCTCGATGGCTTCCAGTTCGATGGGGTGATCGGGATCGGAGAGTGTGTCACCGGTGCCGGTGTCCTTGAGGCCAATGACGGCGCCAAGGTCGCCTGCCGCGATGCGCTCGACCTCTTCGCGGGAGTTCGCGTGCATCTTCAGGAGGCGGCCAATGCGCTCCTTCTTGCCCTTCGTGACGTTGTAGACGTAGGAGCCCGATTCGAGGGCGCCGGAGTAGACGCGCACGAAGGTGAGGCGGCCCACGTAGGGGTCGCTGGCGATCTTGAAGGCCAGCGCCGCGGTGGGGTTGTCCTCTTCGGGGCTGCGGGTGTCTTCCGTGCCGTCGGAGAGGACGCCCTTGATGGGCGGAACGTCGAGCGGGCTGGGCAGGTAGGCGGCCACGGCGTCGAGCACGCGCTGCACACCCTTGTTCTTGAGGGCCGAGCCACACAGGACCGGGAAGACCTGCAGGTTGATCGTGCCCTTGCGCAGCGCGGCGTGGATCATCTCCGTGGGGACTTCCTCGCCTTCGAGGAAGAGCATCGCCAGGTCGTCGTCGACATCGGCGAGCTTCTCGATCATGACGTTGCGCTTCTCTTCGGCGATCTCACGGTACTCGGCCGGAATCTCGATCTTGTCGATGTCCTGGCCCAGGTTGTCGTTGTAGACGTAGGCCACCTGCTCGACGAGGTCGATGATGCCCTTGAAGTTATCCTCGGCCCCCATAGGCCACTGGATGGCCACGGCGTTGGCACCGAGGCGCTCCTCCATGGTGTCGACCACCAGCTGGAGATCGGCGCCGGTCTTGTCCATCTTGTTGCCGAAGGCGATGCGCGGGACGTGGTACTTGTCGGCCTGGCGCCAGACCGTCTCGGACTGCGGCTCGACACCCTGCGAGGAGTCGAACACGGCCACCGCAGCGTCGAGGACGCGCATGGAGCGCTCGACTTCCATGGTGAAGTCCACGTGTCCGGGCGTGTCGATGATGTTGATACGGGTATCGCCCCAGAAGGCCTGGGTTACGGCCGAGGTGATCGTGATGCCACGCTCACGCTCCTGCTCCATCCAGTCCATCTGTGCGGCACCTTCGTGAGTTTCGCCAACCTTGTGAATGCGCCCGGTGAAATAAAGGATGCGCTCGGTAAGGGTGGTCTTGCCCGCGTCGATGTGCGCCGCAATCCCGATGTTACGCGTCTTGCGAAGATCGATTTTTGTTGGCGTTGCCATACTGTCTCCTAGTGAGGCTCAGGGCCGCGTGGGCCCGCCAGAGCGCCTGCTACCAGCGGTAGTGGGCGTAGGCGCGGTTTGCCTCGGCCATCCTCTCGATGTCTTCCTTCTTCTTGACTGCCCCACCACGACCCTGCGCGGCATCGAGCAGCTCACCGGCGACACGCTCGACGGCGGTGCGCTCGGGGCGGGCGTCCGACGCGGCTACGAGCCAGCGCAGCGTGAGCGTCTGCGCACGGCGCGGCCCGATCTCGACCGGGACCTGATAGGTGGCACCACCGACGCGGCGGCTGCGCACCTCGATGCGGGGGCGCACGTTGTCGAGAGCCTGGCGGAAGACCTTCAGCGGCTCCTGGCCGGTGCGCTCCTGAATGAGGCGGCAGGCACCGTAGAAGATGCGGCTTGCCAGGTTCTTCTTGCCGTCACGCATGATCTTGTTGATGAAGGCGGTGACGGTGGTGTCGTTGTAAACGAGATCCGGTTCAAGCTTCCGGACTTCGGCCCTATGTCTGCGTGCCATTCTTCTACCTCACCTACTACTTCGCCGGCTTCGGCTTCTTGGTGCCGTACTTGGAGCGGCCCTGGTTGCGCTGAACGTAGCGGCCCACACCCACGCCCTGGGCGTCGAGAGCGCCACGGACGATGTGGTAACGCACACCCGGCAGGTCCTTCACACGACCGCCGCGAATGAGGACGACGGAGTGCTCCTGGAGGTTGTGCTTCTCACCGGGGATGTAGGCGGTGACTTCGTAACCGGTGGAGAGACGGACACGGGCGATCTTGCGAAGCGCCGAGTTCGGCTTCTTCGGGGTCTGCGTCTTCACTGCGGTGCAGACGCCGCGGCGTTGCGGGCTCCCCTTGAGGGCCGGGACCCGGTTCTTCTTCTTGATGACCTTGCGGCCTTTTCTCAGAAGCTGGTTGACCGTTGGCAGAGTGATCAACTCCCTTTTCTATCCAGCTGGCCCCAAGGGGGCCCTCCGCTGCATGGACGACTTATGGCCTTAGTCTTCACGTACGTGGAACGTGGTTCCTAGCACACGACAAACCTGCCCCCGCACCTAGCTCTGCAGGTCGGGGGGTTCAAACCGGGGCAGTATACAGGTTGGGAGTTTGCGAGATCAAGTCCTGCGCGACGTTAACCCTGTGCTTCCTGACTGCCCGTGGCCGCCCTATGCAGGCGGTCTCTCACGGCGGCCCACTCCTGGCCCTCAGGCGGCAGCTCGACGAGGATGCGGCTCGCCTGCGCGCCGGCGCTCCTGAGCGCCCGGTAGAGTTCCCGACCGTAGCCGCGCGGATCACCGGGCAGCCGTAGCCAGGCACCAGAGTAGTCGCTCGGAGCCGCACTCCTGGCAATCACCGCTACCTTTTCCTGCCCCTTCGCGAGACCGGCCAGCTGTTCGGACTCGACGAGCTGCAGCGGCACCTCCGGCGCGTAATGACCAGGCAGAGAACCCGGCACCCGCACCTCCGCGCCCCCACGCGCCGTGCTGCGCCCCAAAGCCGCCGCGACCTCCTCCTCGGTGATCAACCCCGGCCGCAGCACGCGGGGTTCCTCGCCCGTGAGGTCGACGATGGTGGACTCCAGACCGACGTCGCAGGGCCCGCCGTCCAGGATGAGCTCGACCCGGCCGTCCAGCTCACTGGCAACATGAGCGGCCTCGGTAGGGCTCACCCGCCCGAAGCGGTTGGCGCTGGGGGCGGCCAGGCCGTCGCCGAACTCCCGCAGGAGTTCCTGCGCCACCGGGTGACCGGGCACGCGCAGGGCGACCGTCTCCAGACCGCCGGTGACCTCGTCGGGCACTTCTGGATGGCGTTGCAGCACCAGGGTGAGCGGGCCGGGCCAGAAGCGGGCCGCCAGGGTGCGGGCCGCCGGGGGCACGCGCACCACCCACGCATCCAGATGCGTTTCGTCCGGCAGGTGGACTATGAGCGGGTGATCGGCAGGCCGGCCCTTCGCCGCGAATATCCTGGCGACGGCGGCCGGGTCCCGGGCCGCGGCCCCCAGGCCGTAGACCGTCTCGGTCGGGAACGCGACCAGGCCCCCCTTGGCCAGGATGCGCGCCGCCCTGGAGATGTTCTCGCTGTTTGCCGGGACGATGGGGCCCTCCATGGCAGCGCATATTAACCCGCCTGCCCCGGTAACCCCGGCACCTGAACTGCTTCCAGTCACCGGCCGTCAATGAGGATCACCCGCAGGTCGTTCACGTTCGTGCCCGTGGGGCCGGTGACCAGGGTGCCGCCGATGGACGTCAGGTAGCCGTGCGAGTCGTTGCGCTCCAATGCCGCGCGGGCCTTTCCCGCGTCCAGCGCCAGGAGCGCCTCGCCGTCGAGCAGCCCGCCGGCGGCGGGGCTGTTGCCGTCGATTCCGTCCGTGTCGACGGCCAGTATCGCCACACGGGCCAGCTGTTCACGAGGGAGTACCTCTTTAAGGTGCAGGGCGAGCGCCAGCGCGAAGGTGCTGTTCCGGCCACCCTGTCCGGACCCCTCCTTTACCTGCACGGTCGTCTCCCCGCCGCTCAGCAGCGCCAGCGGAGCGTCAGCGTCCGGAAGGCTTTCGTGGACAAGCCTGGCGTGCTCACGGGCGGCGGCCTGGGCGTCACCGGTAATCCCGTCACCCAGGAGCCGCGTGCGGTAGCCGTCGTTCCGTAACGAGTCGCGGGCCGCCTGGAGGCTGGCCAGGTTATTGCCCACCAGGTGGTGCCGCACGTGGGCCAACCGGGGGCTGCCCGGGGCTGGATTGACGTCGCCCTCCGCCTGCTTGCGGCGGAGCACGTCCCGCACCGGAGATTCCGGCAAGTGGCGGTCGAGCACCGCCAGCGCCCCGTCGATGCCGCTCGGATCACCGTAGGCCGGGCCCGAAGCGACGCTCGCCAGGTCGTCGCCCACGACGTCGGAGAGCACCAGCGCGTGCAGCGGGGCCGGCGCCGCCGCGAGCCCCAGGCGGCCTCCCTTCACGGCAGAGAGTTGCCTGCGTACCGCATTGATCTCGTCGATCGCCGCTCCCGAGCGGAGCAGCGCGCGCGTGAGCTCGCGCTTCGCTTCGAGGGTAACGCCCAGAGGGCTGGTGAGCAGCGCCGAACCGCCACCCGAGAGGAGCAGCAGCACGAGGTCGCCGGCACCCGCCGTACTCAGAAGGGAAAGGATGTCGTTAGTGGCCGCCACGCCCGCCTCGTCGGGCAGCGGGTGGGCCGCCTCGCGCACCCTGACCGGACCGTTGACGGAAGGCGCAGGCGTTCCGTAGGGCACGATCACGACGCCTTCCATCTCCTGCCAGCCGCCGTAGTGAGCGGTCACGGCCGCCAGCATTCCCGCCGCGGCCTTGCCCGCCCCAACCACCAGGAGGCGGCCCGCCGGCGCCGGCGGCAGGAACCGGGGAACGCTCCGGGCCGGCTGGGCGGCGGCTACCGCCGCGTCGTAGGCGCGGACGAGCACGGTGCGGGCGTGACTGCGCTGCATGCCCAGAGAGTAGGACAGCGGGCGCGGCGGTTGCACCACCAGGCCCGGTACGGCCGGGACGGCCGGTTAGAATGCCCCCATGTTTGGCCTCTTTCGTCGCCAGGATCCCCGCTTTCGAGACGACGGCAACTTTCTGCTGGCGCAGGTGCGCACCAGCCGCAACGGCGAAATCATCCCCGTGCGCCTGTCGAAGAGCAGCGAGCTCAGCAACCAGGGCAACGGCTACTTCGTCCGCAAGGTGCTGGTGGGCCCCAAGAGTCTCGACCAGGCGGTCCTGGAGGTCACCACCACGCGCAGTCACAAGGTGACCGTGGCGGCGGTGGATGGCGGCGAACTGCTGCCGGTCCGGGAGTGGCAGGACGTCTGAGTCGTCATGAAACGTTACGTCAGGATAATCCCCTGCCTGGACCTCAAGGATGGCCGCGTCGTGAAGGGCGTCAACTTCGTGGGGCTGCGCGACGCGGGCGATCCCGTCGCCGTCGCGAAGCGGTATGAGGAGGAGGGGGCCGATGAAATCATCCTCCTCGACATCAGCGCCACCAGCGAACACCGGAAGACGCGCGTCGAGCTGGTCAGCAGCGTGGCCAGGCAGCTGTCCATTCCCGTCACGATAGGCGGTGGCGTGGGCTCCATGGAAGATGCCCGGACCCTGCTCGAGGCTGGCGCCAGCAAGGTGTCGGTGAACAGCGCAGCGGTGAAGCGGCCCGAGCTGATTGGCCAGCTGGCGCGGGAGTTCGGCAGCGGTGCCGTCACGGTTGCGATCGATGCCCGGAGCAGCGGCTCCGGCTGGGTGGTGGTAACCGGCGGCGGCGCTGTGGACAGCGGCCTGCAGGCGACCGAGTGGGCGACGCAGGCGCAGCGGCTGGGGGCCGGCGAGCTGCTGCTGACCTCGATGGACCGCGATGGCGTCAGGAGCGGCTACGACCTGGCGCTCACCCGCGCCGTAAGCGAGACCGTCGGCATACCCGTGATCGCCTCGGGCGGCGCCGGCAGCCTCGACCACCTCGTGCAGGGGGTCAGGGAGGGCAAGGCCAGCGCCCTGCTGGCGGCCTCTGTCTTCCACTTCGGGGAGATAGGCGTGCGTGAGGCGAAGGAGCACCTGCGCCGGCACGGCATCCCCGTACGCCTGTAGGGACCGTCCCGGTGAGACCCCGGTCTGGCGCCGGGTCGTCGTTCCGTCGTCCCGGGCGGAAATGCGAACCGCAAAAAGATGCGGTACAGTGCCCGGATGCTTACTCCAGAAGTCGTCGAACAGACCCTTTCAGCAGCCAAGGCTGGCGGAGCTGATTTTGCGGAGCTGTACGCCGAACGCTGGTACCGCCGCAACCTGCGGACGATCGACGGTACCGTGCGCGAGGCGAACAGCGGTATTCAGTACGGTGCCGGCGTGCGCCTCTTCTACGGCAACGACGTCATCTACGGTTACACCAACGACCTGAGCGCGGGCTCGCTGGTGGAGCTGGCGACCACCCTCACCAAGGCGCGGGACGGTGCCGGCAGCGTGGATGCGCAGGGCCGTGGCGGCCTCGACTTCCGCTACGAGCGGGAGAGCGGCCTGCACGCCCCCCAGCAGCCTTTCGACTCGCACGACAAGCGCTACCGCCTGGAGCGCCTGCGCGAGCTCGACGCCGGCGCGCGCATCGCCCCCGAGATCAAGCAGGTCGAGGCTACCCTGCTCGAGTGGGAGCAGGACGTGCTCGTCGCCAACACCGAGGGCGCCTGGGTGGAGGACAAGCGCGTGCGCACCCGCCTCATTGGCCAGGCGATAGCCAGCGACGGGATCGAGACGCAGACGGGCCACGCCGGTCCCGGCCTCTCCGTGGGACTCGAGCTCTTCGACCTCCACTCCCCGCAAAGCGTGGGCGAGAAGGCGGCCCAGCTGGCCCTCACCAACCTGCGCGCCAAGCCCGCGCCGGCCGGAACCATGCCCGTCGTCCTCGGCAACGGCTTCGGCGGCGTGATCTTCCACGAGGCGCTGGGACACCTGCTGGAAACCACCTCCGTCGCCAAGAAGACCTCGGTCCTGAGCGACCTGGTGGGCGAACAGGTGGCCAGCCCGGCCGTGACCTACATCGATGACGGCACGACCAGGAACGGCTGGGGCTCGAGCGAGTTCGACGACGAGGGGATGCGCACCGAGCGCACCGTCCTCATCGAGAACGGCATCCTCAAGTCCTACATGGTCGACCGGATGGGCGGGATGCTCACCGGCTACCGCCCCACCGGGTCGGGCCGCCGCCAGGACTACACCTTCGCGCCCACCTCCCGCATGCGCAACACCTTCATCGCGCCGGGCAGCACGCCGGTCGAGGACCTCTTCGAGGGGATCGAGTTTGGCCTCTACGCCACCACGCTCGGCGGCGGCCAGGTGCGGCCGGGCTCGGGCGAGTACAACTTCGCCGTGCGCGAGGGCTACATCATCCGGAACGGCAAGATCGAGGAGCCTGTACGCGGGGCGATGCTCGTGGGCAAGGGCCCCGAGTCGATCAAGCGCATCGACGCGGTCTCCTCGGACCTGGCGAACGAGCCGGGGATGTGCGGGAGCCTGTCGGGTTCTCTGCCTGTCGAGGTGGGCCAGCCGCACCTGAGGGTGAGCGAGATCATCGTGGGAGGAGAGGCATGACCCGCGACGAGGCGATCAGATACATACTCGACAAGGCGAGCGCCCGGAACCTCACCGTGGAGATCCTCGCCAGCGAAGAGCGCGAGCTGAACATCGACACCCACGACGGGCGCATCTCCGAGTTCAAGCAGGCCAGCAACGGCGGCGTGGGCCTGCGCCTCGTCGAAGGCGGCAAGGTCGGCTACGCCTGGACCGAGGAGCTCGAGCCGCATGCGCTCGAGTGGGTCCTCGACGAGGCGCTCGAGAACGCGCTCCTCCAGGATGAGGACAGCGGCTTCCTGCCGACCGGCAGCGACCTGGGCCGCACCGACCTGCTCACCGAGGGGCTAAGCGCGCCGATCGTCGAGAAGGCCGCGCTCGCCCGCAATGTCGAGGAGACCCTCAAGCAGGACCCGCGCTACGACAAGACGCAGACGGTGCGCTACGTGGAGCGGGAGCAGCAGAAGGAGATCGCCTCCACGCTGGGTGCCCGCGGCGGCTACCGGGTGGGTATGGCTGGCGTGATGAGCTCGTTCGTGATGCGCGAGGCCGAGAGCATCAAGCAGGCGATTGGCCTCAACGTCAGCAAGGAGTTCCACAACCTCGACCCGACGGTCACCGCGCAGGAGGTGCTGGAGAAGACCGGCCGCCTGCTGGGCGCCAGGCCGCTTGCGACCGGCCGCTACCGCGCCTACCTGGAGCCGCACGTGGTAGGCCAGCTCCTGCGCGTGCTGATCTTCAGCTTCTCGGGCAAGAACCTGGTGGAGGGCCGCAGCCGGCTCGCCGACAAGCTGGGCGAAACGATCGCCTCCAGCCAGCTGACCCTGCTGGACGAACCGAACCACGCGCAGGGCACCAACCAGCCGTTCGACAGCGAGGGCACGCCGACGAGGCAAACGGTGCTGATAGAGGGCGGAGTAATGCGCTCCTTCCTCCACAACAGCTGGACGGCCCGGCAGAGCGGCCAGGAGAACACCGGCCACGCCAGCCGCAGCTACAAGGGCACGCTCGGTGTCGCGCCCACCAACCTGGTTATAGCGCCGGGCAGCGGCGTGACGGTCGACGACGGCGTCGTGGTGACCGACCTGATGGGTGTGCACGCAGGCGCCAACCCGATCTCGGGGGATGTTTCCCTGCAGGCGTTCGGGTTGCGTGCCGAGGGCGGCGAAAGCTACCCGGTCGAGAACTTCGTCATCTCGGGCAACCTGTTCAGGATCCTGGAGTCGATCACCGGCCTGGGCGCCGAGAGCGAGTGGGACGCGATGACCAACGCGCAGTCTCCGCTCGTCGAGATCGAGAGCCTTTCGTTCGGCGGCGCCTGATCAAGAGGCAGGACTGACCGCAGTTCAGCGGGCACAGGGAACGCTTCCTGTGCCCGCCTTTTTTGGCCTCCTGCGGGCAGGAGGGCGATGGTTGTCTTCTCTGCCCGGGATTACTGGGCGCTGACCAGGTCGGGGCGCAGCGCCTTGGCGCCCTTCAGGTAGATGTGCTTCATCTCGCCCTGCGATTTGGTGGTGTTCACCTGCATCATCACCCGTACGGCCAGGGGCACGCGGCCGGGAACGGGGATCTCCTGATTGCACAGGAGGGGGACCATGTTCATGCCGATGCGCCGGGCGGCCTCTGCCGGGAACGTGCTGGAGATGTCCGGGGTGGTCGTGAAGAAGATGGAGGCGATCACTTCGAAGTCGTCGATCTCGTTGGCACGAAGCATCTCTTCGAGAAGCTCCTGCGTTGCATCCAGCACTAAATGTGCCTCGTCCCCTTCGACGGTAGTCGCTCCCCTGATGCCCCGTACCCAGTAGACGCGTTCGTTAGCCTCGTTCACCGAAACACCACCCTCAGCAGTGGCGGCAGCCGCCCCGGGAGGCGCAGGTGCCGCGCTTCTGTTCCGGGGAGTCTACCAGACGTCCCATGTGCGCCGGTACACACGCGCGGGCGGTTTTTGCGGCTGCTAACCTGTGCCCATGTCGACAAGCGGAGCGATGGAAAGGCGGGACCACTTCTGGTTCGAGGGGGATCCCGAAAGCGACTCACTGGTAAGCCACCTGCGTGACTTCCTCAGGAACGAGGTAGCACCCGGCGCGGTTCGGCGCGACGAGGAGGGGAGCTTCCCCCACGAGCTGGTCCGGAAGATCGCCGGCATGGGACTGTTTGGCCTGCAGGTGCCCGAAGAGCTGGGGGGCGTGGGGCTCAGTACGAAGGCGGCGGCGCGCATCGTCGAGGAGCTCGCCGTCGTCGATGGCTCCCTGTGTCTCACCGTCGCCTCCCACAACTCGCTGTGCGTTGGCCACATAATGACCGCCGCCAGCGAGGAGCAGAAACGGGAGTGGCTGCCCGCGCTCGCCAGCGGCGAGAGGCTGGGTGCGTGGTGCCTCACCGAGCCGGGCAGCGGGTCCGACGCGGCGGCGCTGTCCACCACCGCCCGCGACGAGGGCGACCACTTCGTGATCAACGGCAGCAAGTCGTTCATCACCCAGGGCACCGTGGCGGGCACCTACGTGGTGATCGCCCGGACCGACCCGCCGCGTGAGGGCAGGGGCAAGTCCGATGGCATAAGCGCTTTCGTGGTCGACGGCGACACGCCGGGACTGATTCGCGGCAAGCCCGAGAAGAAGCTGGGCCTCGCCTCCTCGGACACCACCCCGCTCACCTTCGAGGAGATGAAGGTGCCTGCCCGGAACCTGCTGGGCACCCGGGGTGCGGCGTTCCGTGACGTCATGACCGTTCTGGCTGGCGGCCGTATCGGCATTGGCGCGATGGGTCTGGGCCTGGGCCGCGGCGCCCTCGAGCGGGCCTTGCGCTACGCGGCCGAGCGGGAGCAGTTCGGCAAGCCCATCGCCCAGAACCAGGCGATAGGTTTCAAGCTGGCTCACATGGCGACGGAGCTCGAGGCCGCCCGCCTGCTCATCCTGAAGGCCGCCGAGCTGCGCGATGCCGGCCGGGACTACTCCCTCGCCGCCGCGCAGGCGAAGCTGAAGGGCTCGGTCGCAGGCGTCGAAGCGTGCGACGATGCCATCCAGATCCTGGGTGGTTACGGCTACATGCGCGAGTACGAGGTGGAGCGCATGTGGCGGGACGCCCGCCTGACCCGCATTGGCGAGGGCACCGATGAGATTCAGCACCTGATCATCGCCAGGCAGCTGCTGAGCCGGTTGGACTGAGCCTCGCGGCCCTTCAGGCGGCGGTTTAGGCGGTTTCGATCAGGCGGCGGCCCGGGCGTGCGGCTCGGGCCGCTCGGTCAGCACGCTGTCGGGCACCGCTTCGAGAGCGGCATCCAGCAGCTGCGCGCCGTCGCTTGCCTTGACGACACCCTCGCTAAGCGTCCGGCGCCAGGCGCGGGCGCCCGGCCGGCCGTTCATCAGGTTGAGCAGCGGCTTGACGAGCGTGTTGAGGCGCGCGCCGGCAGCCTGCTGGCTGGCGACGTAGTCGCGGTACCCCTCGACGACTTCCAGCCTGCTGGGCGCCGGCGCCTCTTCCCCGAAAATCCGGGCGTCGGCGCAGGCGAAGTCGTACGGGTCGTGGTAGGCCCAGCGGCCCACCATCACGCCGTCGACGTGCTCCAGGTGCCGCTCGACCTCGGCGAACGACTTCACCCCGCCGTTGATGTGGATCTCCAGGTGGGGCAGCTCCTCCTTCAGGCGGTAGACGTACTCATACCTGAGGGGCGGGATGTCGCGGTTCTCCTTTGGCGAGAGTCCCTGCAGCCACGCCTTGCGGGCGTGGACGATGAAGCGCGTTACCCCGGCTTCGCTGACCTCTTCGACGAAACTGCGCATGTGCTCGTAGCTGTCCAGTTCATCTATGCCGATGCGGTGCTTGACTGTCACGGGGATGTCCACGGCGCGCTTCATGGCGGCCATGCTCCGCGCCACCACGTTGGGACTGGCCATCAGGCAGGCACCGAAATTGCCGTTCTGGACGCGCTCGGAGGGGCAGCCGACGTTGAGGTTTACCTCGTCGTAACCCCACTCCCGGGCGATCGCCGCCGCCTGCGCGAGTTTCGCCGGGTCGTCTCCCGCGACCTGCAGCGCCACCGGATGCTCCTGCTCGCTGAAAGCCAGGTGCCGCTCGGGGTCGCCCCGCAGGATGGCGTTCATGTTGACCATCTCCGTGTAGAGGAGCACCCGCCGGCTCATGAGCCGCATCAGGTAGCGGTAGTGCCGGTCCGTCCAGTCGAGCATGGGCGCGATGGACAGCACGGGAGTACCCTGGTTGCCTTGCCTGGGAGCAGTCATGAGCTGAAAGGAGGCGCGTCTACGCGCGGCTCTCCAGCGCGGGCGGCGGGGTCCGTTTGGCCGGCCGGAAGGTGATGTTCTCCCACTCGCCCTCCTCGATCGTCTCTGCCCCCGGGTTGTGCTCCCGCAGGTAGCTCACGATCTCCTGGACCAGGTCGTCGGGAGTGGATGCGGCAGAGGAGATCCCCACCGACCTCTTCCCCGCAAACCACGCCGGGTCGATGTCGGCTACGGATTCGACGCGGTAGGCGTCGCCACACAGATCCTCGGCCAGCTCCAGCAGACGCATCCCGTTGCTGCTGTAGCTGCTCGTCACGACCAGGAACACGTCAACCTCGTCGGCGATCTTGCGGACGGCGTCCTGGCGGTTCTTGGTGGCGTAGCAGAGGTCGTCGCGGCTGGGCGTCACCAGGTTGGGGAACCGCTCGCGCAGGATGTCGATGGTACGCATCGTGTCGTCCACCGACAGGGTCGTCTGCGTCAGCACGGCGACCTTGTCGGGGTCGGGCACCTGGACGGTACGTGGGTCGGCCAGGCCTTCCTCGGCCTTGCGGTTGCCCACTACCCCCACCACGGTGGTCTGCTCGGGCGCCTCGCCGCTGGTGCCGATGACCTCCTGGTGGTGGAGCGAGTCACCGATCAGCAGGATGTGGTAACCCTCCTGCGCGTACCGCTTGGCCTCGTTGTGGACCTTGGTGACCAGCGGGCAGGTGGCGTCGATCGTGGCGAGGCCCATGCTGGCCGCCTCTTCGCGTACCGCCGGGCTTACCCCGTGGGCGCTGAAGACCACGGTGCCGTCCAGCTTGCGCCCCTCGCGGTCCAGCTGCTCCTGCAGGCCGCGCAGCTCGCCCAGCTCCTCCACGAAGTGGACGCCGTGCTGCTCCTCGAGGCGTTTCACGACGGTGTTGTTGTGCACGATGGAGTGGTAGACGGGCAGTTCGCCGGAGCCGTCCAGCTTGTTTTGCCGGGCGGCCTGCTCGACTGCCTCGATTGCCATTACGACGCCGGCGCAGAATCCGCGGGGCCGGGCCAGATAGATGCGCTCGATCACGACCCCACTATAACCACGGCTATCTTGGATTACCGTGTCCCGGTTTCCCTGATTCGGAGCCGGAACGGCTCCCCTGCCGCCGCAGCCGGATGGCTTGACCGACCCCGGGGCAGGTGTTAGACTTTCGTTCGCTTACGGGCGATTAGCTCAGCTGGTTAGAGCGCGTCGCTGATAACGACGAGGTCGGTGGTTCAAATCCACCATCGCCCACCACCCGAAAAGCAGAACAGCAAACCTGGAACTGACCGGCTCGGTATTACTCGAATACCTCCCTGTAGCCGGTCAGTTCCATTGTGAGCTCCAGCTCCTGGGGTCCCCGCTGCACGGCCACGGTGACCGTCTCCCCCACCTCGCGGGAGCGGATCACGCGCAGCAGCGCGTCGAAGTTCGGCGTGGGGGTACCCTCCACCGAAGTTATGACATCGCCCTCGTAATCGCGGCCCACCACCTCGCCCGCCGGGTCGCGGCGCAGAGTCGAGGTGAGGCTGCGCAGGCCGGCGCTGGCGCCTGGGCCGGAGGGGTCTACTCTGCCTACAACCACGCCCGGCCTGGGACCCAGTCCGCTGCGGCCGCCCCGCCGCGGGTCGTAATCGAAGGCCGCCTCGAAGCCGATCACCGGTATGTCGCGCTGCATGCCGGCGGCCAGCGCCTCGACCAGTTCCGAGCCCTCCAGAACGGGCACGGCGTACGAGGCGAAGGCGGGCCGGGTGCGCCGCAGCAGCCCGCTCAGCAGGTCGTCCCCGTCGGCAGCGAGGTGCGAGGGCTGGAAGGAGATGAAGGAGACAACTCCGACCGCCTCGCCCGCCTCGTTGATCACCGGCCCGCCCGAGTCGCCTGGCGCCACCGCCGCGGTGAGCTCGATGGTGCCCGAGGCGAACTGGGGCTGGCCGGCGTCCACGTCGAGCCTGGTCACCTCGCCGGCCTTGTCGGTAAAGGACTCACCGCGCGAGTTGCCTATCGCCACGATCTCGCTGCCCACCTCTGGCAAGGCAGCGGCCAGCGGCAGGTAGGGCACCGGCTCCTCCACCTGCGCCTGGAGCAGCGCGATGTCCTGCCGGGCGTCGAAGCCGACCAGCTCCAGCTCGTACTCGTTCTCAGCGCCGTCGATGGCGACGTAGCGCAGGCCGCAGGCCGGATGGCCGGCCACCCCCTGGCGCCTGACCACGTGGTAGGCGCTCAGCACCCGGCCGCTGTCCGACACGAAGAAACCGCTGCCCACGTCGACGGGCATGGCCCCGAAGAGGGTACGGCAGCGGCTCTCGATCCGCAGTACGGCGGGGCTGGCCTCCTCGACGACGACGGCCAGCTCGCCGGTCGCCGGCGTCGGTTCGGGCGCCTCGGGCGTGAGGAGCCGGGGGTGCACCGGTCCCGGTCCCCGCGGATCCCCGGCCTGCGGCATGTCGCTGTTGCCGGCGAGGTAGGCGACCAGCACCAGCAGCATGAGCAGGAACCAGGTGAACGGCCTTGGTGCCCGGCGCCTGCTGTGCCCGTGTTGCTGGGACTCGTCCACGACTCCATTGTGGCCCAGCGTCGGGTGCAGTCATAGCGCCGGGGAACCAAAGCAGGCCGGCTTCGGGATGGGCATGACAGGACCCGGCCGCCTGGTGGGTATCATTTGCCCATGAATTCAACCGTCGACAACACCGGCGAAAAGGATTACGCCGGCAAGGTAACCGCAATTGCACAGAAGCTACGCGAGTGGCAGGGGCCAATCGTCGTAATAAGCCACGTGGACCCGGATGGTGACGCGCTGGGCTCGACCCTGGGCCTGAAGCGGGCGCTGGAGGCGCTGGGCAAGCAGGTCACCCTGCCGATGGAGCCGCCGGGGTATCTGAGCTTCATTGCTGGCGAGGGGGAGCTTTCGGCCCCACTCGAGGAGCTGCCCGGGAACTGCCTCCTGGCGGTCCTGGATGTCGCCGACGAGCCCCGGGCGCTGGGCGCCCCGCTGGAGGGCGCGGCCTTCACCATCAACGTCGATCACCACGGCACGAACAGCCGCTTCGGTGACCTGTCGCTGGTGGAGCCGGGCAAGGCCGCCACCGCGCAGATCGTCAAGGAGATCATCGACGAGCTGGGCGTCACCTGGACCCGCGAGATCGCCACCCCCTGCCTCACCGGCATACTCACGGACACGGGCAACTTCCGCTACGCGAACACGAATCCCGGCGTCCTCGCGGTCGCTTCCGAGCTGATGGCTCACGGCGTCGACTACCCCTACCTCACGGACCGGCTGCAGTGGCGCTCGAAGGAGTACTTCCGGATGCTGGGCCGGGTGATGAACACGGTCGACTTCTTCATGTCCGACAAGGTCGTGCTCGCCTACGTGACCGAGGAGATGCGCAAGGAGGTTGGTGACTCCGAGGACGACACGGACGATTACGTGGGTCTCATCCGCTACGCCGAGGGCACGAAGGTGGCGGCATTCCTCAAGGAGCGGGATGGCGAGACGAAGGTCTCGGTCCGGACGCGTGACGGCGTTTCGGCTCAGGCCATCTGCATGGAGCTGGGCGGCGGCGGCCACGTCGCGGCGGCCGGCGCGAAGATCCCGGCGCAGCTAGACGAGGCGCGCGACGCGGTGCTCGACGCGATCCGCAACGAACTCGAGGAGAAGGGCGAGCTGTAGGGCCAGGCCCGTTCAGGCAGAGAAAGCCAGGCCCCTCGCCTCCCGCGCGAGCCCCGGCAGCTTCTCCAGATCCACGTCAACCGTTGCCCTGGCGGCCAGCCAGGGCAACACCTTTTCTGTAGGCAGGTTGCCGACAAGCTCATCACCGGCGAAGGGGCAGCCGCCCAGCCCGGAGAGGGCACCCTCGAACCAGCGCACCCCGGCGCTCCAGGCTGTTTCGAGCAGCGGCTGCCAGGCATGGGGCCGCGCATGCAGGTGCAGGCCCAGCTCCCCCGGCCACTCCACGGCGCCCAGGACCTGGGCGAGGCGTACCTCGTCGGCGTTACCGATCGTGTCGGCAAGCGCTAGCCTGTGCACGCCGAGCCGGGCCAGCCGCTGCGCGGCCCGTGCAGTGTCCTCCGGTTCCCAGGGGTCGCCGTAGGGATTGCCGAACCCCATCGAGAGGTAGACCACCAGCTCCAGGCCACCTTCCCGGGCCTGCCGCACCAGCCCTTCCAGGAACTCCCACGACTGCTCGAGCGTCATGCCGGAGTTGCGCAGCTGGAAGGTCTCGTTGACCGAGAGCGGGTAACCGACGGCGGTCACGTTGGCGGCCGCCAGGGCCCGCTCGACGCCGCGCCCATTCGCGACGATGGCCAGCAGTTCCGCACCAGCGGGAACCCGCAGCCCCGCCAGCACGTCTTCGCTGTTGGCGAGTTGCGGCACGGCACGCGGGGACACGAACGAGCCGGCGTCGATGTTCCTGAAGCCGGCGTCCAGCAGCCCCTGCAGGTGAGCGACCTTGCGTTCGGCGGGAATCAGTTCCGGCACCGATTGCCATGCGTCCCGGGGACACTCGACCCAGCGGACGCGTTCCCTTCCCGGCAGCTCCTGAGCGTTACTCACGGTAGGCCTCCATACTCCTTCGACAGGTTCAGGCTACAGCAGAACCTACCACCGCTGGGCCCCTGCCCACCCGGCCGCCGCCCTCCACTTAACCCCTTCTATAATGAGCGTCATAGTGCTGATCTCGCTGGAGCTGAAGGATTTCGCCATCGTCGATGAGCTGCGGGTGGAGCTCTCCCCCGGCTTCAACGCGCTGACCGGGGAGACGGGCGCCGGCAAGTCGCTGCTCGTCGATGCGCTTGCCCTGCTCACGGGCCAGCGGGGCGACTCCAGCTTCGTGCGCAGCGGCGCGAAGAGTGCGCTGGTGCAGGGCGAGTTCAGTGGCGTTGGCGTCGAGTCGGCGTCGCGGCGGCTGCGCGTGCAGGGGCGTTCGCAGGCCCGCATCGACGGCGAGCTGGTGACGATTGCCGAGCTGGCCGGGCGGCTGGGCCGGGTCGTAGGGGTGCACGGCCAGCATGCGGCCCAGGCACTGACCGGCCGCGAGGAGCCCCGCCTTCGCCTCGACCGGCTCCTCGATGAGAAGGGCCGCGAACTTCTGCGCGAGTACGAGGAGACCTATCGCCGTTACGAGAGCGTGAGGGGCCAGCTTGCCGCGTTGCGCGAGGGGGTGCGCGAGCGGGAGCGCCGGCGCGACTTCCTGCGCTTCGAGCTGGAGGAGATAGACTCGGCCCGCCTGCAGGAGGGTGAGGACGTGGCGCTGCGCCAGCGGATAGTCGCCCTGCGCAACTCCGAACGGATCATGCAGGCAACCGCCGGTGCCCTGGCGTTGCTCAACGAGGGGGAACCCTCGGCGAGTGAGCTGCTTCATGCGGCCAGCCGTGAGCTGCACGGTGCCGCCCGCCATCAGGAGTCGCTGGCCGCACTGGCAGCTGAGCTGGACGAGGCGAGGGCCGCCGTGCAGGCGGTGGGCGAGGAGCTGGAAAGCTTCATCGCCGACTTCGAGGGGCAGCCGGGCGAGCTGGATCGGGCAGAGGAACGCCTGGCCACAATCGACCGCCTGCGCCGGAAGTATGGCGAGGATGTCGCCGCGATCCTGGCGTACCGGCAGGAGGCCGCGCACGAACTGCAGGAGCTGGAGGAGGAGGCCGGCAGCGCCGGCGAACTCGAGGCGCAGCTGACTGAGCTGGAGGCAACCGTCCGCAGGCTGGGCGCCGAGCTCACGGGCCTGCGCACTTCCGCGGCCAGGGGCCTCCAGCGGGAGGTGGAGGGCTACCTGGGCCAGCTGAGCATGGCCGGCGCCCGCCTCACGGTGGTGCTCGAACCGCTCGACAAGCCGGGACCGCACGGGCTGGAGCGGGTCCGCTTCGACTTCAGCGCCAACCCGGGTGAGCCGCTTGCCGACCTGAGCCAGGTGGGCTCGGGCGGCGAGCTGTCGCGGGTGATGCTGGCCCTCGATCTGGTTACCGGCACGGACCGGCCCGTACTCGTCTTCGACGAGGTCGACGCCGGCATTGGCGGCCAGGCGGCCAGGGCGGTGGGCGAACTGCTGGCCCGGCTTTCCCGCAAACGGCAGGTGCTGGTCGTCACCCACCTGCCCCAGGTCGCCGCCTACGCCGACGCGCAGTTCTTCGTGGAGAAGGTCAGCGAAGCGAACCGGACGGTTACCAGGGTCCACCGTCTGGAGCCGCACGAACGCGAGCAGGAGCTTGCCCGCATGCTTAGCGGCAGCGTCACCGAGGCGTCCCTGCGGAACGCCAGGGAGCTGATGGAGCATGCCAGCGGCGAGTCAGGGCTCGGGGCCTAGGGCGGCAGCGAATGGGGGTGGCGACCGCTGCGCGAACGGGGTTCCCTGGTTCACGTTCACTTCAGCGCCAGCCCCTAGAATGGCGCAAGGGAGGTGCAGATGTTCGACGCTGAAGGCACCCTTGAATATGAGCCGTGCCCGGAGTGTGGGAGTGCAGACACCATCACCTATACCTTCGAAGAGGGCTTTACGGAACTTGAGTGCCAGGCGTGCGGTTACCGGTCGGATGAGGCAGAGATTTCGGCGCTCCAGCGGTACAGCGGCGACCTCCTTGAGCACGACGACAAGCTTGGTACGCCAGTCCCGATCAAGAAGATCAAGGCCTGAATCACCGGCGCTGGAATTGCGGCACTGAAGGGAGAGGCGATGGAAGTAAACGTTGTTCTCAGTTCGGACGAAATTCTCAGGGGACTCAAGCACTACCGGCGCATAGCCAAGCAGGACCTCCTGCGCGCCCAGGACGGTAACGGTGCCGTAGGCGAGGAAGACGTCGAAACGCTGCGCCGCAGCGCCGAAGCACGACGCGAGATCTACTCGCAGCTTAGCGAGGTGGCCCAGAGCAAGGGGCCGCACGAGGCGGTAAGGGAAGCCCTGCGGGTGTACAAGGACCTCCCCTTCGTAAAGGGAGCGACCGACAAGGAGAGCCTCGTCATCAGCGCCAAGGAGAAGGCCCTCGAAAACTTCTTCCTGCTGGTGGGCCTGCAGCCCAAGATTCGCCGGGAGGTTCGCAGCCAGCGGCCCAGCCTTCGCTGAGGACGCCTATGGTAGACGTATTGCGTGACACTCGATGAGCTGGCGAAGCTGGCAGCACGCAAAGACCCCGTACTGAACGATCTTAGTGACAACCTGGTATTCGGCGAGGGCGACCCCGACGCCAACCTCATGCTCGTGGGCGAGGCCCCGGGCGAGGATGAGGACCTGAACGGCCGCCCCTTCGTCGGGCGCGCCGGCCAGCTGCTGGACCGCATCCTGGAAAGCGTGGGCATCGACCGGGAGGACGTCTACGTCACCAACATCGTCAAGTTTCGTCCGCCCGGCAACCGGAACCCCACTCCGGCCGAGCTGGCAGCCAGCGAACCGGTCCTCCTGCGCGAGATCGCCCTCGTGAACCCGCAGGTTATCGCCACACTCGGCAACGTTCCCACCCAATACTTCCGCGGCGACCGCGAAGGGATCAGCAAGTGCCACGGCACCTGGTCCGAGTGGCAGGGCATACGCCTCTACCCGCTCTACCACCCGGCCTACCTGCTCCGGAACCCCAGCCGCGAAGAGGGCGCACCCAAGTGGCAAATGTGGGAGGACATGAAGCGCCTCAAGGAGGCGCTCGATGCGCTCCCTCCCAAGGCCGGCAGGATCGTCATCGACCCCGCAAAACAGGAGAGCCTCTTCTAGATGCGCGCCCTCTTGCAACGCGTCACCAGCGCCAGCGTGAGCAGCGAAGGCAAGCTCTTGGGCGAGATTGGCCCCGGCCTGCTGGTGCTGCTGGGCATCACCCACGACGACGATGAGGAGAAGGCCGCCAGACTGGTCGCCAAGACGGTGAAGCTGCGCATCTTCGGGGACGAACAGGGGAAGATGAACCGCAGCCTGCTGGACGTGGACGGCTCGCTGCTGGTGATAAGCCAGTTCACGCTGTTCGCCAACGCCCGCAGCGGCAACCGGCCTTCCTACTCCGAAGCAGCCCGGCCCGATCACGCCGCTCCCCTCGTGGACAGGTTCGTCGAGCTGGCGCGCGAACAGGGGGTGACCGTGGAGACGGGCGAGTTCGGTGCCGACATGCAGGTCTCGCTCCTCAACGACGGCCCCGTGACGATCCTCCTCGACACGGATGAACTCTAGAAAGAGCGGAACCCTATGACCGACAACCTGTTTGCACTCCTCTTCCTGCTGCCCCTGCCGGTGTGGATCGCCATGCTGCTCTTCCCCCGGCGTAACTTCACCTACCGGGTCGTCACCTCCCCCTGGCCGTTCATCATCCTGGGCGGTGTCTACACGCTGTTCCTGCTGCTGGCCCTGCCTGGTGTGCTGAGCGGCATCGGGATCTCGGCCGGTTACCTGCAGGCTCTCCTGCTCTCCGAGTGGGGCTTCCTGGCGCTCTGGGCCCACCTGCAGACCCTCAACCTGTTCGTGGGCGTGTGGATCTTCCGGGACGCCCGCTACTGGGGCATCGCCACACTCCCCTACCTGCTGCTCTCGCTCTTCACCGGCCCGCTCGCGCTGGGGCTCTACCACCTGCTGCGGCGCCGCAAGGAGGCGGGCGACCCGATTCGCAACCTGAACTAGGGGCGCGGTACCGGACTCCCGGAGCAACCGGCACCGGCCAAGAAGTCCGCAGTTCCGCTTGACAGGAGTGGGCGCGAGGAATAGGTTTAGGCATGCCAAACATTTCCTTGCGGCGCAGCAAACAATGTCCCCGCGAGGGCAGCAGGCGGCCCCTGGCCCTGATGCTCTTCGTCTTCCTTCTCCCTTTCTGGCAGGTACAGGCCCAGGATGCCGAAGCTCCCCGGGTTCTCGCCACCGTCGGGATGGTGGGCGACGTGGCCCGCAACGTGGGCGGCGAGTGCGTGAGCGTTGATTACCTCATCGGCAGCGGCATCGACCCGCACCTCTTCCGCGCCAGCGCCGGCGACATCGCCAAGCTCAACGACGCCGATCTGATCCTCTACGCCGGCCTCTTTCTGGAGGGCCAGCTGGGCGAGGTGCTCGCCAACTTCAGCACCCGCAAACCAACCGTTGCCGTCTCCGAACAGGCCGTGAGCGAGGAGCAGCTGATCCGCACCGACGACCAGTTCGGCGTCGATCCCCACATCTGGATGGATGTCTCGCTGTGGGCGCAGACCGTGCCGGTCGTCCGGGATGCCCTCGCCGAGCTGGTGCCCGAGTGCGCACCGGGCCTTGACGAGCGGGCACAGCAGTTCGAGGCCCAGCTCCTGGCGCTGCACGCCTGGATAGAGGACGCGGTCGCCAGCATCCCCGATCAGCAGCGGGTACTCATCACCGCCCACGACGCCTTCTCCTACTACGGGCGGGCGTACGGCATCGAGGTCATCGGCATCCAGGGAATCAGCACCGACACGGAGGCCGGCATCGCCGACATCCGGGAGACAGCCCAGTTCGCGGTCGACCGGGGCATCCCCACCATCTTCGTGGAGAGCACCATCAACCCGCGCACGGTCCAGGCGGTCGTGGAGGCCGCAGCGAGTCGCGGTCACGAGCTCTCGATCGGTGATGAGCTGTACTCGGATGCGATGGGCAGCGACGGGACGCGCGGCGGCACCTACCTGGGCATGCTCTGGTCGAATACCGTGAGCATCACCACCGGCCTTGGGGGCGAACTTCCGCCCCTCCCCCGGGAGTTGCAGGAGTGGTGGCGCAGATGGCAGTAGGGGATAACGGCAACAACAACCGGCACGAGCCGTCGCTGGCGGTTCACGTCGAGGACCTCACCGTGAGCTACCGCGAGAAGCCGGTCCTGTGGGACATCGACCTGGACGTGCCCCCCGGCGTGCTTGCAGCGATCGTGGGTCCGAACGGGGCGGGCAAGTCGACCCTCATCAAGACCATCCTTGGCCTCGTGCGTCCCAGCGCCGGTCACGTCTACATCCATGGCAGGCCCTACCGGCAGGTGCGCCACCGGGTGGGTTACGTTCCCCAGCGCACTTCGGTCGACTGGGATTTCCCCACCACCGCGATTGACGTGGTCACCATGGGACTCTACGGGCACCTGGGCTGGATCAGGCGGCCCGGACGCAAGGAGTACGAGGCGGCTCGGGAGGCACTCCGCTCGGTCTCGATGGAGGAGTACGCCGACCGGCAAATAAGCCAGCTCTCCGGCGGCCAGCAGCAGCGGGTCTTCCTGGCCCGCGCCCTGGTGCAGGACGCCGACGTCTACTTCCTCGACGAGCCCCTCGCCGGCGTCGACGCGGTGACGGAGCGGGCGATCATGCGCATCCTGCGGGACCTGCGCTCCCGCGGCAAGACCGTCATCGCGGTCCACCACGACCTGCAGACCGTACGCACCTACTTCGACTGGCTGCTGATACTCAACGTGCGCACGGTCGCCCAGGGGACCGTCGATGAGGTCTACACGGCAAGGAACCTGCGCGCCGCCTACGGCGGGAACGTGCCGCTGCTCGAGGTGGCGGGCGAACACTGACGTGGACCTGGCCCAGTTCCTCTCCGACTTCACGGTCCAGAACGTCCTGGCGGGCGCGATCCTGCTGGGCGTAAGCAGCGGCACGCTGGGCGTTTTCGCGGTGCTGCGCGGCCAGAGCCTCCTGGGCGACGCCCTCTCGCACGCCACCCTGCCCGGGGTGGCACTGGGCTTCCTGCTCACCGGCACAAGGAACCTGGGGGCGATCACGGCGGGCGCCCTCGTGTCGGGGTCGCTGGCGGCCCTCTTCGTGCTGCTGCTCGTGCGCAACACCCGCCTGAAGAACGACGCGGCGCTGGGCAGCGCACTGAGCATCTTCTTCGCCCTGGGCGTCATCCTGCTCACCTACGTGCAGCAGAGCGGCGCCTCCTCCCAGGCCGGCCTCGACTCCTTCCTGTTCGGCCAGGCCGCGGCGATCCTCAGGTCCGACCTGCCCCTGCTGGCGGGCCTCACCGTCCTGCTGCTCGCGCTGGTGCTGCTCCTCTGGAAGGAGTTCAAGCTCATCACCTTCGATCCGCAGTTCGCCCGCACCCTGGGCCTGCCGGTGGCAACGCTCGAGACCCTGCTCACCATGGCGATCGCGCTGGCCATCGTGATTGGCCTGCAGCTCGTCGGGGTGGTGCTCATGTCGGCGATGCTGGTCGCGCCGGCGGTGGCGGCGCGGCAGTGGTCGCGGCGTATGGAGGGGATGGCGGTTTCCTCTGCCCTGTTCGGCGCGACCGCCGGCGTAATCGGTTCCCTCATCAGCGCGGCCGGCCGGGGGCTCTCCACCGGACCGCTGATCGTGCTGACCGCCACGGCGCTGGTCATCGTCTCGCTGCTGTTCGCGCCGGAGCGCGGCATCGTGTGGGCGTGGCTGCGGGCGGCCCGGCAGGGCCGGGAGTTCAGGCGCCGGCGGCTCCTCGAGACGATGTTCGGGCTGGCCGTCGATCACGAGGATCCCGGCTACCGGATCGAGGAGGGGATGCTGCGCGCGGCCCAGGGGCGCGGCGTGAGGGGCGACCTGCGCGAACTCGAACGGGCGGGCCTGGTCGAGGAGGCACGCCACATGCCCGAGGAGGGAAACCACTGGCGCCTCACGGGTGCAGGTTTCGAGAGTGCCCGCGCGCATGTTGAAGGCGGCGGCCAAGGGGAGGAGCCGGCATGAGCCTCGAGGCCCTCCTGAACGACATCCCCATCTCGATAATGGTCACCGGCGCGCTGGTCGCGGTGGCGGGCTCGCTGCTGGGCACCTTCCTGGTGCTGCGCCGCGCCAGCATGCTGAGCGACGCCATCAGCCACTCGATCGTCTTCGGCATCGCCGTCGTCTACCTGATCTTCCACGTGGTGAGCGGGCCGGTGCAGATCATCGGGGCGGCCCTCACCGGTGTCCTGACCGTGTTCCTCGTCCAGAGCCTGACCTCAACAGGCAGAGTAAAAAGCGACGCCGCCATAGGCCTCGTCTTCCCCGCCCTGTTCAGCGCCGGCGTGCTGCTCCTCAACATCTACGCCCGCGACGTGCACGTCGACGCGCACACCGTGCTGCTGGGCGAGATCGGGTTCGTCTGGCTCGATACCGTAGCGGCGTTCGGCATGCAGATACCGCGCTCGCTGCTCACCATGGCGGTAGTCACGCTCGTCAACCTGGCCTTCGTCCTCCTCTTCTTCAAGGAGCTGAAGCTCATGAGCTTCGATTCGGGCCTGGCGCGGGCTCTGGGCTTCCTGCCGGGCGTGCTCTTCTACGCCCTGCTGAGCCTCACCAGCGTCACCGCCGTTGCGGCGTTCGATGCGGTGGGCGTGATCCTCTTCGTGGCGTTCGTGATCGTCCCGCCCGCGGCTGCCTACCTGCTCACCGACCGGCTGCCCCTGGTGATCCTCTACGCCTGCCTCATGGGCATCGCCGCGAGCATCCTCGGCTACTGGCAGGCGGTCGCCTGGAACGTGTCGATCGGCGGCTCGATGGCGCTGGTGACCGGCTACTTCCTGCTGGCGGCCGTGCTCCTCTCGCCACGCTACGGCCTCGTCGCCGCGGCTGTGCGCCGCCGCCAAAACCGGCGCCGGCTGGGCAAGCGCGCGATAGTGGTGCACCTGTACAGCCACGAGGGGCTGGACGACGAGGAGCAGGAGAGCCGCCCGCAGGTCCTGCAGGAGCACCTGCGCTGGAGCGAGGCGCAGGCGCACCGCTCCCTGCGGATGTCGCTGGATGATGGCCTCGTCAGCTTCGACGGTCAGCGCCTGCACCTGACGGATAAGGGCAGAGAACTTGCCCGCGACATCCTCGAACCCTGGCAGCGCGCCTGAACTTTTAGCCGGGCTTAACCGCCTGCATTGTGGGCAGGGCGGTGGCGCCCTCGAAGGCGTTCACCTCTTCGATGAAGCGCCGGAACAGGTAGTTGGCGTCGTGCGGGCCCGGGCTCGCTTCGGGGTGGTACTGGACGCTGAAGATGGGGTAGCGGGTGTGCTGCATCCCCTCCAGGGTGCCGTCGTTGAGGTTGACGTGCGTCGCCTGGAACTGGCCGCCGGGAATCGAGTCGAGGTCAACCACGTAGTTGTGGTTCTGCGAGGTCATCTCCACCTCGCCGGTGATCACGTTCTTCACCGGGGTGTTGGCGCCGCGGTGGCCATACTTCAGCTTGTAGGTCTTGCCGCCCACGGCCAGGCCCAGCAGCTGGTGGCCCATGCAGATTCCGTAGGTGGGCAGGATGCCCAGCAGCTGCCACACCGTGTCGTGCGCGTAGCGCGGGCCGGACGGGTCACCCGGTCCGTTGGAGAGGACCAGGCCGTACGGGTTGAGCGCCATTATCTGGGCGGGGGTGGTCTTGGCGGGTACGACAATGACCTCGGCACCTGCCTGCTCCAGCTTGTAGACGATCGAGTTCTTGATGCCGAAGTCGATGATCACGACCCGCGGGTTCTCCTGGAAGGTGGGCCGCGCGTATGGGAGCGGCGTGCTCACCTCGGGTGTCATGTCGCGCCCGTCGATATCCTCGTGCTCGCGCGCCTCGCGCACCAGCTGCGCTTCCAGCTCGTCGTCGGTTTCGCCGTGGTAGATGACGCCCTTGACGACCCCGCCGGTGCGCAGGCGCCGGGTGAGGGCGCGGGTGTCGATGCCTTCGATGCCCACGATCTCGTGCTGCTCCATGAAGCTCTGCAGGTCCTGGTTGGAGCGGTGGTTGGAAGCGACACGGCTGAACTCGCGCACGATGAACCCACGCGCGAAGGGCCGGTTCGACTCCATGTCGTACACGCTGACCCCGTAGTTCCCGATCTGCGGGTAGGTCATCGTGACGATCTGGCCGTTGTAGCTGGGATCCGTGAGGATCTCCTGGTAGCCGGTCATGGAGGTGTTGAAAACCACTTCGCCGACCGACTTGCCGCGGTAGCCGAAGGCGTAACCGTAGTAGACGGTGCCGTCCTCGAGGGCGAGGGCCGCGGGGGGCTTGTTGAGCAGGGACATCAGGACATCACCGCTGCATAACTTATCACCCGGCGCGGCTCCTGCCGGGCCGGAGCGCTACCCTCGTTATGCGGTGGCCTGGCTTCAGGCGCCGATCCGGTCGCGGTTGGTGGTGAGCGGCTCGAGCACTTCACCCTCGTTGACGGTGGCGTCCTCGAGGACCGAGTAGGCGCCTATTCGCGCACCGTCACCGACGACGGTATTGCCCCTGAGGATGACGCCGGGCTCGAGGATGACGTCACGGCCCAGCTGGACCTGGGCGTCGATCCAGGTGGTTTCCGGCGCGATCATGGTCACGCCCTCCAGGAGCCAGTGGCGGCGTATGCGGTCGCGGAGGAGTTTCTCTGCCTGGGCGAGCTGCACGCGGTTGTTCACGCCTACCAGCTGGCCGGTCTCGTCCAGGCCCTGGACGGTGTGCACCTCCAGGCCGGCCTCCAGGTAGAAGAGCGGCACCTCGGTGAGGTAGTACTCCCCCTGGGCGTTGTCGTTGCTGAGCCGGTCGAGGAAGCCGCGCAGGTGGCTGTCGAAGATGAAGAAGCCCGGGTTGATCTCGGTTATCGCCTTCTCCTCGGGCGTGGCGTCCTTCTCCTCGACGATGCGCGCCAGCTTGCCCGCCTCGTCCCGCACTATGCGGCCCAGGCCGGTCGGGTCGGGCGCGTCGTAGACGAGCAGCGAGGCGCCCGCTCCGCTCGAACGGTGGCTGTCCCGCAGCCGCTGGAGCGTCTCGCTGGTGAGCAGCGGGGCGTCGCCGGTGAGGACCATGACGTCGCCCTCGAACCCGTCAAGCTGAGCAAGGGCCACCTTGACGGCGTGGCCGGTACCCAGCTGCTCCTCCTGGAGCACGAAGGTCACGTCGCGGTCGCTCAACGCGTCGCGCACCTGTCCCGCGCCGTGGCCTATGACGAGCAGCGTGTGCTGGGCGCCGAGTGGCAGGGCGGCGTCGACTACGTGCCCTACGAGGGGCTTGCCGGCCGCCTCATGGAGCATCTTGGGCGTGTTCGACTTCATGCGGGTTCCGGCTCCCGCGGCGAGGATGATTACGGCCAGCGGCCTGCTCTGATCGGTCAAGGGTTACTCCTGGGAAGGGACAAGGTGGTTCGCCCGCGCGTCAGCGGCGCGCCCGGCGCGCCAGCCGTTCGCGCTTGTCGACGGCGTCCGGGTTCATGCGCAGCAGCAGGAACAGGGCGATCAGGATGATCGGCACGCTCACCAGCTGGGTGAGCGTGAACAGGCCTATGCCTGCGCTCTCGTTCAGGTAGACGGGCCAGGCGAGCGGGTTGTCGCGGAAGGGCTCCTCGAGGACGCTGCGCAGCACCGAGTACCAGAGCACGAAGTGCCAGAAGACGAAGCCCGGCACGCGGCTGCGCCGCAGGGCCCACATGATCACGAAGATGAGCAGGACGCCGATGATCGCGCCGTAGAGCGGCGTGAGGTGCACCTGGCAGGGGTCGCCTGGCGGCACGCTGCTGCAGGCAGGCGGAGCATAGAGCCACAGCGGCTCACCGAACACGATGCGACCAAACTCCCCGAAGGTGGGTGTACCCGGCTCGGGCCAGGTGAAGGCGATGGGCAGGTCGGTGAGCCGGCCGCCCGTGTCAGTGCCGTTCATGAAGTTGCCGATGCGGCCGCCAATGATGCCCAGCGCACCGATGATGCTCATCACATCGAGGGCGGCCCACATGTTCATGTCGCGCGCCCTGGCGTAGAAGTAGAGGGCGATCATGATGCCGATGATGCCGCCGTGAATGCTGATGCCGCCCTGCCACACCTTGAAGGCGTCGATGGGGTTGCCGCCGGGCCCGAAGAAGGCGCTGGGGCTCGTCAGCACGTAGACGAGGCGTGCACCGACGATGCCCGCGAGGACCAGCAGGGGCGCGGCGTCGAGCAGCTTGTCGGGGTCGACTCCCCTTTTGGGCGCGAGGCGAACGGCCCAGAGCGAACCTATCAGTACCCCGGCGGCGATCAGTACGCCGTACCACCTGATGGCCAGGGGCCCGATTTGCACCATGATGGGATCCATTTATCAGCCCTTTCGGAAGCTCCGCATGCGCGAGTGGCAGTGTCGGAACTGATTTTACAGTCAACCATTCCCGACAACCTGCAGCTGCGCGAAGTGCACGCTTTTTGCGTCCGGGTTCGGGTCTCAGATGATCCGGGGGTAGACGACGACGCCTATGGCAATCAGGATGAAGACCTTCGCCACGGCGCCGCCGAGTGTGCCGATGAAGGCGCCCACACCGGCGCGCCACGCGTCCTCCAACTTGCGGCCCGCGAGCATCTCGAAGGCCACCGCACCGACGAGGGCGCCGAAGAGGAAGCCAAACGGCGGGAAGAAGATGATGCCGAGGAGGGAGCCGATTACTCCGCCCCATAATCCCGGGCGGCCGGCGCCGTAATACTTCGCACCCACCCAGGAGGAGAGCACCTCGACCACCTGCGAGAGCACGGCCAGGCCGGCGACGATGAGGAGCGGCGTGAGGCCCAGCTCCTCGAAGCCGGTCATCCAGCCGGCGAGCAGGGCGCCCACGGCGGCGAGGGGCACGCCCGGCACCACCGGGACGACGATTCCGACCAGTGCGACGATGAAGATGATTGTGAAAACGATGACCGCGAGGATCCCCATGCCCCGATACTACTGCCCGTCGGTCGGGCCTGCCTGCTCCAAAGGTAGGAGGGTAAGCAGGTAGACGAGCGACGCGGCGCTCCACGCCTGGGGCCGGTTGGAGACCGGGTAGGGCACGGGCGGTAGGTCGTCGCGGCGCTGCTCTCCGCCGATGAGTTCGGGCAGGCGCAGATCGGGCTGCATGGCGGCGATCCCGAGGAGGGCATCGCGAATGCGCCGGGCCTCGTCCGTAAAGCCGTAGTGGGCCAGACCGGCGGCGATGAGCGCGTTGTCGTGCGGCCACACGGAGCCGTTGTGGTAGGAGAGCGGGTTGTAGCGGAGCTCTGCGGCACCCAGCGTGCGCACGCCCCAGCCGCTCCAGTTTTCGGTGCTGAAGAGCGTGTCACGCAGGCGCGTGGCCTTCGCTTCCGGAACGATCCCGCTCCACAGCAGGTGGCCGGCATTCGAGTTGTGCACGCGCAGGGGGCGCTTCTCGCCGTCGAGGGCGAGGGCGTAGGTGCCCAGCTCCTCCAGCCAGAAGGCCTTCTCGAAGCGCGCCTGCAGCTCGTGTGCGCGGCCGAGCCACTCCTCCGCTTCATCTGGCTCGTCCAGTTGCCCGTAGAAGCCGGCGGCCGCACGGTAGGCCGCGTAGGCGTACCCCTGCACCTCGGAGGGGGCGATGGCGCCGGCCGCGAGCGAACCGTCGGCGTGGCTCAGCGAATCACTCGAATCCTTCCACGACTGCACCGTTAGTCCTTCGCCCGGCTTCGCCGGCTCGAACTCGATGAACCCGTCGCCGTCGAGGTCGCCGTCCTCGAGGTGCCAGGCCAGGGCCGCCTCCCAGTGGGGGCGCAGCTCGTTGACCAGCTGTGCGTCGCCGACGCTGTCCAGCAGGATGATGAAGAGCGCGGTCGCATCGGCCGAGCCGTAGTAGGGCGTATGGGGAACCTCGCCGAGTGCGGCCAGCTCGCCCTGGCGCAGCTCATGCATGATCTTCCCGGGCGCCTCTCCCGTGTAGGAGTCGCGGCGCACCCCCTGATGCCGGGCCAGGAAGCGCAGGGTCCCGGTAGCGACTTCCGGCGCCCAGTCGCGCAACATCAGTGCGGTGAGCAGCGAGTCGCGGCCGAAGGGCGCGACATACCAGGGGATACCGGCCGCGGGCAGCGGCCCGCTTTCCTCGAAGAGGAGCAGCGCACGCAGGTCGTCGATCGCCCGGGAGAGCACCGGCTCGTAGCGGGGCGGGACAGGAAGGGCAGAGAACTTCGCCCGCCACTCCCCATACCCCGTTGCTTGCGCGCCAGAACGTGCCGGCGATAATCGTGCCGTAACGCTCAACGTTCGTCGTTCCCGTGGGGCGAGTTCGAGCCTCGACTCGAAGGCGTCCCGGCCGTTCCACTGGAGCGGTCCCGTGGTCTCGATAGTTACGCCGCGCGAGAAGTCTTTGGCCCCGGCGTACTCGAAGTGCACGGTGTTCTGGGCTTCCTGGCCGCTCGTTAACCGGCGCGACCTTGCAGGGGCAAGCCCGCGCACCTCGAACAGGTCGGCGAAGTCGCTCCCCAGCTCGAGGCGCAGCTCCAGCGGCTGCATCTCGGGGGACCACGACTCGATCTCCAGAGTGTCCGTGAACGAATCACCGGTCAGGCGGACCGTGCGGCTCACGGCCAGCAGTCGCCGCTCGCCGTCGAAGAGCCCATATTCGAGGTGCGCCCTGTCCGGCGTCCCGGAGTGAACCTGCAGCAGCTGCAGCCGGGGTTCGAAGCTCCAGGCGTAGCGGCTCAGGAAGCGGGTGTCGCGGTCGTAAAGACCATGTTCCGCCCCCGCAATGTTCCCCGACGCGTCGGCAACGAGAAAGGCGTAGTCCTCTTTCAGTACGAGATTTCTGCTGAAGTCCACCGTCTACCTCATCCGGGTGATTATGTTCGGAGCATGCGGGCACATTCAAAATGGTGAAATCGTGAATCCTGAACCGGGTTCAGTATTCCGGAAATCGCCCCTGCAAACATACTGCCCCCTTCGCGAACATAATTTTCCAAAGCCCCACTACCGCTTTTACTCTGCCCGGTTTTCCACCCGTTGGCCCCCTTGTACCTTGGTGGACGCGCGCCCAGGGGTTACGCTGGAGCGGTTCAAAAAGGAATCCCAATGCCGCCAGATCAGGCGGCGGCAGGGCGGAGGTCTATTCGTTGAAACTTCATGAGTTCCAGGCGAAGCAACTGCTGCGCGAGAAGGGCATCAGGACGCCCGAGAACCGCGTTGCCACCACGGTCGACGAGGCCGTGGCGGCAGTAAGGCCGCTCATCGAGTCGACCGGCAACAGCGTGGTCGTGGTCAAGTCACAGATCCACGCCGGCGGCCGCGGCAAGGGGCGCTTCAAGGAGCACCCCGACCTGGGCGGCGTCAACGTGGTTATCGACGGCCTGAAAGGCGGCGTCGAGGCGGCGGAGAACAAGGTGCGCGAGCTCGCCCAGCAGATGCTCGGCTCGACCCTCGTCACCGTACAGACGGGTCCCGAGGGTAAGCAGGTAAACCAGCTCCTGGTCGAGCAGGGCATCGATATCGAGCGGGAGCTCTACCTCTCGGTGGTGCTCGACCGCGCAACGGGCCGCAACATCGTGATGGCCTCGACCGAGGGCGGCATGGAGATCGAGGAGGTTGCGGAGGAGACGCCGGAGAAGATCCTGCGTCAGGAGATCGACCCGGCCGTTGGCCTCCTCCCCTGGCAGGCGCACACCATCGCCTACCAGCTGGGCCTGACCGGTGACGCCTACAAGAACGCCCGCAAGCTGCTGCTCGCGCTCGCAACCGCCGCTACCGAACTGGACACCGACCTGCTGGAGATCAACCCGCTGGTCGTCACCAGGAGCGGCGAGGTGATGGCCCTTGACGCGAAGATGAGCATCGACTCGAACGCGCTCTACCGCCACAAGGAAGTCGCGACCATGCGCGACGAGTCCGAGGAGGACCCGGCAGAGGTCGAAGCCAGCCAGCACGGCCTCGCCTTCATCAAGCTCGACGGCAACATCGGCTGCCTGGTGAACGGCGCCGGCCTGGCGATGGCCACGATGGACACGATCAAGGGCGTGGGCGGCGAGCCTGCAAACTTCCTGGATGTGGGTGGTGGCGCCAGCAAGGAGACGGTCTCTGCGGCCTTCCGGCTCATCACGAAGGACCCGAACGTGAAGGGGATCTTCGTGAATATCTTCGGCGGGATCATGCGCTGCGACGTGATCGCCGAGGGCGTCATTGCCGCGGTGCAGGAGGTTGGCCTCGAGGTGCCCCTGGTGGTGCGCCTGGAGGGCACGAACGTGGAGCTGGGCAAGAAGCTGCTGGATGAATCCGGCCTCAACCTGGTCTCGGGCGACAGCATGATCGATGGCGCCCGCAAGATCGTGGAGTTGGCACGATGAGCGTACTGGTTGGCAAGGACACGAAACTCCTCGTTCAGGGGCTGGGCGGCGCCGGGCGCTTCCACGCGGACAAGTCGATCGCCTACGGTACGAACGTCGTGGGCGCGGTGCACCCCTCGCGCGCCGGTGAAACCGAGGTCTTCGAAGGCGAAACGGATCACAGCGGGGTTCCAGGCAGAGAAGACCGCTACCACGTCGAAGTCCCCATCTACGCGACGGTCGCCGAGGCGGTAGCAGAGACGGGCGCGAACGCCTCCGTCATCTTCGTTCCCGCCCCATTCGCAGCGGACGCGATTATGGAGGCAGCGGCCGCCGGGCTCGAGCTGGTCATCTGCATCACCGAGGGGATCCCGGTGAACGACATGGTGGTGGCCAAGCGCTACCTCGAGGGGAAGAAGACGCGCCTCATCGGGCCCAACTGCCCCGGCGTGATCACCCCGCACGAGTGCCGGATCGGCATCATGCCCGGCTACATCCACCAGGCGGGCCGCATCGGTGTCGTGAGCCGCTCGGGCACCCTCACTTACGAGGCCGTCCACCAGCTCACCCAGAACGGCCTGGGCCAGACGACGGCCATCGGCATTGGCGGCGACCCGGTGAACGGCACGAACTTCGTGGACGCGCTGAAGCTCTTCGCCGAAGATCCCGAAACCGAAGGCGTCGTGCTCATTGGCGAGATCGGCGGCACAGCCGAGGAGGAGGCGGCAGAGTACATCCGCACCAAACTCGGCAAGCCGGTCGCCGCGTTCATCGCCGGCACCACCGCCCCTCCGGGCAAGCGCATGGGCCACGCAGGAGCGATCATCTCCGGCGGCCAGGGTACGGCCGAGGAGAAGATCCGCGC